>JBIKKQ010000235.1:0-4659 GCA_044360305.1 Pirellulales bacterium
GCGCAGCGGACATGCAGTGAGCGCAGGCCCGGAGGGCCGTAGCGAACGTCCGGCGACGTGGCAGGGGCACCCCCGACCCGCGGCGAGCAGGAACCGGTGACATTTGCCTGCGCCGCAGGAGGCCGAAGCGCAGGCAGCATCGAGTGAACGGAGGCCGGGCACCGATCTGCCGTCGGCAGATTGGTCGGGCCGGAGTGAACGTCCGGCGAGTGGGCGTGGGTGACCCCGAACCGTGACCCGACACGCTTCAACGATTGGCTGCTGACTGGAGCACGTTGGGGCACACCTCCACCCACGCGCCGCGCGACGCTCACCCCAACTGGGCGAGCGCCTCGTCCGGGATGCTGAAGTTCGCCGCCACGCTCTGCACGTCGTCGTGGTCGTCGAGCCGCTCCACCAGGTCGAGCACCTTGCGGGCCGTCTCGACATCCTCGACATCGACCGAGTTGGTCGGAATCCGCACGATCTCGTTGGCGTCCACGGGGATGCCGGCCTGCTGCACCGCCTCGATGACCGCGGCCATCACGGCCGGCTCGCAGACCACCTCCCAGCGGTCGCCGTTCAGCTTGACGTCGTCGGCCCCGGCCTCGATCGCGATCTCCATCAGCCGATCCTCGGCGCACGCCGCCTGCGGGACGCGGACGACCCCCTTCCGCTGGAACAGATAGGCCACGCAGCCCGTGCCGCCGAGTTTGCCGCCGCACATCTCGAAGATCTTGCGGATCTCCGGCGCGGTGCGGTTCTTGTTGTCCGTGAGGATCTCGCAGAGCACGGCCACCCCGCCCGCCCCGTAGCCCTCGTACAGCGACTCCTCGAGGTCGCCTCCCTTGAGTTCGCCGGTGCCGGTCCGAATCGCCCGCTGGATGTTGTCCTTGGGCATGCTCACGGCCTTGGCGGCGTCGATGGCGTACCGCAGCCGGAGGTTGGCGTCCGGGTCCGCCCCGCCGTGCTTCGCCGCCACGATGATCGCCTTGGCCAGCTTGCTCCACAGCTTGCCACGCTTGGCGTCGATCAGCGATTTCTTGCGGGCGATGTTCGCCCAGTGGGAATGTCCGGCCACGGCCTGCTCCTCGGTGTCACCTTCAGCGCGGCTTGCGCTTCACCAACTGCTCGGCATGCTGACCGGCCGCCGCGTTCTTTCCCTTTGGCTCCGGCTTCGCCGGCGGCTTCTCGGGGGCCGCCTGCACGGGAGGCTTGATCGTGATCGGCTTGCCGACGTTCGGCTTGACGACGAACGGCTTCGGTCCCGACTTGCCATCCGCCGGCCGCTTCGGCCCGGAGCCGGCCGGCGGCAACGGTGTCTTGCCGACCGGCCGCGAGGCAGCCTGCGGCCCGGCCGGCCGGTGCTCCTCGGCCGCCGCGCGGGCGGCGTCCGCGGCCCGCTGCCCCTCGCGGCCCGCGGCCGGAGGCGGCGGCACCGGCTCCGGCAACGGCAGGCCACGCTTCGGCAGCCGGTCCTTGGCCGCAGGATTGACGGTCTGAAGGATCCGCCGGACCGTGGCCCCGTGCAGGTTGGTGAGGCACTCGATTCCGAACTGGTGCAACAGCGAGGCGAACTCGACGGCCACCTTCTTGGGCACCACGCGCTCGAGGCCCACGACCTTGCCGGAGTCGTACTCCTGCTGCGTGATGATGCCGGTGAGAAACAGCCCGGTGAGCGCCGCCTTGTCGAGCGGAATCATGTGCCCCCCAAGGCCGGTAGACACCACGTACTGGACGGCGAACGGCGGCACGCCGTGCAGCCCCTCGAGCGTCTTCACGCCGTGGGCCAGGGAGTGCTTGCGGGCGTGCTCGAGCGAGAAGCTGTAGGTCGATTCAAACACCGCCTGCAGGGCCCGACGCAGCGACAGCGCCGCCCGCGGCGGTTCGGGCAGATCGTGCAGCGTCTCGGCGAGTTCCGCCACGGTCGTGACCCGAATCTCGTTGAGGTCGAAGGCCCGTTGCACCAGCCTCTCGAAGGCCTTCTCCGCGACCTCCGGCCGGGCGTTCTCCAGGCAGCAGGCGAACAGCACCTGGTCAAGGAGCGGCCGGGACGTGTTCGCCGGCACCGGCTTGAAGTTCGCCCGCAGTGCCTTGAAGAGCTTCGGCACGAGCACGCCGCGGGCCGGCGGCTTCTCGGCCGGCGGGGCGGGCACGGGCTTGGCGGCCACAGGCTTGGATGCCACCGGCTTCGCGGCAGCCGGCTTGGCAACGCTGGGCTTGGCGGCAGGTTTGGTCGCGGGCTTGGCCGCCGGCTTGGCAGCAGCCCGGGCGGGGGGCGCCGGCTTCTGCTTGGCCGGTCGGGCCGCGGCCGCGGGCTTGCGTGCCGGCGGCTGCTTTCGTTTCGGTGCGGTCATGGTTGTGTCCCTGCTGCGTCCTGCCGTTCCTCATCCGCCACCGCCCCGTCTTCCGCGGGGCGCGGCAGCACCTCGCCGAGTACGCGGGCGATCTCCAGGGCGTGCCTGACGCCCCGGTCCAGTTCGAACCTCAGTCGCGGCGTGTACCGGGTCTCGATCCGGTCCGCGATCCGGGCCTGGAGGAAGCCGGCACTGTTCGCCAGCCCGCGCAAGGCCAGCTGCTGCTGTGCCGGACTCCCCATGACCGAGACGTGCACGGTGGCACCCCGCATGTCGGGATCCATCTCCACCCGGGTCACGGTGACGTCGCGGACCCGCGGATCGCGCACCTCGGTAAGGATGGCCATGCTGACCACCTCCCGGACCGCCTCGGCCGCCTTCAGAAGTCGTCGCGTGCTCACGACAGCGTCCGTGCGACTTCCTCGATCCGGTAGCACTCGAGGATGTCGCCCTCCTTGATGTCGTTGAAGCCGGCGAGCTTGATGCCGCACTCAAGCCCGTCGCGCACCTCGCGGGCGTCGTCTTTCTCCCGCTTCAGCGACTCGATGCCGTACTCGCCGATCACCCGGCTGTCGCGGATCACGCGCAGCCGGCCGTTGCGGGCGATCACGCCGGCGATCACCCGGCAGCCGGCGATCACGCCGAGGCGGCTGATGGAGAAGGTCCGCTGCACGATCGCACGGCCGAGGTCGGTTTCGCGCTTCTCGGGCGCGAGCATGCCCTCGAGCGCCTTCCGCAGGTCGTCGGTGACCTGGTAAATGATGTCGTACCGCCGGACCTGGACGCCGCGGTCCTCGGCCAGCGACCGGGCCCGCTCGTCCGGCACGACGTTGAACCCGATGATCACGGCATCCGAGGCGTCGGCCAGTTGGACGTCGGCCTCGGTGATGCCCCCCACCGTGGCCTGCAGGACGCGGACCTTGACCTCGGGGTGCTCCAGTTTCTGAAGTTCCTTGAGGATCGCCTCGATCGAGCCGCGCTGGTCGGCACGGAGGATGAGGTTGAGCGTCGGCGCCTTCTCGGCCCCCAGCCGGGCGGCGAGGTTCTCCAGCGTGACATGCACGGGGGCATGGGCGAGGCTCGTGTGCCGCCGGATGCCGCTGCGCCGCACCGCCACCTCGCGGGCCTTGGCGATCTCGTCGACCACCTGGAAGCGGTCGCCCGCCCCCGGAGCGACGTCGAGGCCGGTGGCGAAGACCGGCGTGCCGGGCGCGGCCACGGTCATCTTGCGACGCGTCAGCGTGTCGAACAGCGACTTGACGTGGCCGCTCGCCTCGCCGCAGACGATCGCGTCGCCGACGCGGAGCGTCCCCTTCTGCACGAGCAGGCAGGCGACCACGCCGCGGCCCTCGTGGATCGAGGCATCGAGACAGACGCCGGCGGCGCTCCGCTCCGGGTTGGCCCGCAGGTCGTGAAGCTCGGCGATCGTCAGCAGCGTGTCGAGCAGCTGGTCCACGCCTTCGCCCGTCACCGCGCTCGTCTTCACGACCTCCGTCTCACCGCCCCACTCGGTCGGGAGCAGTTCGTTGGCCGCGAGCTGCTGGTAAACCCGCTGCACGTCGGCACCGGGGAGGTCGATCTTGTTGATGCAGGCCACGATCGGCACGCCGGCGGCCCGGGCGTGGCTGATCGCCTCCTCCGTTTGCGGCATGATGCCGTCGTCGGCGGCGACCACGATCACCGCGCAGTCTGTGACGTTGGCACCCCGGGCCCGCATCTGCGTGAACGCCTCGTGCCCCGGGGTATCGACGAAGGTGACGGACTTGTCGTTGTGCTTGACGGAGTAGGCACGGATGTGCTGCGTGATCCCGCCGCTCTCGCGGGCCGCGACGTCGATGCCAAGAATCCGGTCGAGGAGCGACGTCTTGCCGTGGTCCACGTGACCGAGGAAGGTCACGACCGGCGGACGCGGCAGCCGCATCGCGGGATCCTCGTCAACCGCATCGAACCCGGCAAGCAGCTCCTTCTCCAGATCTTCGGCGGTCTTGATGTCGAGCTGCACGCCCAGTTCGGCGGCGAGCAGTTCGACCGTGTCGCGGTCGAGAAGCGTCGCCATGCTGGGCATCGATTCCATGCCGAACGCCAGCAGCTTCTTCAGCACCTCGCTCGCCGGCTGGCCGATCGACTCCGAAAACGCGCGGACGGTGCAGGGGACCTGGATGGAGGCATTGGTCTTGCGGGGAGCAGCCGTCGACACGGAGGAACCCTTCCGCGACCGCTGCGAACGGCGGCGGCGCATGGCCGCCTCGTCGTCGTCCCCCATCCCCCTGCCGTCGGATGTCCGCTTCCGGTTCAGCTGCCGCGCCTCGCGGCCACCGAGCAG
>JBIKKQ010000236.1:0-4646 GCA_044360305.1 Pirellulales bacterium
CGATGCCGCGGGTCTGCGTGTAGCCAGCCCGCTGCGTGCGGTTTGGGCGCACGGACTGGCCGCCGGGATGGCGGCCTTACAAGCGCGGGCGGAGGCCCGCCAAGCAGACCGCGGCACGATGCCGCGGGTCTGCGTGCAGCCAGCACGCGGCGATGCCGCGAAACACAGCGCGGACCGTGACGGTCGTGACGGTCGCGGCGCCGCGACCGGTGACACGGGTCGGCCGGAGCCCGGAACGCCGATGACAGTCGGTGCGGATCGGGCCCCAGGGACGGGCGCCCCGGCCGCGCGTCAGCCAGGCGGGATTGCATGACGTCCAGGAGACGGACCTCCGCCGCCGACCAACTGCCCATCTCGCGCCGGGCGCGAGCCGTGGCCGTCGCGGCCCTCGCCGGCCTGCTGCTCACCGCCGCGGCCGGCGGCCAGACGCGGGGCCAATCGCCCGGCGCCTGGACCGGGTCCGCGGAGGACGCGGCGCGGAAACCGCTGCGGGTCGCCGATCTGCCGCCTCCCGCCGAACCGTCCGCAACCCGCGACGCCGGCGCGGGACTGATCCCGACCGGCAACCTGCTGGCCGTGATCCGCGACGGTGGCATCCTCATGGTGCCCCTCATCGGCTGCTCGTTCGTCCTCGCCGTGTTCGGCATCGAACGGGTCGTCAGCCTGCGGACCGGCCGCGTCGTCCCCCGGCTGTTCGTCACCCGGTTCATCGAGCAGGTGCAGAGCCGGGAGCTGTCGCGCGGCGCCGCTCTCGACGCCTGCGATGCCAACGGCAGCCCGGCCGCCCGGGTGTTCGCCGCCGCCGTGCGCCGCTGGGGGCGGCCGGCCGTCGAGATCGAACAGGCGGCCATCGACGCCTGCGAACGCGAGCTCAACCATCTGCGCCGCTACCGGCGCGTGTTCAACGGCGTGGCCACGATCGGTCCTCTGCTCGGGCTCCTCGGCACCGTGTTCGGACTGATCCACGCCTTCAACGACGTCGCCGGCGCCGGCGCGATGGGGCGGCCCGACCTGCTGGCCCGCGGCTTCGGCGAGGCGCTGATCACGACCGCGATGGGGCTGCTGGTGGCGATTCCGGCGATGGTCCTCCACTGGGTGTTCACCAGCCGCGTCGATCGGCTGGCGATGCGGCTCGATGAGACCTGCCAGCAGGTGATCGACGAAATCTCACAGGAGTCCCTCGCCGAACCGCGGCCGGCCGCCGGCCGCCGCCGAGCGGGGTGAGCGATGCCACTGGTCCGCCTCACCGACGACGAGGAACCGGCGCCGAACCTGGCGCCGATGATCGACGTGATCCTCGTGCTCACCATCTTCTTCATGTGCGCCACCAAGTTTTCCGGGGACGAGCGGACGTTCGACCTCGACCTGCCCGAGGCGGGGGCCGCGGTCGTGAACCCGCCCGTCAGCCCGGAGATCGTCGAGGTCCAGGCCTCGGGCACGGTGCGGCTCGGCGCGACCGACGTGCCGGTCGGGGAACTCGCCGACCGGCTCCAAGGGCTGCGGGCGGCCCGGCCGGACCTAGCGGTGATGATCCGCGGGGAGCGGAGCGTGCCCCATGGCCGAATGGCGGAGATCTACGAGGCCTGTCGCACGGCGGGCGTACGGAATGTCGCGATCTCCGTCCGGCCCCGGCAGGATCAGGACACGCGGCGCCGCTGAGCACGGTCTGACATGCAGTCCATGTGGATCGTCTGGGGCGCGGTCGGCGTGGCGGCGGCCGTTGGGTTCGCCCTCCTCGTCCGCACCCGCTGGCTGCAGTCGCACACGCTCTCGAAGTGCGTGCTGCTTTCCGTGCTGCTGCACGCAGTGCTGGCGCTGGTCTGCGCCATCGTCGGCGGCGTCCGGCCCGCGTCGTGGGGGCTGAACGACGAGGGCCGGATGTCGCTCACGGTCGCGCTGTCCACCGATCCGGCCGACGACGAGGCCCGCGATTCCCCCGTGCCCCCCGACGCGGAGGCGGAACCTCGAACTGTCGAGCCACCGGCAGTCGTCGCGGTCGAAGCCGGCGCTGATCAGGCAGCCGTGGTGCCCCCGGCCGAATCGTCGGGGGCCGCGGAACCGCCTCCGCTGCTCGAGGTCGCCGCCGTCGATCCCGAGTCGCCAGCGCCGCGCGAGACGCCGGCCCCGACGGTGGGCGACACGCCGGAAACCGGCGCGGCGTTGGCTCTGGCGGACGGCGCTGCTGTGGCGAACGCGGCGCCGCAACCCGCCCCGGCGCATGCCGTTCCCGACGCGTATGCCGACCGGGCGGACGGCCGTCGGGCCGTGGCCGCGGCCGCCCGTGGCGGCTCGGAGGCGACCGAACGGGCCGTGCAGGCGGCGCTCGCCTGGCTGGTGGCGGCCCAGTCGCGCGACGGCCGCTGGTCCGCGGCCCAGCACGGCGCCGGCGTCGAGCGGTCGGTCCAGGGGCAGCATCGCCAGGGGGCCGGGGCGCGGAGCGACCACGGCGTCACCGGACTGGCGCTGCTGGCGTTCCTCGGTGCGGGGCAGACGCATTGTGACGGGCCGCACGCGGAGAGCGTGCGTCGCGGGATCGACTTCCTCGTCGCCCGGCAGCGTGCCGACGGATCGCTCGCGGGCGAGGCGGAGTTCTTCGCGGCGCTCTACTGTCACGGCATGGCGACGATCGCGCTGGCCGAGTGCGCCGCGCTCACCGGCGACCCGCGGCTCGGCCCGCCACTCGATCGCGCGGTGCGACACACGTTGGCGATGCAGAACCTGACCACGGGGGGCTGGCGGTATGCGGCCGGCGACCGCGGCGACACCAGCCAGCTCGGCTGGCAGCTGATGGTGCTGTCGAGCGCGCGAAACGCCGGCCTCGGCGGCCTCGAGCCGGCCGAGGCGCGAGCGCGGCATTTTCTCACCACCGTCTCCTCGGGCACGGCGGGAGGGCTGGCGGCCTACCGGCCGGGCGAACGCCCCAGCCTGACGATGACGGCGGAGGGGGCGTTCTGCCGGCAGTTGCTCGGCGCCGCGCCCGACGATCCGGCGGTGTGCGAGGCGCTCGACCTGATCGCCCGCTCGCCACCCGATCGCGGTCGCCCCAACGCCTACACCTGGTACTACGCGACGCTGGCCTCGTTTCATGCCGGCGGTCGGCAGTGGGATCAGTGGAACGCCCGGCTGCAGGAGGCGGTCTTGCCGCTGCAACGCAGCGACGGCAGCTGGGATCCGGACCCTGTCTGGGGCGGCCATGGCGGCCGGGTCTACGCCACCGCCCTGTCGGCGATGACGCTGGAGGTCTACTACCGCCATCTCCCGATGCATCGCCAGCCGCGCAGGATCGCCGCGGCGCGGTGATTCAGGTGGTCGCGGCGGTCGGTGCGCGGCCCAGAGCGGGCCCGCCGCCGGTTTGACCGGCACTTGGCCGGGGGTACACTTGAGCTGGCGACAAAAGCTCGTCGGACGCGGCGGATTCGCCGCGGCGGCCGGCCGCACGCCAGGGAGAACGGATCGTGCCGCTTTTCGGAATGTTCGGACTCGGGCCGACGGAGCTCCTGATCGTGGGCGCGATCGTCCTGCTGCTCTTCGGCAGCCGGCTGCCCAAGGTGATGCGTTCGCTCGGCGAGGGCATCGTCGAGTTCAAGCGCGGCGTGCAGGGCATCGAGGACCATGGCGCGACCGGTCCGCGTGATGTCGGCGGCTCCGACTCGCGTTGACCGCCGGGCGGCCGGATCGCGGATCCCGGCCGCCGGCCAGGGATGAGGAGCGGGCATGTTCGGACTTGGGCCCTTCGAAATCGTGGCGATCGGGGCGATCGCGGTGATGCTCTACGGCAAGCGGCTGCCCGAGGTGGGCCGCTCGGTCGGGAAGAGCATCGGCGACCTTCGGCGCCAGTGGGCGACGCTCTCCAAGGATCTGGACATCGCCGGTCACATCGAGGGGCGTGCCGCGCCGCTGGAGCGACGCGTGGTCCGGCGCGACGAAGACGCCGGCTACGGCGCATCCTCCACCCCGCCCCGGTTCGATCCGCCGGCCGCGATCGACGGCTGAACGCCGTCCCGCGTCGGGCCGCGTGGCACTTCGCGCCCGTCGTTCGCGAGTGTAGGATCGATGGTGTGGAGTTGATTTCCGTCTCGGGAAATGCGCTGCTTTGGTGCGTCGCAGACCCGTGTCGGGCAGCTAGCTCAGTTGGTTAGAGCGCTACGTTCACACCGTAGAGGTCACAGGTTCGAATCCTGTGCTGCCCACTATCGCGGTTTGCTGCGGCTCGCAGCGATCCGCAACGTTTCGCACGATCAGGCGTTTTTCGCTGAGTTGATTGGGTTCGTGCGAGTCGCTTCTGTTGCGGCGGCTTTGACTGCACACAAATGTGCACACTCTTTTTGGCTCGGCTGGTACTCCCCTGCCCTGCCCCGTTCACCACATCCTCGAAATGACGCTCCCGGGCCGGCAGGTAGAAACTAGAACCAGAAACACCCCGGCAGCCAGAGGGGCCGACGGGGAGGACGAGAAATGCCGCCTACGGAACCGGCCTGACGTTATCCAGCAAAAACGCTGGATAACGCCGCCGGGCTCATCTGGCGGACGAGTCGCAAGTGCTTGTGCGGCAATACTTTACGGACGCATTGGCCGAAAAGGGACGCGGCGTTATCCTGCGGAAAGCCGGGTTTATACGGACCCGATAATGAAGAGTTAGGCCAAAC
>JBIKKQ010000071.1:0-16285 GCA_044360305.1 Pirellulales bacterium
CGGCGGCCCGAGCGGAACGCCAGGCCCGGGCCCGGGCCGCGATCGAAGGCCAGCGCCGGGAGGCGCTGGCGGCCTACGCCCGGCGGTACGCCACCACCTGGCTCGTGGGCATCGACAAGCAGCGGATCACGCCGCGGGCGGCGTCCGGGCAGTTGAACTTCAACTGCGGCCTGTTTCTCGACGCCGCGGGCCGCGAGATCGCCTGCTACGCCAAGATGCACCCGGTGATGTTCGGGGAATACGTGCCGCTGGCCGACCGCTTTCCGTGGCTCTACCGGCTGACGCCGCTGCCGGCCGGGCTGACGGCCGGCAGCGAGCCCGTCGCGGTCGAGATCGCGGGACGGTCGGTCGCCGTGGACATCTGCTACGAGACCGCGCTGCCCGAGGCGGTGCGGTCGGCCGTCCGGCGGCTGACGGCCGGCGGACGCCGGCCCGACGTGCTCGTCAACCTCACCAACGACGGCTGGTTCTGGGGGTCGAGCGAACTCGACATGCATCTCGCCGCCGCCATCTTCCGGGCGATCGAGGTGCGGACGCCGATCCTGGTCGCCGCCAACACCGGATTTTCAGCTGCCATCGACGGCTGCGGCCGGCTGCTGGAGCGGGGGCCGCGGCGGGCCGCGGCACCCCTCCGGGCCCGGGTCTGGCCGGACGGCCGGCCGAGCCCGTGGCTGGCCCTGGGGAGTCTGCCGACCGGGGCATGTGTGGCGGTTGCGCTGGCCCTGCTGCTGGAGAGCCTGTGGGGGAGCCGGCCGGCGGGCGGTTTGGAGCGGCGGCCGGGGGGCGAGTAAAACGCCACGGCCGTCGCGGCCGATCATTGACCGGACGGAAAGGCCGGAATCCACCGATTCGGCAGGCGGAGGCCGCGGCTTGCCCGGTCCGTTGCCGTCGAGAAACAATGGTGGTGGCGGAAGTCGCGGCGCGGGGCCGCAGCGGAGGCGGGTGCGGAGAATCGCATGAACGTCATCGGCAAGATCTTCGTGTTCGCGGTCTTCGTCATGAGCCTCGTGTTCATGAGCTTCGCCGTCGCCATCTACTCCTCCCACGTCAACTGGGAGCAGGAGGTCAATCGCAAGCCGGAGGAGGTTCGCGGGGCCCAGCAGCCGGGGCTGAAGTATCAGAAGGAGCAGTGGGAGAACGAACGCAAGAAACTGGAGAGTGAGATCGGCGTCCTCGCCCGCAAGGTCGCCGAGTCGGAGGCCTCCCGCGACCAGATGATCGCCAAACTGCAGTCGGCGCTGGAGCTCAAGAGCGGCGAGCTCGTCGAACTGCGGAAGTCGAAGGAGGAACGCGAACAGACGCAGCGCGAGGCGATCGAGAAGCTGGAGGCCGCCCAGGCCAACCTGAAGAAGGCCGCCGACGAGGTGGACACGCTGCGGAAACAGGTCCAGGCGCAGCAGGTGGCCGTCGATGGCAAGGTGAGCGACGCGACCAAGCTGGCGGGGGAGCTCAACGCCGCCCTCGCGGAGCTGGCGATCGCGACCGAGCGCAAGGCCGACCTGGAAAAGCAGCTGGCCCGGGCCCGGGAACTCCTCGGCCAGAGCGGCCTGAACCCCCAGAGCGATCCGAGCAGCGCGGCGGTCGCCGACGGCGAGGTCGTCGCGGTCGCCGGCAACTCGATCCAGGTGGACATCGGCAGCGACCAGGGCGTCCGCATGGGGGCCGAACTCGAACTGTTCCGTGCCGACCAGTACATCGGGCGGGCACGGGTCGAGAGTGTCAAACGCAACAGCGCCCTGGCGACGGTCAAGCCCGAGTACAGCCGCGGCCTCGTGCAGAAGGCCGACCGGGTGACCACGCGGCTGCGCAAGTAAGGACCGGGAACACGACCGATGGCGAAATCCGGCTCCCCACCGACGCAGCGTCCGCCGATGAACGTCTACACGGCGATGCTCCTGCTTTCGTTCGTGGCGATCTCGGTCGGCTGCCTGCTGCTGGCCCTCGACCTGTTCTCGCGCCGCCTGCCGCTGCGGCCCTGACCGCGGCGACCGGATTCTGCGATGTTCTTCTCGTGGTTCCGGAGGGGGGTTCTCGAAACGCCCGAGCCGCGGGCGGGCGGCTCTCGGTATGTCGGCATCAGGGGTTCCGCCTGCCGGTGGTCGCGGAACTGGGCAGCAGTTCCTTCCACGCCGCCCATCACCGGATACCGGGCGTCAACTTCGGCTTCTCCACGCGGTTGTGGGACCGGCTGTTCGGCACCCTCGCCCGCGATCGCAGTCGGTGAGCCGCAGGACGCGTCTCGGCCTCGTCAGGCCCCCGCCGCGTCAGGCGAGGATCTCGGCGAGCGGCCCGGACGTGTCGATGTCCGCGAGCCCCCGGTCCGCTTCGCCGAACATCTTCCGCTCGTCGCCGAAAGCCCGCAGCAGCGACAGGTAGAAGTTGCCCAGCGTCCGGTGGCCCTGTTTTCCATACCCGGGGTACTGGAGAAAACGGCCGGCTGTCTTGAGCCGCCCGCCGAGATTCCCCACCAGCACCAAAGGCCACTGCTGGCCCGTCCCGTGGTGCTCCTCCGCCGCATCGCTCATCCAGACGATCAGCGTGTTGTCGAGCAGCGTGCCCTCCCCCTCCTTCACGGCCGCCAGCCGGGTGGCGATGTCGGCGACCCGCTCGGCATGAAATCGGCGCACCGGCACCGCGTGCTCCTCGCGACTGGGCTGCCCGGCCAGGTGGCCGATGTCGTGGCCGTGGAGTTTCACGCCCAGGTCGGTCCAGTGATGGTATCCTTGATAAAAGGAGACGGCGTCGATCACCACCACGTTCGTCAGCCGCGCGGCCAGCGCCGACGCCGCGATGGCGCACTGCGCCTTGAACAGATCCGACTTCCGCGTGAGGACCAGGCCGCCAAGATCGGGCTGACTGGCCTTCAGCCTGTCGCCGATCGCGTCGATGCGTTCCTGCCGGGCCTGCATCTGCGCGAACGTGTCGAGATAGATGTCGAGCTTTTCCCGGTCCATGGCGGGCAACGCCTCGCGGACGCGGCGGACGTCGCCGCGGATGTAATCGAGGAGCTTGGCACGGGCGGCGAACACCTTGCCCGCGTCCCCCCCAGCCACGCTGCCGAACAGGGTCCGGAAAGCGACGTCGGGGTCGGCGATGAGCGGCAGGGGGCGACGCGGCGCGATCAACGAGGCGTTGTTGACGAAGACGGAACCCGAACTCGGATTGACGGCCAGGCCGAACACGGGGAACGGCGTCGTCGCCTTCCCCGCCAGCGCATGATCGATCGTCTGCATGTGCGTCGGGCGGGTGCCGAGGACGGCCGTGGCGCAGTTGTTGAGCGCTGCGCAGCCGGCGCCGTGGTTGGGGTTGATGTGCTTGCCCGACAACCCGAGCACGACCGACATCCTGTCCTTGAACGGCTCCAGCGGAGCGATGGGCTCGGGCAACGCGTGGCCGGCCAGCGGCTCGTCGACGAGGGCGTCCACCGGGCTGTTCCACCCCCCGGCCTTCCCCAGGGTCGCCGGCCGAACGTGGTGCTCCCAGAGGCCGTTGCTCTCGATGACGAACACGATCCGCGGCGGCGGCGTCTCACCGCGAGCCTCGGCTGCCAGGCTGTCGAGAAACGGCTGGAGGACCACCGCCCCCGCACCGAGGGTCACGCCCTTGACGACGGTACGGCGGCCGATGCGGTCTGGCGTGATCATCCGCGGGGCGTCGGCAAACGGCGACATGACGACTCTGTTTGTGGGGTGGGAACCGCTGGGGGGGGGTGGTCGATAGACTCCGTGATATCTATCGGAAAATAATACGGCAGAGGATAGCCCAGTCAATGGAAAGGATAGCCCGGTCAATGGCAGTTCCTCAACAGCCCCGAGTTGATGAGCGGGTTGCTTGCGTCTCCCAGCCCAGAAAACCGTTCCCGGAACGCCTGTTTTCCCGCCGCGAGTGCCGTTTTTCTTGCTTCAACGCAGACCCTCTCCGCGTCCGGGCATCGGCCGGCTCGTCGGCGTTGATCGAGGCGATCACCCGCCGGGCGACGCCCCCCCGCGGCACTCCGGGCTCACCGCTTCGCCGTCTTGATCTTGGGCTCGGCCGGAGCGGCCGGCGGGCCGGTGACGGTGCGGTAGAGAAAAGACTCCGAGGAAAGCAGCGACTCGAGCAACGCCTTGAAGCTGCCGTCGCTTTCCACGTAGGCGCGGTCGGCATCCTGGAGCGTTGGGGCATCGCCCGGCGTCTCGTTGCGGCCCATGAAGAACCGGAATGCGTGCCGGACGAAGACCTGCCGGACCCGCGCCGAGGCGGCCAGTCGCCGCAGCATCTCCGGCGCGTCGCGGACGGGGCCGTCGAGGGCCGGGTCGCCGCTGTTGGCGATGAAGCCGGTGGTGTCGAGCGGGGCGTTGCGAAACAGCTTCTGCCCCTTGTTGCCGGACTTCTCCATCGCGGCGATGTCCACCACCTCCTCGCCTTCGATGGGCCATCCGTAATGATCGTAGGCCTCGAAGGGCAGGCCGAGGTCCTCCATCCGGTAGTGGCACTTCCAGCATTGCGCCTCGCGGGTGACGAACTGCCGCTCCCGGAGCGTGCGATGCGGATCCTCCGGGATCATGGCCGCCGCGTTGATCGGCAGGTCGGGGACGCGGCCGCCGAGGAGCTGCTCGCGGATCCAACGGCCGCGGCGGACCGGGTCGGTGTGAAAGTTGTTGGACCAGGCGACGAGCCAGGCTGGCTGCATCAGCAGGCCGACCGGCCCATCGACGGGGCCATTCGCGACATCGAGCACGTGCGGCGGGAGGGTGCGAAAGGGGGCTTCAACGGCCGCGTTGAGGGCACCCCAGTGGACTTCGCCGACGGGTTCGATGATATCGTCGCCGGCCAGCAGCCGGGCCAGCACCTGCCGATCGTCGCTCAGGACGGCGACCACCCGGGCGTCGCTCTGCCTGACCAATGAAACCGCGTCGCAGTGCAGGCCGCGAAGGCGATAGTGGTCCGGAGGCGGGTCCTTGAAGACCTCGGGCGCCCGTTTGTAGCCGAAATACTCGTGGAAGAATTGCAGCACCCGCTGTTTGGGCGAACTGTGGGTGTCGAGGATCCGGCGGACATGGGCGGCGACATCCGCGCGGGTCGTCAGGCCGCCGGCGTCGGCGGCCTGGAAGATGCCGGCCTCGCGGACCGTGCCAAGGGCCAAACTGACGGCCTGCGCGATCTCACGCGGCGACAGCATGCGGACGCCGGGGCGGACTTCGGCGCCAGCCCCGACCTCGAAGCGAAGCACCACGTCGGGAGACAGGAGCGGGCCCATGAGCACCGTCTTGCCGGCGAGCCGGTGATCGCCTGCCTCGGCCACCGCGTCGTAGAGTTTGACCAGGTTCTCAACCTCGGCAGGCAGCGGATTGCGGGCGAGCGCCAGCTTGAACTGCTGGGCGATGGCGGCCTCGAGTTCGGCGCGGGTGGCGGCAACGTGCGGGTGAAGGACCGGCGCGAACGCACCGCCGCCGGCGACACGGACACCATCCTCGAGCAGTTTCTTCTCCGCGGGCGAGCAGGCCTCGAGCCGGCCATCCTTGGGCCAGGGGTTGCGTTTCTCGTCCTCGGGCTTCTCCTTGATGTTGATCAGCGCGTTCCCCGCCGTCTGGTGATCGACGATCAGTTCCGCGTTGGCCAGAAGCAGTCCCGATGCTCCCTCGTCGGGCGCGTACAGGGCGGCGAAGTCCTTGAAGCCCGAATCCTGGATCAGGCCGAAGGGCTGCTGGTTGACCTGGGGCGCATGGAAGGTCCTGCCGATCCAGGCCGAGTAGGCAGCCGGAGACAGCCGCCAGAGCCGCGGCGGCGGCGGCACACTGGGACCGCGCGGGCCGCCGAACAGGATCGCATGCGGCAGCCGATTGCCGTCGACCGGCTTGTCCTTCACCGCATACGGCGCCGGCGGACCGGCAAGCGGCGTGTCCAGTTGGCCGAGAATCCAGCCGATCACCCGCGCGGTCTCCGCCGCGCCGGGCCGTTCCTTCACGTCGGGCGGCGGCATGTCGCCGGCCCGCAGTCGCTCCACGACCGACGCATAGGCCACCCGCCCGGCGATGCCGTCCATCGACGGCCACGGCTTGTCGATTGCGAAGTCCCCCTCCACCTTCTCGGCCTCGTCGCCGTGACACTCCCCGCAGTGCCTGCCGAGAAACGCATGGACGAACTTCTCGTCGGCCGGCGCGGCCGCGACGGTGGAGGCCGGACCGCGGACGGCCACTGGCAGATCGACGCGGCGGCTGTCGCGGAGGATCGCCGCCACGTCGTCCGGCACGCCCTTCAGGCCGCGGAGCGAGACGTAGCCCTCGGCGGCGGCGAGCGCCCGGGCGGCCGCGGGGGAGACCGTTTGCAGCCCGTCGAGACCGAGCCAGCCGGCCTTGCGCTTCTCGAACGTCCGCTTGTCATTCCCCGAGCCAAGCTCCATGGAGACGAGTTCACCCGTGTGCGCCGCGAGCGACTTGGCGGCTGCGTCGGAGAGCGAGGTCAGGCCATTGAGCGACAGGATTCCCTGCTGGGCCGCCAGCGCCGCCGCCGCGCCGTCGGAGAGGGTCTTCACGCCGTTGAGCGAGAGCGTGCCGCCGCGGTGCGCGGCGAGCGCCGCCGCGACGTCGTCCGGCAGCGTGCCGAGGCCGTCGAGGACCAGGTCGCCCTGGCGCGTCGCGAGCTGTTTCGCCGCCCCCGCCGAGAGCGTCTTCAGGCCCGGCAGCCGGCCGTCGAAATTCCGGCTCGTGGCGATCGCAGCCGCCGCCGGCTCGGACAGGTCCGTCAGCAGCGGCAGGCGGCCGCCCCACTTGATCCAGCCCGCGAGGATGCCGGCGGTTTCGGCGGAGAGCGTCTTCAGGCCGTCGAGGTGCACCCGGGGGCGCCAGCTGGCATGCCCCGCGTGCGCCGCCAGTTTTGCGGCCGCCGCGGGCGTGATCTCGGCGAGCCCGTTCAGGGAGATGTCCTTGTCTCGCCTGGCGATCGCATCGGCGACCGAGCCCGAGAGGTTCGTGAGACCGTTGAGCGAGAGCGGGCCATCCGTCTTCGCGAGAACCTGCGCGAGTTCGTCGGAGAGTTCCTTGAGGCCGTCGAGATTGACGCCGCGGGCCTGCTTCAGCGCCAGCGCCGCGACCTCGGCAGACAGCGACGTGAGCCCGCGCAGATCGCCCCCGAGTTTGCCCTCGAGCGCCTTGGCGACCGCCGGCGACAGTTCCTTCAGGCCGGGCAACGACACGCCGCGCTTGGCCAGTGCCTGCGCGAGTTCCTCCGACACCGTGGTGATCCCGGGGAGTTGGCCGTTCCAGACGTGGCCATGGATCGTCATCAGGATGGCCGCGGCCTCCGGCGTCAGCGTCGTCAGGCCGTCAATGTGAACCTCGGCTCCCTTGCGGCCGGCAATCGCCTTGGCAGCCGCGGGCGAGAGCGTCGTCAGGCCGCGCATCGCGAGGCCACCCCGGGTGGCGGCGTGCCCTGCCGCGCCGCCGGTCTGAAACAGCGGCACCGCCGCCTCGTCGGGAAGCGTCCTGATGCCGTTGAGCGACAGGTAGCCGCCGTGCCTGGCGAGTCCGGCCGCCGCCTCGTTCGACAGCGATGTCAGGCCGTCGAGCAACAGGTAGCCCTTGTGATCGCCGAGCGCCGCGGCGGTGGCGTTCGAGAGCGTCGTCAGGCCGTTGAGTGACAGCCAGCCCTCCCGCTTGGCGAGTTCCTTGGCGACGTCGTCGGGCAGGGTCGTGAGCCTGTCGAGTGTCAGTCGGCCCCGGTTCTCGCCGGCGAGCCGCTTCGCGTCCTCGACGGAGAGCGTCGTGAGCGTCGCAGGTTCGGCCGGCGCGGGGTCGACCGCGAACCCCTGCCGCCCGAGGCCAAGAATCAGACACAGCGTCCACACACACCGGTTCGCCTTCATGGTCATGGCTCCGGTGCCTGCGTAGGCCAGGGGGAGGTGACCCCTGGAAAGATACCCGAGACATTCAATGATAGCGTGCGTCGGGCAACGACGCCGTCGGCGGCTCTGGCCGCGTGTTGGACCCCGCTGCGGGCCGCGGCGGCGATGCTGCGATACGCGGGCGAAGCCATCGTGGTCATCGCTCGCTTGCGAACCTCTCAGTTCGCAGGGAGCCGGCTCCTGCCGGCCGTCTCCACTGGTTCGCGGACCGGAAGTCCGCGGCACTCGGAGGATGGCAAGAGTGCGATTGCCATCCCTGGCCCCCGCCGCCTTGGGCGGTCGCAGCCAAAGCCGAGGTTTGGCTGGAACGCCGGACCGGCATCCTGCCGGCAAACGGCGAGAGTTCGACGACGGCGTTGGGCCGGTCGGCGAGCATGCCGCGCAGCCGCTTCGGCACGGAGATCACCCATTACCGCATGGCCACCGGTCAGGCGTTGGCGGGCGGCCGGCGGCCGCTCGCCGCGCGGAAGCGGACGACGAGCGAGTCGTAGCCGAGCTGGCGGTCGTAGGCGGTCGTGTGCTCCACGCGATCGCGGTTCGAGACGAGGTCGATCGCGGCGACCCGCCGGCAGAGCACCTCCAGCAGCGTCCGCACGACGGTGCGGGCATGTGCGGCGCCCAGGCAGAGGTGGGCGCCGAAGCCGAAGGCGACGTGCGGATTCGGCCGCCGGTCGAGCCGAATCGTGTCGGCGGCGTCGAAGACCGTCTCGTCGAGATTGGCGGAGGCCCAGCAGAGCGAGGCCCGGTCGCCGGCCGTGACGGTCAGGCCGTGGACGTCGGTGTCGGCCGGGCAGACCCGGCCGATGTGCGTCAGCGGCATGAAGACCCGGAAAAACTCCTCGCTCGCCAGGACGATCCGCTCCGGCGCGGCCCGCAGGAACTCCAGCGCCTCCGGCCGGCCCGCGAAGTAGCCGATCACCGACGAGACGGTGTGGATGATGGTGTCGCGGCCTCCGGCGAACATCAGATTGGCGAAACCGAGCAGTTCCTCGCGGGCGAGGGGGCGGCTGTGGAAGGTCGCCCTGGTGAGCACACCGTAGAAGTCGTCGCCCGGCGCCGCCGCCGCCCGGTCGAACTGCGCCCCGAGGTAGCGTTCGAGTTCCGCCGCCTGCTCGCGCCCCTTTTCTCCGTGGAAGATGTGCACTCCCCAGGCGATGAACCTCTCGGCCTCCGCCTCCGGCACGCCGAGCAGGACCGTGAGCGCCCGCGACTGCAGCGGCAGGGCGAATTCCGCCACCGCCTCGATGGAGTCGCGGGCGATCGCCTCGGCCACGATCCGCTCGGTGATCGCCTCGACCCGGGCGACGAAGGCAGGCTGTTTCGCCCGCAGGAAGAACGGCTCGACGAGCTTCCGGTATTCGACCTGCGCGGGCGGATCGACCTCGATCGGCAATTGCCTGACGGAGCGGAGATGTTCCTCGGACGGAATCGGCACCCGGAAAGCCGCGTCGGAGCTGAACGTCTTCCAGTCCCTGGCCGCCTGCCGCACGTCCTCGTGCCGCAGGATCATCGGGATGACCTCGCGATCGGTCGGCAATCCCAGCACGCCGGCCGCGCGGCGCGGCTCGCGGAAGGGATCGGGAACGTCGGCCATCGACAGGGCTCCTCATGGGCCCGGTTGCCCACGCCTCAGGGCGAACAGGGCACCGTTCCTCTCCGAATCGGCGCCCGGCGTCAGGTGCGCTGGCGAACGCTGGAGGGAGAGTGTAGCGGAGCGGCCGAAGCCGCGGATGCGCGTGGTGGACCCCGCGCGCCGCCACCACGAACAGGAGGAAGCCCACCAGCCTCGCCCCGCGTCGGTGTTCGTCGCTCGGGATGCGACGGCAGACGCTTGCGGAGGTGCCGTCAAGCGTCCTATCCTTGAACGCAGGCATGGTGCGAGTCGTGGCGGCCGGATTCTGCGATGTTCTTCTCATGGTTTCGGAGCCGCCGCCGGACGCCCCGGCCGTTTCCTCCAGAGTGGGAGCCGATCCTCGCCCGCAGCGTGCTCCAGGTCCGCTGGCTCGACGCGGCTGAGATCGGGAAACTGCGGCAGTTCGTGGCTGAGTTCGTTGCCGCGAAGCAGTTCGAGGGCTGCGGAGGCCTGACCGTCAGCGACGAGATGCGGCTGGCGATCGCCGGGCAGGCGGGGCTCGTCACGCTCGGCTTCGAGGGCTCCTGTTTCGAGCGGCTCCGGTCGGTGCTCGTCTATCCGGGCGACTACATCGGGCCGCGGACGACGCCGCTGGCGGGGGGCGGGGAGATCGAATGGAAGGAGGCGCGGGCCGGTGAGACCTGGGCCGGGGGCAGCATGGTGCTCTCCTGGCCGGGCGTGCGGGCCGGCGGACGACTGCGTGACGGACCGCGCAGTGTCGTGATCCACGAGTGCGCCCACCTCGTCGATCTCGAGGATGGCGACATCGACGGCGTGCCCCCGCTGCCGTCGGCCCGTGCCCGCCGGGAGTGGGTCGCGGCGATGGCCGACTGCCGGGACCGGTTCGACGAGGCGCTCGACGAGGGTCGGTTCACGGCGTTCGACGAGTACGCGGCGGAAAGTCCGGCGGAGTTCTTCGCCGTCGCCAGCGAGTGCTTCTTCCAGGATCCGCGCCGGCTCGCCCGGTACGACGCGATCCTCTACCGGCTGCTCGTCGAGGCTTGGCGGCAGGACCCGCAGGTCCGCGTGCCGCTGCATCCCGGCCGCGGCTGACCGGCGGGCGGGTGCGGCCGGGCCGACCCGGTTTCGCGATCGCTATTCGTCGGCGTCGGCGGCCGCGGGCTCTGCGGCCTCGGCTTCCGGTTCCGGTGCGCGGCCGGCCCGCGGCTTCTTCTTCGTCGGCTCCGCCGGTGTCGGCCCCGGAAAGGCGTCCGGGATCGACCGCTTGGGCGCCAGGCTGACCAGCAGCCCGTCGGCAGAGGCCAGCAGCAGCCGGTCGGTCACGTTGTTGACGATCGGCACGGTGAGACAGCCGAGGCAGAGCCGCACCCGCCGTTCACCGGTCGCCAGGTCGATCCCCGACAGCCGCCCCACCCGGTCGATCAGCCACGCCCGGTCGCCCCCCACGGCGAGCACGGTGCCGGCCACGGGGCAGCGCCACAGCGGCCTGCCCGTGTCGGCCGCGAACGCGGCCAAACCGTCGTCGCCGAGGGAGATCAAGAGTGTGTTTCCGCCGAGAAACGGACCCGCATCGGGCCGGCCGTCGAGTGGCGTATGCCAGCCAGTCCGCAGGCTGCGGGGCCCCGTCGCCGGCAGATCGACGCGGGCCAGATCGCCGCCGACGGTGGCGACGAAGATCGAGCGGCCGCGCACCAGCGGCGCGGTCACCGGTGCCGAGAGCAGGTCGAACTCGTGCCGGTCCCAGCCCGTCTTCGTCCGGTCGAGTGCCACCAACAGGCCGTTCGTGGTCGTCCACGCGATGCCCGTGCCGAAGGGGAGCACCGGCATCGCGAGTCGTCCGCCGCCGTCCACCGTCGGCGGGAGCTGCGCATCGCTCGCCAGTTGGCTCGGTGCCGCTTCCGCCCCGCGCCGGTCCCGGCGCGGCCGGCGTTCCTTCTCCTCCTCGCCCGCGCGGCCGGCTTTGGCGGGCTCGGCCGCAGGTCGTTTGGCGGCGGCGGTCCGCATTGGATCGGCCAGGGTGCGCTGGATGCTTCCGTCGGCAAGCGGCATGTAGACGGAGTCACCGACCGGCACGGCCGCCGCGGCGGGAGTGCCGACGTTTTGCCGCCAGCGGACGCCGCCCCGATCGGCGCCGAGCGCGACGATGCCGAGGTCGCCGCCGACGGCGACCGTATTGCCGCCGATACCGGCCGGCAGCTGAACGCTGTCGGTGCCCAGGCGGGCCGACCAGAGAACGCTGCCCAGGGCGGGGCCCGCCGGCCGCGGGCCGGCGGGCGGCGCGGCTCCGTCCGGCGCGGCAGGCGCAGGCGGCTGGCCTCCGGATGCCTGGGCGGGGGCACGGCGGCTGGCGGCGATGGCGTGGACGCTGCCGTCACCCGCCGTCGCGACCACGAGGCCGTCGCCGACCGTGACGTGCTCCAACTGCCCGGCGGTTGAGGCAAAGGGGAGACGCACGATCCATTCGCGGACCAGGCCGAACCGGTCGGCGACGAATTCGTCGGCCACCGTGCCCGCATGACAGCCACGATCGCCACAACCGTCGCAGTCGGACGCGCGTGTCGCCAGTGGCACGATGGCCGGGGCGACGAGTCCGGCCACGATCAGGAATCGGTACATACGCCTGGTCATGGGGCAGGTTCTCGCTCGGCCGGACACGAAGCACGTCGATGCCTGAAAAACCTTAGTTCAAGAACGGCGACAGGCAAAACGTGCCGGCCGGGTTTTCCGTGGGTCGGGGGTGCCCCTGCGATGGCGCCGGACGACGTCCCAGCGCCCGTCCCGGCCGCAAAAACGTCGCTGGATTGCCGGTCTGCTAGGATCGGCGGCCATCCCTCCCGCCCCGCGCCTCCCATGACCCCATCCGCCGCGCCCCGCACGCCGAGAACGCCGGCCGCGATCGTCCTCGGCTACCTCAACTTTTCGTCCGGGGGCTTCGATCCGCACGCCTGGCGGGCGATGAGCGACCTGTATGCCGAGGTCGAGCCGGCGGCGGCCGGTGGCGTGGTCGAAGCCGCCGGCACCGCCGCGGCTATGAGAGTGCTGCTGGCGGACCGGCTGCGGGCGCTGGAGCCTGCCGATCCCGCGTTCCGCGACGCGCGGCAGGCGTGGGGGGTGCTCGACGTCCTGTTCGACAGACTGCTCCCCGCCTACCGCGACTTTCATGCCGACCTCCTCGAGCATCAGCCGCCGGGCGCGATCGAGCGGCCGTTCTTTCTGATGGCCGCGGCGCAGGCCGTGCTCGCGGCCGGCGGGCCGGGGGACGATCCGCAGGCGGTCGTCGATCAGGCGATCGACCGGCTCAACGAGTACGTCGGCTGGCGGCCGGTGGCCGTCCTGGAAAACGGCCGGCTGTCGGAGCCGTATCGGCACGAGCGGGTCAGGCCGGTGCCGCTGTGGATGGCCGGTGCCGGCGCCGCCCACGGCCGCTACGGCCAGCTCGTGGAGACCGCCATCGAGATCCTGCGCGAGGCCCCGGCGGAACTCGTGCGCCAGGCCGACTTCGATCTGGAGATGCTCGAGGAACTGGCCTTCGATCCGCGGGCCTTCGACTTCCTCCATCCGGCGGCGAGCCGGCCCAACTATCTGTTCGGCCTCTGGGATCCGGCCCGGATCGACGCCCGGGGCCACTATCGGCGCATGGTCGTCCAGCAGGCGACCCTCGACGGCATCCTCTCCTGGCCCGAGACCGCGGCGCAGGATGGCGGTGGGTCGGCCGACCTGGCCGGCGAGCTGCGCTGGGAATCGTCCGCCGTCCTGGCCGGCGTCATGCTCATGGCGTCGGGCCTCTCCGGCCACGGCCCCGGCGCCCCGCAGGCGGCCCTGCCGCTGGCCGACCTGCTGCCGCGGATCGCCGGCTATCGCGACGCGTTCTACCGCTGGCTGTTCACCCGGCTGCCCGCCGCGCATCGCGGCCGGCTGGAGCAGGAGGCGAGCCGGCTGCGGCAGCCGTTCGCCGGCGTCCGCCGGCACATCAACGGCGTGCTCGCCGGACGGCGGGCGCGTCAGGTGGAGAGCGTGGCGCTGGCCGCGGTGCTCGCCCGCATCGGTCGCGCGGCGGGTGCGGAACGGATGGCGGGCGCGGTGCCCGCGGCCTCGGCCCGGCTGTTGTCGCGGCTCACCAGTAGCGT
Source organism: Pirellulales bacterium (assembly GCA_044360305.1). GTDB lineage: Bacteria > Planctomycetota > Planctomycetia > Pirellulales > UBA1268 > QWPN01. The sequence goes on from JBIKKQ010000071.1 coordinate 13,604, forward strand.
GGTCGCCGCCCGACAGGCGCTCGATCTCGGTCGGGGCGATCCGGTCGCCGCGCTCCAGCACCTCGACGCGGCGACCGAGATCCTGTTCCGCGCGGTCGGCTGCGGGGCGGCGGTCGATCCGTGGAACATCCTCGGCCTGTCCGGGCAGTTTCCCCTCCACGAGCCGGGGGGCGAGAGCCTGCCCGACCCGCGGGTGGACGACCTTGTCAACGCCACCGGCTCGATCCTCGACGGCTACGCGGCCGCCTGGCGGCAGGCCGGCCTCGACGGGCCCCAGGCGACGGCCGCGCGGGCCGCCGCGGCGCTGGAGCGGCTGGCCGGCTGGTGGGACCGGTTCGCGACCACGACCGTGTCGGGCGTGATGCACCTCTCCGGTCGCGAGGCCTTCGATTCGGCGCGGGAGGTGATCGACGCGCTCACCCGGCGCCGCGAGTTCGCGCCGGCGTCGCCGCCCCCCGGCTTCTGGCGGCGCGAGGTGGCCGGGTTCTCGTCGCCGCGGACCCACGCCCAGGCCGCCGACGCCCTGCTCCACGAGGGGGACCTCGACGGCGCGGTCGGCCTGCTCGTTCACTGGGCGTCGCTGCTGGAGGGGCCGGCGATCGAACGCTCCGGCCCGATCTGGCTCGGGGCCGCGAACCGCTGGCTCGGCCAGGCGTTCGCCGACACGTCTCCGGCCGGCCGCGGCCGCGTGCGCCGGTTCCTCGAACTCGTCGAGGCCAACACCGCCGGCGTGCTCGAGGTCATCGACGGGCTGGCGGCCGACGACCGGGCCGGCGGCCGGCGGCCGCTCGACGACGAGGACGTCGCCCAGGCCGACGCCGACGAGAGCGTCGCGTCGGCCTACGAGACGATGGTCTGGCACGACTCGGCCGACGACGGGGTCGAAGGGGGGATGGCCGACGTCGAGCTGCCCGGCGGCGGCGCCACCGACGGGCTGGGGGGCGTGGAGCATGCCGCTGCGTTTCTCGTCGGCAGCGCCCGGCTCCTGCGCCGGGCCGTCACCACCTGGTGCAGCGCCGGCGGCGAGGCCGCGGCCCGCGAGGAGATCGACGCGGTGATCGGCTGGGGACATTCGCTGCGCCGGCAGCGACGGCTGCTGATGCGCGCGGCCATGGCCGTGGCGAGCCGCGCCGGCGATCCGGCGCCGGGCACGTCGCCGGTCGAGCACGACCGGCTCCGCTGGCAGCGGGACGCCGTCGTCGAGCGGCTCATCGACGCGGTGGTGCAGGTCTCCGAGGTGCTGTGGATGCTGGCGGCCCGCCTCCGACTGCGGGACGGTCGGGTCGGCGGCCGGGCCGGCGGCGGCCGGTCGGGCGGGGGCGCGATCGGCGGCCTGTTCGCCGCCTGCTTCGCCGGCGATGCCGCGGCGGCCCGGCGGCATCTGGCGGCCGTCCGCCGGCTGCTCGCGGGGAAGCCGGTGCTCTACGTGCCGCTGTCGCGCGGCGGCCGACCCGACCGGATCGCCCGGGCCCGGGTCCGGGCCCGGCTGCTGGAACGGCTGGCGGCCTGCCTGCCCAGGGTGGGTCTCGTCGCCGAGACGTCGGCCATCGTCCAGCTGGCGAAGCAGCTCGAGTCGGCCCGACCGCCTGGCGCGGCGAGCGTCAGCGAATTCGACCGGGTGTTCGCCGCGGGGACGGCGGCGCTCGTGGAACGGATCGTGGTCAGCGCCGCCACGCCGGCGGCCGGGGAAGCAACGCCGGACCATGCCGTCGTCACCGAGCGGATTCTCGACGGCCTGGCGGCGCTCGTGCCGCGGCTGCTCGAGACCTGGATGCAGCATGCCCGGCAGCTGCGGCTCTCGGTGCTGGAGCGGATTCGCGACGACCGGTCGTTCGCGTCCCTGCGCGAGTTCATCGAGCGTTACGGCCCGGGGCTGTTCACCCAGCAGCTGCTCTCGCCGCCGATGCTGCGCGGCATCCTCCGGGGCGGCGTCCGCCAGTATCTCGAGGGGCTGCTCGAGGATGCCGAACCCGACCTCGGTGAGGAGGCCGCGGAGGCGGCCGGCGACCGGCCCGCGCCCCGCCGGCCGACGCAGCTCATCGAGGACCTCGCCAGCGGCGTGCTCGCGCCGCGGCAGGCCGCCGCCCGGCTGCGGCTCGTGCTGGAGAGCGTGGCGGAAAACCATGCCGAGTATCGCGACTGGAACTCGACCACCACGCAGTCGGACCGGGGGGAATGTCTGCACATGCTCCTCGCCTTCCTGCGGCTGAAGGCGGAGTACGACCGGATCGCCTGGACGCTCCGGCCGGTGAGCATCGCCCACCGGGTGCTGGCCCGGCATGGCGCGACGGAGGCGGCGGAGGCGTGGCGCGGCCGGATGCGCGACGAGACCGACGCCACGGCCGCCGGGCTGCGCGACCGGCTCGCTGACCTCGAGGCCACCTTGGGCGTGCGGCTGGCGAGCGTGGCCGACCGGGTGCGGCGGCCGTTCACCGCGGCGCTCGAGCAGGACGAGCTCGAGGCCCTCGTGCCGCCGGCGATCGCCGAACTGCTCGGCGGCGCGCCGGCCGGCGCCGGCGAACGGCTGGAGGCCAAGGCGGTCACGTTCCTCGGCGTGGCCAGCGGCTCCGGCGTCGAGGTGCCGGAGTGGCTGGAACGGCTGCGCGACTGCGTCGAGCGCGGGCTGGAGCGGGCCGCGGCCGGCGGGCTCGAGGAGGCCGGCGCGGCCCCGGCCGCGATCGC
>JBIKKQ010000322.1:0-4631 GCA_044360305.1 Pirellulales bacterium
GGTCATCGCCGACCAGCCGAGCTGCCCGACGTAGGCGGTCCTCGAGAAGCCGACGCTGCCGTCGGGCCTGAGGAACGTGACCGGGATCTGGGTGAAGCCGGAGAGGTCTCCGGAGAGGGTGGCCGTGGTGGCGAGCATGGCGCGTGATTCAAGCAGCTCGGCCCCGATCGGCCGGCGGCGGTGGCCGCGGGCTGGGCGGCGGCGCTGCGTTACGGCCGAACGGCCAACGAGCGTGGCGATGAGCGAACGGGAGCGCGCGGACAGGTTGCGAAGCATCGTGGCACCGCCGGGGGAGGAAACGGGGGGCAGCGGCAGGACGGAGAGAAGCCCCTTCCCTGCACGAGGAGATCGTGTGGGGGCATGGCCTCTCCGCGGGGAAGGTAACGTACCTGGTGGGGGGGGGCGTCAAGGGGCTGCCCGATGAGAACGCGATGAGGCGGGCGGCGGCGGCGGTGCCGATCACCTTCATCAGATCGCGGAAGCCGAGCAACGTGCGGGCCAGCGTCGCCGCGATCCGCAGCCCCGGCAGCGCGAGGGCCCATGTGTCGGCCACCCCGCCCGTGGGCCGACGCATCCGCCGGGGCGAATCGGACGAGTGAGTCGCGGGGCAGCCAGGCCTCGCCGGGAAGGTCGATCGTGACCGGTGGCGGCTCGGCCGGCGGCAGCGCCTTGAGCCCGCGGACGGTCTGTTCGAGGAGCCGGCCGTAGAGCCCGATTCATGATAAACGCCGCTCCATGCGCGAACGGCACGAGTTCCGGAAACCGCTTCAACCGCTTTTGGGGCCAGGGGCGACCGGAGCCCTCGGCTCACGAGCCGCTCACCAGCTCGGAAATGGCTGCAGAAGTGCCATTGGCCGGGCTATCCTTCAGGAGTGGGTCAATAGCCTGATCACGGCGAAACTCGCTCCCGTCCCGGATTTTCCCACGGGGCCCTTGCCGCCGTCGCGAAACAGCACCAGGTCGCCGTCGGCCTTCACCGCGACGAACGAGCCGCCAGCATGGATCAGCGTGCAGGAGCCGAATCGATGTCGGAAACAGATTCTGCGAACACGGCAAACACTTCGCCGTTCAACGACCGCGTAATCCGCTCCCGTCCCAGGTTTCCGCTCACGCGGCTGGCCTGGCCGAGCGTTCGCGGCCGGATCTTCGCGAGCTGCTCGTGGGTCTCGGCGCGGAGTTGCTGCACGCCGCCGTAGTCGAAGCCCTCGGGGATCGGCCGGCTCGCATGCCGCCGCTGCCGCTCGATCCGCTCGCGGTCGAGCGTGGTCCGGAGCTGGTCGGGCGGGCAGCAGTCGTATTCGTCGGCGTAGCCGGAGCGCATGATCGCCGCATCCAGCCCGACCAGCCCTGGCTGTTGCTCTTCATGATCCGCTCCGCTCGGCCGACCCAAGGCCGGCGAAGGTGCCACGCACCGTCCCTGAACGCCTGCATCTTGCCCAGATTTGGTGGCTGTCACCTTTATCCCTCGAGTGGTTTGGTGACGCTAGGGCGGATCACTCGCGCCAGCCATCAAGAAAAACGGGCGGAATATCTCTCGGATCCATTTGCTCACCGGCTTCCCGAGCTTTGCGGCGGGCCGATAGAAAGGCTTCGTTGAAGGCTTGGGAGCCGGTCTTGGTCGTCAGCGCAGTTCGCGTCACACGCCGTAGTGAATGCCAGCCCACGAGGCCCATCAGGCCTTTGTCGCTGACTTGGGTGCGACCAATGAGCAGTTCTTCCAGCTTCGGAAAATGCGGTATCGCCGCCAGTGACTCGTCGGTCACCGGACAATCATTCAGCGTGAGCTGGTAGAGGTTCACCATGTCGGCCCGGCCCTTGAGCCCTGTGCCCGTGACCTGAGTGTTGCTGAGGTCGAGATAGCGGAGGTTCTCAAGCCCCGCGAGGGCCGCAATCCCGGCGTCAGTGACTCGTGGGTTATGATTCACATCGAGGAACTTGAGCTGCTTCATTCCTGCGAGACCGGCGAGATCCTTGTCAGTGACGTCTCGGTCATAAAGCGAAAGCGAAACGACGTGCTCAAGCTGCACAACGCGGGAGAGGGTTTCTCCAAGGTTTGCCATCTTCGGCACAACCAACTCTCGGACCGATGGGCAGCGAGCTAACACAGCCAACGAATCGACGAACGGTTGCCCAGCCATTCCGGCCGGTACAAAGCTGTATTCGTTCGCACCAACACCATGGCCGACGCCTCGGTGAAGAGAGCCGTGCTTCCGCAATTCATGCAGCGGCTCCACCTGCTGAAAGCCGACTGCCACTGCGATCACCGCACAAGCGCCTATCACCACCCAACGGCGTTTCATCTCACGGGTTCCTCGGCTTGCTCACGGTGTCCATTTTGGTTTCGTCCACGACCCGCTTCCAGAACTGCGACGTCGTGGCTGCATCAAAGTGGAATTGGAAGGAGTGACCTGACCATTCACGCGAGTAGGGCTCGCCCAACCCGAGGCTCCGAATGTCGATATTCGTGCCGAAGCGATCGACTTCCTTCGTCCCGATCGGCATCGCGTTGGCTTTAGCCATGAAGGCGATGATCTCGTAAGCGGCCAGTCCCGGCAACTCCGGCTGCCCCTTGGCGACGAGCCACGGCTTCAAGTCGATCGTGCCCTCGTCCAGCACCTGCCCCGTGGCCGTGGCGTAACTCCGCAGCAGCCGGCCGTCGGCATCGATCCGGTAGGCGAACCGCCGCGCGGGCTGGACGAGAAAATCACGCCAGATCGCCCCGGCGATCGGTTTTTGGAGATTATTGGCCACCCAGCCGGCTTGGCCGCCACTGGTCGCCGCATCGACCGGGTTGTACATGTTGATCCACTTTCCTGCGGCCTGGTCCGTTCCCTGCATAAGGAAACGGCTGCCCTGGCCAGCCTCGCCGACTGACCAGTAGCGGTAGAAGTCCGTGGTGGACGTCGGTGACCCGAAGGCGTTCTCCAATGCGTCGCGACTGTCGTCGCCATAAGCCCCGGCGGAGATCGCGCCCTGCATGGCGACGTAGCTGGTGACCAGCGGTATGGCCTTCCCGGCCACGGCCCATTGCCGCAACGCCTCGGCGGCCACGACGTTGCCCATGCTGTGAGCGAGGAGATGCACGGGACCAGCGGCCTGTTGAGCCTCAAGAAAGTGCATGAGCGATCGCCCCGAGCGGAACGCCTGAAATTCGCTGGCATTGTAGGAAAAGTTGAAGCTTTCCACGGTTTGACCGCTCAGTGACCCCTCGGAATCGGAAAACGTCGGCCAGTCGAAGGCCACGAACGCACCGCGGAAGCCCTGCCAGTAAAGCCGCTTGAACGCCGTCTCAGCAAAAGTTTTCTTCCAGTCGGTTTTGGGGCCGTTGGTTTGCTGACCGTCGGTCATGTTCCAGCCATGCACCAAAACGACGGTGCCATCGCCCTTGAGGAACGGCATGGCAGCCGGCTGCCCCCCCGACCGCACGGCCGCGTCCTCGAAATGCGGCATCACGGAGTCCTCCCGGCTGAACGCGGCGTAGCGGGCGTCGGCGGGCATCCGGTACGGCACCCGCATGCGGGTGTAGAAGTCCGTAATCGGTCGCAGGTCGACGTCGATCGTATGAGTGCGGCTCGTTGTCTTCGGCGGACCGCTCGTGCCGACCTGCACGGGATAGGCGACCGTCACCGTGTATTCGAGTTTTGCCTTGCCGGCTGTGCCGAAGGCCTCGAAGAGGTAGCGGAATCGCTCGCCCTCATTGGGCTTTGAAAGGCTGCGACTTGGTCGGAGGTTGTCGAGTGCAGCGCCATTCCGATCTATGTCCTGCCCTGTCGATCTGTTCTTGAGTCGGCCGGATATGACACGATCGGCCACATGGTCCAGCGGCGCAGATTCGGCGTCATCAAACAGCCGCACCTGCGGCCCAGCGCGATCGACTTTCAGTTCGTATCGATAATTAGGAATCGCCATGGTCGCTGCCGTGGTGGCGTTCGCCGTTGGGATCATTCGATCGATAAGAGAGCGATCTGCAAGAAAGTTGATGGCGGCAAAGTCCTCCAAATCCCGCTCCGTGGATATGGCTCGATCGGCGGAATCCTTGGTATCAAAAAGTGCGTCCTCCGTCTCGTACGGTGATCCAGCCCAGCGGTCGTACCAGTCGAACATGCCAAACAGGCCAGGATCGTCGATCACGTCGCGATCATCGTTGAGCCAGAACGTCAACTGCCGGTCGAAGCTGTCGGCGAAATCGATCGTGCCGTCGCGGTTGCCGTCCACGCCGAGGCCGGCGTCGAGGACGGTGAAGTTCGCGACGTCGGTCGGACGCTCGGCCGTCGGTATGGCCGTGTGGAGGGCCGTGAACGCGATGCTCCCCGCGGCGTAGCCGGTCGACTGGAGGCCCTCGATCCAGAAATCGAGCGTCGTGTCCTTGATCGCCTTCGGCCGGACGTTCCTGTCCGTCGGAATCCGCCACCAGCCATCGGCCGCGGCCACGAAGCCGTCCCATTGCGTCTTCGTCCACAGGGCCACCGGCGCTGGATCGCCGATAGCAAAGCGAAACTCGTACGCCGCTGCCATGCCCGCGGTGATCGTGGCTCGGGCCTTCGTGAACTGGCTTTCGAACGCGGGATCAATGGCGGTGACTGTGGTGTAGTCGGGCAGGTAGCGTGTCACGCCGGGTTCGGTTTGCCGGG
>JBIKKQ010000072.1:0-16255 GCA_044360305.1 Pirellulales bacterium
GATCTGCGGCGAGAACGCCCGCAGCGAGGACATGACGGTCAACCCCACGAAGGAAAAGAAGCTCACCAACATGCGGGCCACCGGCAGCGACCGCAACATCCTCCTCAAGCCCCCGCGCCGGATGTCCCTGGAGGAGGCGCTCGAATACATCGAGGAGGACGAACTGGTGGAGGTCACCCCGGCGGTGATCCGGCTGCGGAAGATCCTCCTCTCCGAGCACGAGCGGCGCAAGGTGTCGCGGCAGAAGGCGACGGCGACCTGAGCCCCAACGGGGCGGATGGCCGGGGTCAGCCGGCGGCCGGGCCCTGGTGCCGGGCCGAAGCGGGCCCGGTTTCGCCGCCCCAAGCCGCTGCCGCACCGCCTCCCGGAGTCCCGGCAGAGCCCCGATGGACGCGCGGACGGGGACTTCCTATACTTCCCCCTTCGCGAGTCGGCATCCGGCCCCGCGATCGTGGCATTTCAGGTTTTCGGAGCACGCATGGTCAAGTTGACGGTACGGGAACGCGAAAGCATCCAGGAGGCGGTTCGTCGCTTCCGCAAATTGGTCGAGCGGAGCGGCATCAAGAAGGAGATGCGCCGCCGCGAGTTCTTCGAGAAGCCGAGCGAAACCAAGCGTCGCGCCCGCCTCCGCGCCGAACGCCGCACGAAGCGCAACCGGCTCCTCGGCGTCTGATCTCCCCCGCCTCCCGCGCCTGCTCGCAGCCCGCGGCGCCCGCGGCCATCGCGAGCGGCTTCAGCCCCAGTCGAGTGCCACGTCGAGCCATGGGGCGTCGTGCGTCGGCCAGCCGGTGCTGACCCGGTCCACGCCCGTGGCGGCGATCGCCGCCACCGTCTCCAGGCGAATCCCGCCCGATGCCTCGAGGACCACGGCCGGAGCCCTCGCGTTTCGCAGGGCCACGCAGCGGGCCAGTTCCGCGGTCCCCATGTTGTCGAGCAGGACGACGTCGGGGGCGGCGTCGAGCACGGCGGGCAGTTGCCGTTCGGAGTCGATCTCGATCTCCACGACCATCGCCGCGGCCCGCGCGGGAGGAAACGAAGTCCGGACGAACTCCCGGCCGCGCAGCACGGCCGCGGCCGGAGACAGCCCCGCGGCCGCGGCCGCCGCCAGGTGGTTGTCCTTGATGAGGATGGCGTCGTAGAGCCCCATGCGGTGGTTCCAGCCGCCCCCGGTCCGCACGGCGTACTTGTCGAGCAACCGCCAGCCGGGCACCGTCTTGCGCGTGTCGTAGACGCGGCAGGGCGTGCCCGCCACGGCATCGACCAGCCGGCGGGTCGCCGTGGCGATCCCGGAAAGGCGGCCGAGCAGGTTGAGGATCACCCGCTCCGCGCCGAGGATGCCGCGGGTCGGTCCGACGAGCGTCGCCAGCGTCTCACCGGCCACCACGACCGCCCCGTCGGCGACGCGGGGTACGAGCCGCAGGCCCGTGCCGGCGACCTCGGCGACGACGGCCGCGGCCGGCAACCCCGCCACCACGCCCGGCCTGCGGGCGACCACGCGGAGTTCGCTGGCGGCCGCCGCCGCCACGATGGCCACGCTCGTCCAGTCGCACTCGTGCCCCAGGTCCTCGGCAAACCAGTCGGCGGCCAGCCGGGCGACGTGGGCCGCGAGCCGGTCGTCCCACGCGGACTGGCGAAACTCGGGGCAGGCAGAGGCGTGGGCGTGGGGAGGCAACGCGTTCATGGCCGGGGAGAAGGGGGACTGGCGGCGGCCGCTGCCGCGGGATCGGGTATCGTAACAGGCAGACGGCAGGTCCCCCACCTCCACGGTTCCCGATGCATCCGACCGACTCCGGACCGCGCCAATTCGCCACGCACGTCCAGCCGCTGCTGGCGGCGGCCGTGGCCTGCGCGCTGGCCGGCATCGCGGCCTGGCTGACGCTCACCGGCGGCCGCCGCGGGCTCGTCCACCACGATGCCCCGCCGGCGGCCACGGCCCGCTACACGGTGAACGTCAACACCGCAGGCGTCGAGGAACTGGCCCAGCTGCCCGGGCTCGGGCCGGCGACGGCCCGTCGGCTGGTCGATCACCGCCGCCAGCACGGCCCGTTCGCCCGGCTCGACGATCTGCTCGACGTGCCGGGCATCGGTCCGGCCACGCTGGCGGCGATCCGGCCTCACCTCCGCCCGATCGCCCCCCGGGAGACGACGCCATGAAGCCCGCTCCGTCCGCGATCCAGCCCGGCGTGTTCGAGCTCGTGGCGCCGTACTCCCCCGCCGGCGACCAGCCGGCGGCGATCGAGTCGCTCGTCGAGGGCGTCGCCGCGGGCCGCGGATCGCAGGTCCTGATGGGCGTGACCGGGTCGGGGAAGACGTTCACGATGGCCAACGTCATCGCCCGGGTCGGCCGGCCCACGCTCGTGCTCTCGCACAACAAGACGCTCGCGGCCCAGCTGTACGCCGAGTTCCGCGACTTCTTCCCGCACAACGCCGTCCACTACTTCGTCAGCTACTACGACTACTACCAGCCCGAGGCCTACATCCCGCAGCGCGACATCTACATCGAGAAGGACGCGGCGATCAACAAGGAGATCGACCGGCTCCGGCTCGCCGCCACCAGCGCCCTCGTCAGCCGGCGGGACGTGGTCGTCGTGGCCAGCGTGTCGTGCATTTACGGCCTCGGCTCGCCCGACGACTACCGGGCGATGGTCGTGCGGCTCAAGACCGGGACGCCGCTCGGCCGCGACGCGCTCCTCGAGCGGCTCGTCGCCATCCACTACGAGCGCAGCGACCTGCCGCTCGATCGGGGCCGGTTCCGCGTCCGCGGCGACTCGGTGGACGTCTGGCCCCCGTACGACGAGCTGGCGACGCGGATCGAGTTCTGGGGGGACACGATCGAGTCGATCGCCATCACGCACCCGACCAGCGGCGAGGTGGTGGCCCGCAAGGACGAGACTTACTTTTATCCGGCCCGGCACTTCGTCATGCCCGAGGAGCGGATCAAGGCGGCCGTGTCCACGATCCGCGCCGAACTCGACGCCCGGCTGGAGGAGCTCAAGGGGCAGGGGAAGTTGCTCGAGGCCCAGCGGCTCAACGCCCGGACCCGGTTCGACATCGAGATGCTGCTGGAGGCGGGCTTCTGCCCGGGAATCGAGAACTACTCGCGGCCGCTGAGCGGCCGGGCGGCCGGCAGCACGCCGACGACGCTGTTCGACTATTTTCCCCAGGACTTCCTGTTCTTCGTGGACGAGTCGCACGTCACCGTGCCGCAGGTCCGCGGCATGTACGCCGGCGACCGGAGCCGGAAGACGACGCTCGTGGACCACGGCTTCCGGCTGCCGAGCGCCCTCGACAACCGGCCGATGATGTTCGACGAATGGGAGCGGCGGCTCCACCAGACGGTGTTCGTCTCGGCCACGCCCGGCCCGTGGGAGCTGGCCCGCACCGGCGGCGAGGTGGTGGAGCAGGTGATCCGGCCGACGGGCCTGCTCGACCCGCTGATCGAGGTCGCCCCGGCGGTGCAGCAGGTGCCGCACCTCGCCGCCGAGATCGACAAGACCGTGGCGGCCGGGCAGCGGGTGCTCGTGACCACGCTCACCAAGAAGCTCGCCGAGGACCTGTCGGCCTACTTCACCGAACGCAAGGTCCGCTGCCGCTGGCTGCACAGCGAGCTCGACGCCTTCGAGCGGGTCGAGCTGCTCAAGGACCTGCGCGAGGGGGCGTTCGACGTCCTCGTGGGCGTGAACCTGCTCCGCGAGGGGCTCGACCTGCCGGAGGTGTCGCTGGTGGCGATCCTCGACGCCGACAAGGAGGGCTTCCTGCGCAGCGAGACCTCGCTGATGCAGACGATCGGCCGGTCGGCGCGGAACGTGGACGCCCGCGTCATCCTCTACGCCGACACGGTGACCGAGTCGATGCGCCAGGCGATCGACGAGACCCGGCGCCGGCGGCAGCTCCAGGAGGAGTACAACCGGGCCCACGGCATCACGCCGCAGACGGTCCGCAAGGAGATCCGGGCCGGCATCGAAGCGGAGTCCGCATCGCGGCGGGTGGCCTTCGAGGCGGTCGGTCGGGACGGGGAGGGGGGCCGCCGGCAGGCGGAGCTCCTCGCCCAGCTCGAGGCCGACATGATGCAGGCCGCCGCCGACCTCGACTTCGAGCGGGCCGCCGCCATCCGCGACCAGATCGCCTCGCTGCGGTCGGGCGGGAGCGGCCGGAGCGGTGCCGGGCCGCGCGGCAAACGGCCCCGGGGCTCCGGCCCGGGCGGCAGGATTCCGCGCCCCAATCGCTGATCCGCGGCCGCCCCGGGCCGATGGCGTACGATGACGGCATGGCTGCAACCCACGCCTCCCAGTCGCCGTCCGCCGCCGACATCGAGGCCGATACGGCGGCCGCCTTCGCCGATCAGGCGGCCCTGTGGGCCGCCGTCGGCCGGGCCAGCGGCGAGTACATCGCGGTCGTCGATCGCAACGGCGTCATCCGCTCCTGCAACCGGGTGGACGACGGGTTCAGGGTCGAGGACGTCGTCGGGCACGAGCTCACGCAGTTCACACTGCCCGAGTCGTCCACCGCCCTGCGCCGGGCACTGGCCGAGGTGTTCGCGACCGGCGAGGACCGCACCCTCGAGACCACCGTCCGGCGACTGAGCGGGGAGCTCAACTACTTCTGCCTCAGGCTCGCGCCGGTCGTCCATCAGGGGCGGACGGTCGCCGTGCTGGCCTGCTGCGCGAGCACCCTGCCGCTGCGGGCCTCGGAGGAGCGGCTGCGTCGCGAACGACATGTGCTCGGTCAACTGCTCGAGACCCAGGAACGCGAACGGCAGGTGGTGTCGTACGAGATCCACGACGGCCTCGCGCAGTACGTGGCCGGCGCCCTGATGCACCTCGAGGCCTTCGCGCATGCGAATCCGGGCTGCGCCGCGGCGCCCGAGCTTCACGAGGCGATTCGGCTGGTGCGGCTGGCCGCCGACGAGTCGCGCCGGCTGATCGGCGGCCTGCGGCCACCGGCCCTCGACGAACTCGGAATCGCCGAGGCGATCGAGTCGCTGGTGGCGGAGGCGCGGGCCGACATCCCCGTGGTCGAGTTCACGCACGACCTGCCCGGGCCGCGACTGCAGCCGCAGATGGAGACCGCGGTGTTTCGCATCGTGCAGGAGTCGCTGACCAATGTCCGCAAGCACGCCCGGGCGACGTCGGCCCGGGTCGTCCTGACCCGCTCCGCCGACCGGCTGCGGATCGCGGTCAGCGACGACGGAGCGGGATTCGACCCGCGGGCGGTGCCCGACGACCGGTTCGGACTGGAGGGCATCCGGCAGCGGGCCCGGCTGTTCGGCGGCGAGCCGGAAATCACAACGGCCCCCGGGGCCGGCACCACGATCGTGGTGTCGCTGCCGGTGCCGGCCTGACGTCGGCTGCCGGATTGCCCGCCACCCGCCCGAGCCGGTCAGGCGGCCTTGCGCAGCCCGTCGAGCGACCGGCCAAGGCGGCGCCGGGCCGTGCCCTGAGGGGCCGCGGCCTCGAGCACGGTGGGCTCGGGCCGGACGACGAGCCGCTCCCGGAGCGACTGGGCCAGCGCCGGCCCGAAATCCTCCTCCTTGCTCCGGGTGCCGATGTCATCGACGGCGTCGGCCAGCCCGAGCACCACGGCCTGCCGCACGCCTTCCCGCAACCAGTTGAAAAATGTCATCTGCAGTCCCTCCCGTTCCCTGCCTATTCGCGCCCGGTCGTCTACGGGGCCCGGAGAACGTATCGGCAGCGGCGCGGCGCCGGTCGATGCCGGGGCCGGCAGGTGTCGGCTCCGGCCCCTGGGCGGGATGGGCCGTCGTGGAAAATCGTGCCGGGCACGGCGGAATTGCCGATTCAGTGCCGGCGATGTAGGCTCCGCTGCCGGCAATCGCTTCGCAGCCGCCACGGCGGGCTGGAGGCTGACGGCGCCCCTGCGATTGGGGAATGGTGTAACGGTAGCACGACTGGCTCTGAACCAGTTAGTCTAGGTTCGAATCCTAGTTCCCCAGCTTTCACCCTCACGCGCCGGGGGGCTTGTCTCGCAGACCCGTGAGACGCCTTGTCCGGCCGCGGTCAGTGCCAGCGGCGCAGCCAGCCGCGGCGCCAGAAAAACACGACCATCCCGACCGTCGTCGCCAGCATCATCGCCAGCGCCACCAGGCTGCCGTAGGGAAACCGCAGCAGCGGCATGTTCCACGGGGAGCTGGTGTCGAAGTTCATCCCGTAAAACCCGGTGATGAACGTCAGCGGCATGAAGATCGTGGCGATCACCGCCAGCACCTTCATCACGTCGTTCATCCGGTTGTTGAGGCTTGCCAGGTAGATGTCCCGCAGGTCGCTGCCGATCTCGCGGTAGTTCTCCATCAGGTCGAGCAGTTCCATGGTGTGGTCGTAGCAGTCGCGGAAGTGCGCCCGGGCGTGCTCCCCGACCAGCGGCGTCGGCTCGCGGCCGAGGGCGTGGAGCAGGTCACGGGTCGGCCACAGGGCCCGACGCAGCGTCATCAGGTCGTTGCGGACGTCGTGGATCGTCACCAGCGTCCCCCGGGCCGGCCGGTCGAGGGCTTCCTCCTCGAGCGTTTCCAGCCGGTCGCCGAACTGCTCGAGCACTGGAAAATAGCCGTCGATCAGCACGTCGAGGAGCAGGGCGCAGAGGGCGTCGGCCCCCTCCGCGCCGATCCGCGTCCGCCCGTGACGAATCCGCCGACGGATCGACTCGAACGGGTCGCCCGCCTGCCGCTCCCGAAACGTGATCACGTACCGGTCGCCGAGAAAGATGCAGATCGGGTCGGTGACGATCGCCTCGCCGTCGAGCCGCACCGTGCGGGCGGCGACCAGTACCTGGTGGCCGAAAATCTCCACCTTCGGCCGTTCGTCCGGCGTCACCGCGTCCTCGAGGGCCAGTTCGCCGATCTCGAACACCCGGCCGATCAGGGAGGCCGCCGCGGGATCGTCGAGGCCCTCGACGTCGATCCAGACCACCGGCCATTTTTCCCGGGCGGCGGCGAGTTCCTCCGGCCGGAGGATCGTGGTCTCCTCGGTCGTCGTGCCGTCGCAGGCCAGCATCCGCAACGTCGCGGGCACGGACGGCGTCCCCGCCGAAGGGCCGGCCGAAGCGCCGACCGGCCCGAGGTCGGGGCGGCGATGGCGACGACGACGGCGGTGCTTTCGGGATGGCATGACGCGGCGCCCCGGAGGCCGAAAAACGGGTATCGTACCCCGATGCCCCGCGAATCTCATCCATCGCCGGTCGGAGAAGCCCTCGCCTGGGCGTCCCGGATCATCGCCATGGGGTGCGTGATGTTTCTGCCCGCCGTGGCCGGACGGTGGCTCGACGCCCGGGCAGGCAGCGGTTTTTTCGCCCCGCTGGGCCTCGTCGTCGGGTTCGTCGCGGGCCTCTCCTGGATCGTCCAACTGTCGCGGAGGAAGCCGGGGTGAACCGTTCGACGCAGGTTCCTGACCGTGCCTGGACCCTCGTCGGGGTGGTCGGCCTCGTGGCAACGGCCGGCGTCGTCGCCGGGCTCGCCATCCTGCTGGGGGCGACACGGCGGCCCGCGGGGGCCAAGGCGGTGGCATTCGCAGCGGCCGTCTGCCTGGCAGGGGCCGTCGCAGGATGGCTGCTGGCCCGGTGGCCGGTGTCGATCCCAGCCCGCCGGGTGGCCCACGGCCTCGGCGGGGCGGGCGTCCGGCTGTTCACGCCGCTCCTGGCCCTCGGCTGGATCCAGGCAGCCGCACCGGAGCTGCGGCAGGCCGGGGCAGGGGAGTGCCTGCTGGTTTTTTACCTGTCGCTCCTTGCAGTCGAGATTTTCCTGCACATCATGGGGGAGCGGGCGACGAGGAAAAACAGCGAGAAAAACTCTTCGAATTGACGAATCCGGGAGTCGTCCCACAGACTGTGCGGCCCGCGTCGGCGGATGGACTCACTCGTCCGTCGCCGACAGCCGAGAATCGAGCCACCGATGTCCGACCACAACCCGATCTACCACCTCAAGGACGCCTACTTTTTCGAGGTGCCGAAGGCGATGTGGCGCCAGGGCTGGAAAACCCTCGACGACGTGCCCTCGTGGCTCCGCGAGGCCCATCCCGAGGTGACGGACGTCGCCGAGTTCACGAAGGCGATGGACGGCAAGATTCTGATCCCGCAGCCGTTCGCCACGCTGCAGAGCCTGTATGCCGTCAAATCGGGATTCGGGATCTCGAAGTACATGATCCTCGAGGTCGTCCTCGCGGCGATTCTGTTTTGGGTGTTCTCGCGGCTGGCGGGCAAACTCCGATCGGGCGAACCCGCCAAGGGTGCCCTGGCCAACCTCTTCGAGGCGATGATCCTCTTCGTCCGTGACCAGATCGCCCGGCCGGCGATCGACAGCCACGACCATCATGACCATCACGACGGCGGCCACGGCGAGCATGATCATGGCCACGGCCACGCCGCCCCCGGCCATGCCCACGCGCTGCTCGCCGCCCACGACGGCGACCGGTTCGTGCCCCTGCTGCTGACGCTGTTTTTCTTCGTCCTTGGCTGCAACCTGCTCGGCATGGTGCCGTGGGCCGGGTCGCCGACCGCGTCGTTCTCGGTGACGCTGGCCCTGGCCGGGGTCACGCTGGCCACCGTCGTGGTGGCCGGGATGCGGAAATTCGGGTTCCTCGGCTTCTTCTTCAATCAGGTCCCGTCGATGGACCTGCCGCTGCCGCTGGCGTTGATTCTCAAGCCGATGATCTTCCTCATCGAAATGGTCGGCCTGGCGATCAAGCATCTGATCCTCGCCGTGCGTCTGCTGGCGAACATGGTCGCCGGCCACCTCGTGTTGCTCGGCATCATGGGAATGATCTCGGCCGCCGCCTCGTACTCCATGGGAATGTGGGCGACCGTCACCGGCATCAGCGTCGTCAGCTGCACGCTGTTCAGCGTGCTCGAACTGTTCGTCGCGTTCCTCCAGGCCTATATCTTCACGTTCCTGTCGGCGCTGTTCATCGGCGCCGCCGTCCACCAGCACTGAGCTCGCCAGCACCAAGGCTGGCCCCGAAACCGCCTACAATCCGCAGCACACCCGAGACGTTCCCCATCAACCGCATCAACGATACAAACATGGCCTCGGCAGCCGCGTCCAGGCACGGCCGCCGGGGCTCTTGAGAGACGTCCCCTCCGTTCCAATTTTCCCCGTATCCGGGCGCGAGCCCGGTCCGTTTATCGAACCCGGTCCCTTTTTCTTTTCGAAGGAGTTTGTTTGATGATCCGTTCGCTGTTCACCTCCCGCTCGTTCGTCAGCCTCGCCGTTCTGGCGGTCGTGGCCCTCACCGCCAACGTCGCCAGCGCCCAGGAGGCCGCCGCGGGCCGCTCGCTGATCGACCTCACGTCGGCCTTCAGCGTCGCGCTCGTCGTCATCGGCGCCGCGTACGGCATCAGCAAGCTGGCGTCGGCCGCCTACGAAAGCATGTCGCGTCAGCCCGAGGTGGCCGGCAGCATCCAGACGGCGATGATCATCGCGGCGGCCCTCATCGAAGGTTTCACCTTCTACGCGCTGTTCATCTGCTCGGGGAAGCCCTGATCCGAGTCGATCCGAGCAGCCGCACGGCAGGCGTCCCCGACGCCTGCCGTGCGGGAATCTGCCGGTCGGTTCGCGGATGAAGCCCCAGGGCCGCATCCGCCCGGAGCACCGGCGGAGCCCCTCGGCATTTCCCGTTTCCCGTCACGCGTATCGGAGTTTGTCCTTGTTCACCCATCACCTGCTGAAAATCGCCTGCGTCGTGGCCGCGTTCGCGTGCACCGGATTTGTTCCCAGCCCCGCGTCCGTCGTGTCGGCCGCGGTCGCCGCCGACGACCACGGCCATGGCCACGACCACCATGTGGCCATCGGCCATGCCGCGCCCCCGGGGGTGAAGCAGGCTGATTTCGAGAGCCCGGCCTGGTTCCAGACCGACCTCGCCGTCTGGTCGTTCGCCGTGTTCCTCGCCCTCCTCCTGCTGCTCACAAAGTTCGCCTGGAAGCCGATCATGGCGGGACTCGAGAAACGCGAGGAGGGGATCGCCCGGCAGATCGCCGAAACCAAGGCCGCCAACGAGGAGGCGAAGCGGATGCTCGTCTCCTACGAACGCCGGCTCGCCGAGGCCGCCGACGAGGTCCGCGGGATGCTCGACGAGGCCCGGCGCGACGCGGACAACACCCGGCAGACGATCGTTGCCGAGGCCCGCAAGGCGGCCGACGACGAGAAGGCCCGGGCCAAGCACGAGATCCAACTCGCCAAGGACGACGCCCTGGCCCAGATCGCCGAGAAGGCCGGGCACCTGGCCGTCGAGGTCGCGGGGAAGTTTCTCCGTGACCGGCTCGGTGCCGAGGACCAGTCGCGGCTGGTCCGCGAGTCGGTGGCCAGCCTCTCGAGCCGGCCGAGCGTCAACTGACCGAGTGAACGAGACACCCACACCACCCAACCCGGTTCCATGAACTCCTCCGCTCCCCGAGACGCCGAGCCGTCCCACGTGGACATCGCCGCCGACCAGGTGGCGCGGATCTACGCGCGGGCGGTGGACGAGGCCGCCGAGGCGGCCGGCTGCCGGCGCGAGGTGCTCGCCGAGCTCGGCCTCATCGCCCGCGAGGTTCTGCCGCAGGTCCCCGAGGCAGCCGCCGTGTTCGCCTCCCCGAAGGTCTCCCCGGAGGAGAAGAGCCGGATCATCGACCGGCTGACGGCCGGCCGGATGCAGCCCACGACCACCAACGTGCTCCACGTGCTCGCCCGCCACGGCCGGCTCGGCCTGATCGGCGCCGTGGTCGCCGCCGCCGAGCGGCTGGCCGACGAGCGCGACGGCCGCCGCGAGGCGACGTTCACCAGCGCCGTGCCGCTCGACGCCGCCGAACAGGCCCGGATCGTCGCCGAGACCGAAAAGGCCCTCGCGACCGCGGTCGTGCCCCGGTTCGTCGTCGATCCGGCGATCATCGGCGGCCTCGTCGTCCGCGTCGGCGACACCATCTACGACCAGTCGGTCGCCTCGGGCCTCGCCCGCCTCGGCGGCCGGCTCCACGAACGCAACATCCACGCCATCCAGAATGGGGAGTACTCATGGCCCACATGACCGACGAAATCGCATCCGTCCTGCGCGAGGAGATCGCGCGCTACAAGTCGGGCATCGACGTCCGCGAGGTCGGCCGCGTCCTCGAAGTTGGCGACGGCATCGCCCGCGTCTGGGGCCTGTCGGGCGTCATGGCCGGCGAGATGGTGGAGTTTCCCCACGGCATCACCGGGCTGGCCTTCAACCTCGAGGAAAACTCGGTCGGCGTGATCATCCTCGGCGACTACCTCAAGGTCACCGAGGGGGACGAGGTGAAGAGCACGGGCCGGCTGCTCTCGGTGCCGGTGGGCGACGCCGTCGTCGGCCGCGTCCTCGACCCGCTCGGCAACCCGCTCGACGGCAAGGGACCGGTCGTTACCGACCTGCGTCGGCCGGTGGAGACGCTCGCCCCCGGCGTGGCCGAGCGGTCGCCGGTCCGTGAGCCGCTGCAGACGGGCATCAAGGCGGTGGACGCCATGACGCCGATCGGCCGCGGCCAGCGAGAGTTGATCATCGGCGACCGCAAGACGGGCAAGACCGCCATCGGCATCGATGCGATCATCAACCAGAAGAACAGCGGCGTGAAGTGCTTCTACGTCGCCGTCGGCCAAAAGGACTCGTCGGTCGCCGTGGCCATCGACACGCTGCGGAAGTACGGCGCGATGGACTACACGACGGTGATCGTCTCCGGGGCCTCGACCGCCGCTCCGCTCCAGTACATCGCCCCCTACTCGGGCACGGCGATGGCGGAGCACTTCATGTACAACGGCCAGCACGCCCTGATCGTCTACGACGATCTCTCCAAGCAGGCCACCGCCTACCGGCAGCTGTCGCTGCTCATGCGGCGTCCCCCCGGACGCGAGGCCTACCCGGGCGACGTGTTCTACGCCCACAGCCGGCTCCTCGAACGGTCGGCCAAGCTCTCCAAAGAACTCGGCGGCGGCTCGCTCACGTCGCTGCCGATCATCGAGACGCTCGAGGGTGAGGTGTCGGCCTACATCCCCACGAACGTGATCTCGATCACCGACGGCCAGATCTACCTCCAGCCCGACCTGTTCTTCGCCGGCCAACGGCCCGCCATGAACGCCGGCATTTCGGTGTCGCGCGTCGGCGGTGCCGCCCAGACGAAGGCGATGAAGAAGGTGGCCGGCGGCCTGCGTCTCGACCTCGCGTCCTTCCGCGAACTGGAGGCCTTCGCCCAGCTCGGCACCGACCTCGACGCCGCCACCCAGCAGCGGCTCGATCGCGGTTACCGGATGGTGGAGCTTCTCAAGCAGGGCCAGTTCGCCCCGATGGACGTGGTGGACCAGGTGATGAGCATCTACGCCGGCACCCGCGGCCACCTCGACGAGGTGAAGCGCGACGAGGTCGCCGACTGGGAAAAGGGGTTCCTGACGTTCGTCCGCGACCAGGTGCCGGAGCTCCGCAAGCGGATCGACGAGTCGAAGGAGCTCGACGCGGAGAGCGAGCGGCAGCTGGAAGGGGCGATCGCCGAGTTCAAGCGGCAGCGGGCCGCCAAGGCCGGCGGCGCCCGGCAGCTGGCCGGGGCCCGGTAGGACGGCCCCCAGGAATCCGGTTTCGCATCGCACGCTGAAAGTCGCAGACCATGGCAAAAGCCCGGGCCCTCGATCGCCGTCGCAAGTCGGTGAAGAACATCCGCAAGATCACGCGGACAATGGAGCTGATCGCCACCGCCCGGTTCAAAAAGGCGATGGACCGCTCCATCGCCGCCCGGGATTACACGAAGCACCTCGCCAAGATCCTCGAGAACATCGCCAGCGTCGGGGCCGACGTCGCCCATCCGCTGCTGGAGATCCGGCCGACCCGCCGCGCGGCGACGCTCGTCCTCACGGGCAACCGCGGCCTGTGCGGCGGCTACAACTCGAATATCGTCCGGCAGTCGGTGGCCTTGCTCGGCCAGTGGCGGAGCGAGCAGGTGCCGACCCACGTCGCCGTCTCGGGCAAGCGCGGCATCTCGGCGCTCAGGTTCCGGGGCGTGGAGATCGCCGAGCGGTACACGCAGTTCGAGGACAAGCCGGAGTTCGCGGCCGTGGCCCCGATCGGCCGGGCCTATCTCGACGCCTACGCGGCCGGCGAGATCGACCGGCTCGACGTCGTGTACACGAAGTTCCACTCCATCGCCAAGCAGGAGGCGATGACGGAGACGCTCCTGCCGCTGGCCCCGCCGCAGGCGGCGGCCGCCGCCGAGAAGGCCCGGCTCGCCTCCGACGAATACGACTTCCATCCGTCGGCCGCGAGCATCCTCGAGGAGATCCTGCCGGCGAGCTTCCTCTCCCGGCTGTTCAAGTGCTTCCTCGACGCGGCCGTCAGCGAGCAGGTCGCGCGGATGGTGGCCATGAAGGCGGCCACCGAGAACGCGGGCGGCCTGATCAAGAGCCTGTCACGACAATACAACCGGGCCCGGCAGTCGCAGATCACCGGCGAGATCATGGAGATCCTCGGCGGCGTCGAGGCCCTAAAGAAATAACCTGATTCCTCTAGCAAAGGCTGACAAGCAATGGCAAACGGCAGCATCACCCAGGTCATCGGCTCCACCTTCGACGTCGAGTTTCCCGAGAAGTCGATTCCCGCGATCTACAACGCCGTCCGCATCGACACGGCGAAGGCGGGCATCGAACTGCACCTCGTCGGCGAGGTGCAGCAGCACCTCGGCGGCGGCAAGGTTCGCTGCGTGGCCCTGGGCTCGACCGACGGCCTGACCCGCGGCGCCGCGGTGGTCGACACCGGGGCACCGCTGTCGGTGCCAGTGGGCAAGGCGACGCTGGGCCGGGTGTTCAACCTCCTCGGCGAGCCGATCGACAGCCGCGGGCCGGTGGAGACGCAGGAGCGCTGGCCGATCCACCGCGATCCGCCCCCGGTCAAGGAACTGACCACCAAGACCGAGCTCTTCGAGACGGGCATCAAGGTGATCGACCTGCTCACGCCGTTCGTCCGCGGCGGCAAGGCCGGCCTGTTCGGCGGTGCCGGCCTCGGCAAGACCGTGATCCTCACGGAGCTCATCGCGCGAATTGCCAGCGCGCACGGCGGTTACTCGGTGTTCGCCGGCGTCGGCGAGCGGACCCGCGAGGGGACCGACCTGTGGCTGGAAATGCAGGAGGCGAAGATCGGCGACACGGGCCGGAGCGTCATCGAGCAGACCTGCATGGTGTTCGGCCAGATGAACGAGCCGCCGGGCGCCCGACTCCGCGTCGCCCTCTCGGCCCTGACGATGGCCGAGTACTTCCGCGACACGACCGGTGCCGACACGCTGCTGTTCGTGGACAACATCTTCCGCTTCTCCCAGGCGGGCAGCGAGGTGAGCGCCCTCCTCGGCCGCATGCCGAGCGCCGTCGGCTACCAGCCGACGCTGGCCACGGAGATGGGCGCGCTCCAGGAGCGAATCACGTCGACGTCGAAGGGGGCGATCACGTCGGTGCAGGCGGTGTACGTGCCGGCCGACGACCCGACCGACCCGGCCCCGGCCACCGCCTTCGGCAACCTCGACGCCTTCCTCTACCTGGAGCGGTCGATCTCGGAGAAGGGCATCTACCCGGCCGTCGATCCGCTCGCCTCTTCGAGCCGGATTCTCGACCCGCAGTACGTCGGCGAGCGGCACTACAAGATCGCCCGGCGCGTGCAGCGGACGCTGCAGCGCTACCGCGAGTTGCAGGACATCATCGCGATCCTCGGCGTGGACGAACTCTCCGAGGAGGACAAGTTGGTCGTCCACCGGGCCCGGCGCATGGAGCGATTCCTGTCGCAGCCGTTCCTCGTGGCCGAAGTGTTCACCGGCAAGCCGGGCGAGATCACCAGCCTCGACGACACGATCCGCTCCTTCGAGGAGATCGCCGACGGCAAGTGGGATCATCTGCCCGAGCAGGCCTTCATGTACGTCGGCCCGATCGAGCAGGCCGAGGAACAGGCCAAGAAGATGGCCGCCAAGGCCTGATCTCCCCGTCGCTGCCGCCCGAGGACTTTTGCACCATGGCCGAATCACCCCGCACCGCCGGCACGCTTCGCTGCGTCATCGTGACGCCGGAGGCGACGGTCCTCGACACCCCCGCCCGGTTCGTGGCCCTGCCGCTGTTCGACGGCCAGCGGGGCGTGGGCCGTGGCCATGCCCCGTTCATCGGCCGGCTGGGCGCGGGTGAGGTGCGAATCACGGCGGAGGCCGGCGCGGGCGACGCCGTCCGCAGCACGTTCGTGGAGGGGGGCTTCGTGGAGGTCGGCCACGACGCGGTGACGGTGATCACGCAGCGGGCGGTGCCGGCCGAGAAGCTCGACGCCGCCGCCGCCCGGGCCGAACTGGAGAAGCTCGCCGCTGCCAAGGCGGTCGGGGACGAGGCGATCGCCGCCCGACTCGCGGCCCAAGAGGCAGCGCGGGCAGTGGTCCGCACCGCCGGCCGGTCCCGGTAGGCCGGCGTAACTCAGCCTCCGCGGCCGGTGCCGCATGGCCGAAACGTCTGGCCCGCAGCACATGAAACGGCTCGCGATCATCGCCGGTCGGTGGGTTCTGCGGGTCTACGTCCTCCTCTGTGGCCTGCTGTTCCTCGTTCAGCGGTCGCTGCTCTTCCACCCGGTGCCGGCCCGCGGTGACGCGGCGACGATGTCGCTCGACACGGCGGGCGTCACGCTGCGGATGGCGACCAGGCCCCTCGCCGGCCGGCGGGCGATCCTGTATTTCGGGGGCAACGCCGAGGACGTGTCGTATACGGTCGCCGAGTTGGCGGCCGCGTTTCCTGACCGAGCCATCTATGCGCCGCACTACCGGGGCTACGGCGGCAGCGGCGGCCGGCCCTCGGAGGTGGCCCTGCGCGCCGACGCCGCGGCGGTGTTCGACCATCTGGCGGTCAGCCACGACGAGATCGACGTCGTCGGCCGCAGCCTGGGGTCGGCACTGGCCACGAGGCTGGCGGCCACGAAGCCGGTCCGCCGGGTAGTGCTGGTCACCCCCTTCGACAGCATCCTGGCGCTCGCCGGCCGGCTGTTTCCCTTTCTACCGGTGCGGCTGCTCTTGGCCGACCGATTCGAGTCGGTGCGGGACGTCCCCCGGGTCGGCGTGCCGACGCTGGTGATCTCGGCGGGCCGCGACGAGGTCGTCCCGGCCGCCCACACCCGCCGGCTGCTGGAGGCGTTCCCGGCCGGGATCGCGACCGAGCGGGCGTTTCCGTCGGCTGGACACAACGACGTGTCGTTCGACGCCGGCTACCTGGAGGCGATCGCGGCGTTCCTGCGCTGAGCTTCGCGGCGTAGGTGTCGGCGACGCCTTCCCCGAG
>JBIKKQ010000093.1:0-12894 GCA_044360305.1 Pirellulales bacterium
TCCAGCCCGACGACGAACCGACGCTGACCCACGTCCTCGACGACGACTCTCTGGCCTTCGCAGGCCGTGATGGCAGCCGTCAGGACGCTCGCCTTCGAGCAGGCCTTGCAGTTCTCCAGCAGCGTGCCCACCTGGGCATCGGTGAGGATGCGACAGCGGGCCGTCACCTCCTTTTCGACCACGTGCTCCGTCCGAGAAACATGCACGGCCTCGTGGTGGCGTTCGGTGTGGCGGTCGGCGGCTGGCGGCATCTGCCGGGGCGCCGATGCAGGGTTCGCTGGCCCGACCGGCGCAGGGTATGCGCCGGACATGAGCCGGGTTTTGTCCTCGGCCTGCAGGGACACAAAATGGACGCGGATGCGAACCTCGGCGGTGCCGACCGTGCGAAAGGCCTCGATACATTCGTCGACCAGACGATGGTCGACGGTGGTCGCGTCGCAGATCACCGTGTCGCCGTCGTCGGCCCAACGACAGGGAGTGTGCAGAGATGGTGGCTGGCCCACGTCGGGCTGGTTGTCGGCGATGCGGGTCACCTGCCGGGCCAGAAACGTTCGGGCTGCCGCCTCGTCGATGCCGCGATCGTCCCGAATCCTGGCCAGCGCGGCCCGGGCGTCGTGTGACCGGGTCTCGGTGCAATCCTCGTCCATCGGCGGCGCTGCTTCGCGAACGACGTCTCCCGGGCGGAGCACGAGCGGCATCGCATCACGGTCAGGCAGCGGTGCTGTCGAGCGGGCACTGGCCGCTGTGCTCCGCACGACGAGAAGCATGGCGCACGACACGAGCGCTGCCGAAGCCGTGATCACGACGGTCATCCACCAACCGGGTGTCGCCCGCATATCGCAACGACCGCAGTGCATGCTCCAAGCCTCCTTGCCCCTGAGATTCTGCTCCTGTGCCCTCTGCTCGACAATCCGGATTCTTCGGCCTGTGAGGAATACGGCTGACACTCGAAGAGCGTGCGGATCGCTGGTCGGGGCTGACCATGCCCCGTCGCCGGACGTTCGCTCCGGCCCGACCAATCCGCCCTGGGGCGGATCGCTGCCCACCCTCGCCGGGCAAGTCTGCCAGTTACCGGGGCATGGGCAGCGCGTGGGACGCTGATCCGACAGGATCCTCGGTTGCGTGCGATCAAGTGAAGGACGGTCCGTCCCCCGGAATGTCCGCACCATCTCGCGCTCGCAGGTCGCGACGACGCGCCAATTGACACCACGCTGCCCGTAGCATTCATATTTATGCATGAGGACCACGCTCGACATCGACGATCGGCTCCTGGAAGCGGCGCGGCGGCGAGCCGCGGAGAAGGGCTCCACGCTGACTGCGTTCGTCGAGCATGCGCTCGCCGCGGCGCGCGTTCGGCGGGACTCGAAAACTGCGTACCGCCTCCAATGGAAGACGCATCGGGGCCGCACGCTTCCCGGTGTCGATGTCGCCGACCGCGATCGGCTCTTCGAGGTCATGGAAGGGCGGCGATGATCGCCGTCGACACCAATGTCCTCGTGTACGCCGATCGCGAGGATTCGGCCCTGCACAAACCCGCGCTGTAGGCCCTGCGAAAGCTCGCGGCGGGGACGAGGCGTGGGCCGTTCCCGTTGTCTGCGTCGGCGAGTTCCTCCGGGTCGTGTCGCACGACAGGCTCTTCGATCCTCCAACGCCCATCCGTGAGGCTCTGGCCGCGATCGAGTCGCTGCTGGCGAGCCCGTCGTCGAGGCTGTTGGTGCCCGGCGACCGCTACCTCCCGCTCCTGCACACGCTGATCGAAGACGGGGCGGTCAGTGGCAACCTGGTGTACGACGCGCAGATCGCGGCCGTGTGCCTGGAGCACGGAGCGACGACGCCGCTCACTGAAGACCGTGACTTCGCCCGGTTCCGAAGCCTGGGCGTCCTCTCCCTGGCCGCGTTCGCACGACACTGAAGTGACCTCCCTGGCGGTCAACCGGGACCTGCGCGAACTGGCGGGGGCGTGACCTCGGCCGGCAGGTTCCGGTCGTCGATCGCCGTGGCCACGCTGGTGGAGGGGCCGATCCGCGGTCGGATGCCCGCCGCGAACGAAACCACACCAGCCAGCGCGTCGGGCTGCGCCCCCCACACCCTCCCCCTGGGATGTGCGGCTTGCCCTCCTCGACGACGGGCCCTGACGGCAGTCCGCCGCTGCCGCTCCAGAGGACGTCGGAGTCCGATGTGGATCCTTTCTGATCCTTGCGCACGAATCAAGCCTCCCGAATCAGATCACGGGAGGGCTGCCCATGCCCCAGGAGCCGGCGTGAGCTGACAAGCGAAGGCATGGATGTCGGAGCGCAGGAACGACAACCCTACCGCGCGAGATTGCCCGCAGCGCAGGCCAATGCTGGCAAAGCGGGCAGATGCCGCGTAGCCTGATCAAAGGACGGCCTTTCACACAAGCCGGAGGAGCGGGATGGCAGACGCGCCGGACTCAAAATCCGTTGCCCGCAAGGGCGTGTGGGTTCAAGTCCCACCGCCGGCATTGCAGATTCGCGGCGAAAAAGGGCAGCAGCGGTCAAAGCGTCGGCGGTTCAGCCACTCGCTTGAGTGAGTTGTTGTGTAATCTGTTGTGTGATCGGCGGTCTAGCCACAAGGAGTTGCGATGCCCGGGCGTGAAATTCTCGCAGCGGCAATCGTTGCCTTCACCCTCAGTGCAACGGCCAATGCCCAGTTCATCCACACATCGATCCTGGGTGAGCAGTTCGTGAAAAATGAGCGTTACAAGGGCGTCAAAACCTTTTCTGTCAGCTTCATAGGCGCGTGGCAACATCCTGACCGGGAAAGTCTGGAGCGAAAAGCCAAGGAAGAGGCGAGACGCTTGCTGGCTGGGATTGCCTACAAAGGCGCTCTCCCAGAAGGGAAAGAGCTCGACCGCGCGTTCGTTGAAGGAAGCCACATGATGGTCATCGTCGACGTCAAGCTAGCTTGGGATAAAGATGCCTCGCGTGTCCACTCCGGAGCGAGTGTCGAAACGGTTTTCATCGTGAGCAAGAAGGGCGAGACAACCGATCCGCGGATTGGCAAAGGTCTACCCAACCTGGAGCGATGCGAAGCGCACAGCGTCGTCGCCTGCCATCGCGACGAAATTGTTACAAGCATCGAACGAGCGATGCAAAAGAATATCGAAGAGCTGTCGAACGGATTTTTCGAATCCCGTTAACAATCGGTTCGAGCCGGGAGAGTTTCGATCTCGGCGAGAGCCGCGTTGCCGGGAATCGCGGCGGAGGGATTTGCCGCAACCGACGGTGATTTTTCCTGATCCCACAGGATTGCCGCCGTCCGCTCTGCGTTGCGGCCCACGTAGTAGGACAGAGTGGTGTCGATGCTTTCATGCCGCATCAGCTCCATGAGCTGGGCGGGCATCAACTTCGCGGCCCAGCGTTCCCCGAACGCGCGGCGGAGGTCATGGGCCGACGCGGTCTTCCGGGCATCGACCCGCACCTTCGCTTTGACACCGATCTTGGTGACAATCTTGGAAACCCGGTCTTTCGTTATCGCACTGGGTTTGCCATCCATCCGCTTCAATCTGAAAACCGGCCCGATCCGCTCATGCTCTGGCACAGTCTCCAGTAGCCGAGCGAACTCAGGTGCCATCGGCAGGAGCCGCTCCTTGTGGCCCTTCTCCAGCTCGGCGGGAATCCGCAGCATCGGGTAGCGCCCGGTCAGCACAGGGTGCAGCTTGTCCTGGCGGTCCCAATACAGTTCCAGTGACTCGGCCAGCCGCAGCCCGCTCGTCCATAGGCCCCGCAAGTAGAACTTCCAATCGCTGGCAGCGGTGTCGCCGACCACCGGCTCCACTTGCTCCAGCATCCGCTCAAACTCTTCGGTGGTGATCGGTCGACCGCGCATCACCTTCGCCCCCTTCGACATCTTTGCCCGCTTCAGTCGCGGAAACGCAGGAACTTGGGGCAGAAGCTTCTGGCTCTTTGCCCAGTTGAGAGCTGCTTTCAGATGGGCGAGGTGACCCGCGATGGTCGATTCGGTGAGCTGGCCCACCCGCTTTTCTTTCGGCGGCGCCTCTGCTCCCGGCTTGGCCTTGGCGGGCTTGCCCTCCCGCAGCTTGGTGACGAAGGCCGACAGCCGCTTCTCATCGACGTCCCACAGGCGTTGGGGTCCGATCTCCGCTTCAAAGCGGTCGAACACCGAACTGATCTTCTCGCCCGTCCTTCCAGCCAAGCCCGGCACAACCTCTGTTTCGTAACGGCGGCGGAAGTCCTCCCAGGAAAAGCGAGAGGGGATCACGGCCTCTCCGGCCGCTAGCTTGTTCTCCAGTTCGCGGGCAGCCCGTTCGGCAAGCTTGCGCTCCCTCGCCTTCCCGGTGCGGGGGATCTTGGTGGCCTTCGTTCTGCGGCGCTGGTTCACCGGATCCTTCCACTGAAGGTAGTAGTTGGGGCGTCCGGCATATTCCATCACCCATACCTTGACGTCTTCGTTCATCGTTCAGCTCCTTTTCAGCTGCGCCACAACGTGTCGCTCGCGTTGCGGTTATCCTTCGATCATAGCGCGATTACGCAATCGCGCAACCGTTATTCACGTGTCGGAATCATCGTTGGTTGGCACCGCTTTCACCGTTCGGGAGGTGACAAGTTCAACGATGGCGCAGCGGCCTCTCCCGCCCTTGCAGACGCGCAGGAGACCAGCGGTAACGAGCGCCTGGATGCCACGCCGCGTCTGGTCGTTGCTTAGGCCCATGTGACGGCGTACCGCGCTGGTGACCTTCACAGGCCCGCCCTGGCCCCTGACGCCTTTCTGGAACCACAAGGCGATCGCCACGCCCATGGCTGACTTCGTAAGGGTCTGGGCCTTGGCGAGCCATGACATCGGCACAGGGCCGGGCAGGAAAGGCTCCCGCTGGCGGCGCCGGTGTGTTTTGGGGGCAGGCGGGAGAGCGGCCTGAGAGGCCGCCCGATAGTCGTCGGCGTTAATCACCGCACATACCCCCCCACAGATATAGAAGAGACTCCCTTAAGAGACTTTCCTAAGAGACCAGCCCCGTTCCGCAGGATTGCGGAAGTACATCCGCAGGATTGCGGAGGTGCATCTGCGAGATTGCCGATGGCGGCGCGCGGCCCCGCGAGCCTCATTACGGTGTCCCAGAACTCGCCACCGGCCTCGTCCACATAGCGGGCGGGCGACCGGACGATCTTCGCGTCGACGCCGACCTCAAACCCCGCTAGGACGAACCGCGAGGCGTCCGCCATCGCCGCCTGCGTTTCGGCGACTACCGCGTCGATCTCGGATGATGGGCTTTCAATCAGAAGGGCGTCATGGATCGGGGCGCAGACCCGCACCCCCCGCTCCACAAGAAGGCAGCAGGCCAGCCGCAGCATCTCAGCGGCGTTCCCCTGCACCGGAAAGTTCGCCAAAGCGCGCGGGTTAGCACTTGGCCGCCCACCGCTCCCTTGCGGGCCGACCCGGAGTGGCCACCCGAAAACAGTCTGGATCTGGCCGGTGAGCATGGCCCGGTCGACGGCGGCCTGCGACCATTGCCAGAACCTTGGATACGTGCGGTGATGGATCGCCAGAAGCTCGGCGGCGGCGGCGGTCGGCTTGCCGATTTTCTGCGCGAGCGACTCCGCTCCCATCCCATACATCACCGCCAAGGCGGCGGCCTTGAATAGGGACCGGATTTCACCGTGAGTGGCCTTCGTCGCTCCGGGTGGCACCGCACCGGCCTGCCTCGCGAACGCGAGGTAAAAGTCGCCAGACGAATACGCCTCCAGCATCGCGCCGTCACCTGACAACGCAGCGCCGACGCCGATCTCCTGCGAGATGAAGTCCAAGTAGGCGATGGCCCAGCCCGGTTCGGGTTGGATAAGACTTCGCAGCCACCTGGACGGGCCAAAAATGAAGCGGGCGTTGGATGGCTGGTTACGGCCCGTGCGAGCGCGAAACGGCGCGAGGCTGGTGCGATTGCGGCCATCGGGGCCGATAGCCAGATCTTCGAACAGCCGCATCTGCCCCAGCGCGGCTCGCAGCTCGCGCAGCTCGGCCACCACCGGGTAGGCCCTCGCCTGCGAGCGGAAGGTGTCATCGCTGAGATCCAGCTGGCCGCTGTCCAGCATCGGCCAGGGAATGTTACGAGCGGCCAGAAAGCGGGCGAACCGATCTCGCTTGAACGTGGTCCCTTCGAACACCCGGTACCGCTGGTCAACCTCCGCGATCAGTCGGGTTTGCACCCCGCGCCAGTTGCGCCTGAGGTGCTGAAACGTCGCGACGTCAATCGGGACGCCGCGATGCTCCATGGCCGCCACCGCCCACGGGTACCGCCCCCGCAGAAGAGCGCGAGGGAGGTCGATGCGGGGCAGCATGGCGGGGAGTAGCCGCGCAAGGGCCGAAACATCTTCTGCGCAGTAATCCAGTAAGGCCGTCCGTTCGGCGTCCGTGAAGGGGCCGCCCCGAATGGCGAGGTCTCTCATCGCCTCCTTCTCTCCACCAGCCATCGCAGGAAGTCCGTGATAGACAAGCGCCCCCAACAGCCCCCAGCCGCTGGGCGTCAGAAGGCCGTTGGTGAGCGTGCGGAACTCAAAGAAAAGGTCCAGCACTCGCTGTGGAGCGGGCCATCCCAGTACGTGGAAGACTGAGAACTCCGCCGCCGCCGCATACGCCACAAACAGGCTTCGGCTGTCGGTGCGGAACGGTGCGGCTCGCAAGCGTGACAGCTCGTCCGCCCACAGTCGCAGCTGGCGGCCAGACCGCATCTCCCACGCCACTAAGCAGATCGGCTCAGGACGGTGGCCATCCGGCGCGGAAAACTCCGTGTCGACGCACCACACCTCTTGAAATCCTGCGAGGTTGCTCATGTGGCACCCCGCAACTGTCGCAGGATCGGGTGGTCGGGGGTTTCGATGTACCGATCGCGGAAGGCGATTCGCAGGATCTCGTTGAATCCAAGATCCGGCCACTTCGGCGCGGGCAACTCTGCCGCAGGTTCGTAATGCGTGTAGTGGCCGTTGGAGGTGTCCGACACCATCCGGCACCAAGAAGTCTCCGCCGCCTGGGCGATTCGCAGCGCGGACTCTGTCCATGTGTTCGATCGCCCGTCTGGCCCAGGCAATTTCACCCGCCACAGGAGCAGGTCACCGTGCCGGTTAGTGCATGTGAGGACCAACGCGGGGGTGATTTCGCCATGGAGGTCTGCCCAGAGATTTCTACTGACGAGATAGGTGGCGCGATCGACGCCGTTCTCCACTTCCAACACGGCGGTCTGGAGCCGCCAATCGTCGCCCGCCCGCACCATGAACCATTCGCTCTTCCCGGGCTTCCGGCAGGGAATGGTGGAGATCACTTTGCGTACCCCGACACCTTCCGAGAAATCCGCGCCCAGGCGAAGCGAGGCCGGGTCGAACGGGTCTGGTGTCGTTGGTTGCGGGGCTGCCGGGTTGCCGACGTTGAAATTGGCGGTGTGGCCGTTGTTTTCGGGGGCGACATCGCGAGGGTCAGAATTTTCCATGACGGATGTCCTTGCTTTGATGGGTTCAAGAAACTTTTCGCCTGCAGTGGGCGCGCAGCCATGCGGGGCGGGTTGGGTGGGTGGGTCGGCTGTCGGCCCGCCTGCACCCGCGACTACAGATGACGCGTCTCGGTCCACGCTCCAGCGACAGGCTGGCGCGGGCTGGACGACGTGTCGGCAGGGGCATCGAACCAGCCCGGAAACGTCAGTTGCCTACTGGGCTGATGTCTCGCTTTCCTCGCCAACTCTCGGCGGGCATCGCGGAAGCGGTTGGCAGTGGCAGAGCGCTTGCGGTTCATGTCGCACCGCCCTTCCCGCCGGTGATGAAATCCAGCAGCGCGGCGCCCGTCACATACGTCCGCTTGCCGCAGCGGTGAACCTGTAGTCCACGCCGACACGCCGCCCGGAACCCGGCATCCCGCCAGCCCATGCGAATTTTGGCCTCGTCGGCGCGATAGACCTCGTCCCGACTAATCGCCCCTGGGGCGGCCTTGAGGGCCACAAGCTGGCTGCCGCCATTTTGCTTCAGTGCCATCACTCTTCTCCTGAGAAAGTCAGGTCGCGATGTTGCGGCCTGACAAGAGAAGGGGGATGTGGACAACTGCGCGAACTGTCCACGCGAAGGCGGTGGGTAATTGCGGCGTAAACCGACCCGAACCGGGCCAGGACCGGCTGTGGACAGTGGACAACGCCGCTGTCCGCTGTCCACAACTGGGGCTAATCAAGTCGCGGCAGGGACTCACCTACACTCGCGGCCCAACTGTCCGCCGCTCTGTCTTCTCGCGACCGGCGGCCCTTGCCGAGTCCACGCTTCCTGCGGCTGCATTCACCCAGACCACCTGACATGAGTTCGGAACCGGCTGCGTCCCGAGCGGTGAATCTACGCTTTTGCGTAGTGCCATAGGCTGGCCCGCAATCGACGCTATCGCCGGTGACTGCTAGCGGTTTGCGATGCTTTCCCCAGGTCATGTATTTGTCGCTGCGTTCAATCGTCTTGTAGCTAACCGGCCCCATGTTGAGCGAGGCAAGCTCGTTGTTCACCGGCGACGCCAGGTCCTTCGCGGACAGGCTGTAAAGCTCGTCTAGCATTCGCTCATACAAGCTGGCTTCGTCCGGGCAAGCGCGCTGTAACTCTTGACGTTTTCTTTGCTCCAGCTTTCCCAGCATCTGATCGATCGGTACCTTGCGGTTGCTTCGCCGTTTTCGCTTTGCTGGGCTTCGGTTGGTGTCAGCCGCCCCGCCGTTGCGGCATTCGCCTGCAAGTTCCAATTCGTGTTTCAGGTCCTGCTCGCCGTACCGCTGGCGGACGATACGGTCGACAACGCCTTTCTCGTAGGCGACCAGGCTGGCGACCGCGCCGCTGGCGTTCGGCGTGTTGGCAGAGAGCAACCCGCCGACGTCATCCAGTACGGAGTAGACCGCCGTCAGCAGTTGATGCTGGGCGGTTGGGCCGAACGGGCTGACTTTGGCCACCACCTCCCCGTTCCGTGCCGCGAGGAGCCTCATATGGGCATGACGTTCATCGAACCGCTTCGCGGCTTCGATGAGTTGTCGCGCAGCCCGGAGATACTCATCGGCGGGCGTACCCGCAGGGTTGTCGCTTATGTCTTGGATGACGGCGGCGAGAACGCAGCCGGACACCCTATCCAAGACGTCTTGGCGGTTGGTTTCGGAAAACTGCTCGTCGATCGATGCCACTGCCCACTCCTTCCGGCAAACGTGGCGGCTTTCCAGCGGGCATGGCCGGAACACCCTCGCCGAGTCCCAATAACTAATGTGGTGCAGCCCTAGTGGAGCGCCACCGCCTGGAGCGCCACCGCCCGTTACTGTTCGTAAGTATAGCAGTTGGACTGCGGATACCCGCAAGTCACCTTTTCAGACCAAACCATCAAACGAGGTCCAGCTAGATGTGCGTGTCTTTCCCGCCTGACCAAAACGAAGCCCCCTGCCGCCTCTGCGAGTCCTGCTTTCACGTCCAGCCTCTGGCCGAATTCCGCCGTCGAAAGCGAGGCTCGGAACACCGGGTACGGCAGTGCCGCCGCTGCCACAACGAGTTTGAGCGATACCGTCGGGCGGCAGCGCGCGCCCGGCTGAGCAAGCGACAGATGGCCCGAGATCTGTCCCGGGTGCGGGACGCCTCGTCCTCCGGTCGCGTGAAGTT
Organism: Pirellulales bacterium; assembly: GCA_044360305.1. Classification (GTDB taxonomy): domain Bacteria; phylum Planctomycetota; class Planctomycetia; order Pirellulales; family UBA1268; genus QWPN01. The sequence continues at coordinate 9,615 of JBIKKQ010000093.1, forward strand.
CATCTGCGCGGAGCTGGTTCGCGGGTACGGCGGAGCGGAGGAGTTTGCGAGGGCCTGGATTGCCTGCCTGCACGGCGATCTCCAGCGCGGCGGGTTTTCCGCTCTCCGCCACCTGGAGGCGACGATTCGGCTCATTCAGCACTGTGAACAGGACCGACCGGATTACAGCCAGATGTCGGACGAAGATTTGGAGGCAATGCTGGCGTCGCTCCAGTATCGCGGCCCAGTTCCCGTTCAGCCCCTTTAATCCGACCACTCGCCGCAGTAGGCTAACCCCCTCTCAAGGGCTGCCACCTCTTGCGGTAGTGAGTCAATGGCCGACACAACCACGCGGGCATACACGCTCAAGCTGAAGGGCGATCGCCTAACGCTATGGCGAAACCACGTCATCTTCAATCGGGGCGTAAAGTTCTGGGGCGAGTGGTTGTTGAACCTACGTGGCGGGCTGCCCGCCTCACTCGCAGACCACAAGGACTTGCTGACGGCGGCAAAGGGTGACGTTGTTCAGGCGGTCAGGGAGAGGACCGCTGCCATCACGCCAGCGGCGATCCGCCAAGAGCCGAAGTATGAAGCCGCTACAGAGAAAAAGGTTCGCGAGGAGGTCGCGGCGCGAAAGAAGAAAATCACTGAGGCGGCAGTGGCGAGGGATCTTCTCGCCGCCCGCCGTTCGGAACTCCGTCGCATCCTGGCCCTCTCCTGGATTTGCCCCGAAACGCCGGTCCAGCTGGTGCCGCAGGCCGCCGTTGTTGCAGCGGCAGATGACATCGATAGGGAACGGAAGGTACTGGACCGATTCCGCCAGATTTTGAAACAAAAGGGCGTTGCCGATGTCGCGGGCTGGTTGCAGGACTGCGACGCCACCCTGCGGGCCGCCATTCGACCCGACGCGGTGTGGGTGGATCGCACGGCCTGCTTCCGCGCTATGCCCGCAGCGGTACGACCTTCTGAAATAGATGCCGCGAAGCACTTGTTTCGATTGTTTGGTTCAACGAGCGATTACTTCGCTACCCCCAGCGCAAACAGCGGGCCTGCGGAGCCAAAAGATTTCGCCAATACGTGCCGTGACTGGGTGAGTTCTTTCTGGGGTGGAGGAGAGAAAGCCAACAAAGCAAAGATCCTGACAGCACTGTCAGCAATCGGCCAAATCAAACCGGCTCGCGTAGTCGGCAAGCGGGGGCCAGCCGCCCTGGCCGTGATCGCTAGTGCCCTCAAGCAGAAGCCAGCCGATGATTCGGTGGAGGCCTTGGCCCGCGCAATAGGTTGGTTGACGGGGCGACCCAGCGCCGCCCGATTGGCGATCGACGCGATCGCGACCTCACCCCGCGTCACGCAGAAGCTGTGGGACCGGCTCGTTCTGGCCTGCGAGAAGGACTGTGGTCGCCAGAAATCGAAGTTGGCGTTTGACGGCTCCGCCTCAACGATCGCCTCCGCCCTTGAGCCGAAAATGGCTGCCCTGACCGGAATGCCATATTCGGTAACGAGGGAGAAAAGCGGGGAATATGGCACCATGCTCGCGTTCGCGATGCGGCGGGTGTCGCAGATCCACACCAAGGCCAAGCAGGCGGAGGTGGAGCGGCAGTCGTTTGCGCCCGAGCAGGCCCGGGTTGACCTCGTACCACCGGCGGCGCGGCGGTGGTTAGACAGCTACGTGGAAGCGAGAACCGCCACCACCGGCGCCATCGACGGCTACCAGTTGCGCAGGCGGGCGCTTGGCGGCTGGTCGGAAGTGGCGACCGCCTGGGCCGGGTGTAACACTAGCGCGGACCGCATCGCTGCGGTGCGAGAGTTGCAGGCCGACATGGAGAAGCCAGGCGATATACAACTCTTTGAGGCGCTGGCGGCGGACGATGCCACGTGTGTCTGGCGATCGGAGGGCGGCAAAGGCGATTCCTCCATCCTCACCGATTACGTGCGGGCTGCGGTGGCCGACCAAAACGCGGTGCGATTCAAGGTTCCCGCCTACCGCCACCCCGACCCTCTCCGAAGCCCGTCGTTCATTGGGTTTGGCAATTCGCAATGGGCGATCGCGTATTCCGCTCAGGCTGAAGTGCGAGAGCGTAAGAAGCAATTGGAGCGAGCCGGTAAGTCCGAGAAGGATGCCGATCGCGCCAGAGAGGCTCTTGCCAGAGAGCCAGTGTTGCAACAGGTGTCGCTGGATCTCTGGGGTCTCGGCGAGATGCGGCCCGTCGAATACCGCTGGCAGTCCACGCGGCTTCTGAACGACCTCGCGCTCGGTTCTGTCCGGTATTTAAAGGGCGAGAAGGTGTCCCGGGCGACCCGTTTTGGGGCGGCGGGTACCGCTGGCGGTCCGTTCTTGCTGAACGGAATCGATGACGACTCGCCATGGAATGGTCGGTTGCAGGCCCCCCGTCGCGAACTGGAAGACCTTGCACGATCCCTGGACGCCCAAGATCTGCCCTACGATGACGAAACGAAGTGGCCCGGGAAACTTCAGGCGAGGCTGCAACGCATCGGGTGGTTCCTGTCGCACTCCGCCAAGCTCACACCCAGCGGCCCCTGGTTGGACTATGTTGCGAAGGGACTGTCTGACGGCTGGGAATGGGCGTCGGGGCGAAGCGGCTCGTACCTGTTCCGTGAGGACAACAAAGCCCGCAAGGGGCGGGCAAAACTCATCCTGTCCAGGCTCCCCGGCCTGCGGGTGCTGTCGGTCGATCTTGGGCTTCGTACCAGCGCCGCTGCTGCGGTCTGGCACGTGGTCTCTAAACGAGAGCTGAACGCTGCTCGGGATGCAGCCGACAGCATGACAGAGGGGGATCTGTACTGTTTGGTGCGACGCGGTAACCGAACACAGGTCTTCCGCCGCATAGGGCCGTCCGCGTGGGCGAGGCTGGATCGGCAGTTCCTCATCCGATTGGACGGTGAGCAGTCCGCAGCCCGCCCCGCGACAAACGACGAATGGAACGCGTTGCAAAATCTCCACGCATGGCTCGGCGTTTCGCGGGAGAACAAGCCAGACCGCCTTCCGCCGGTGGACAGGCTCCAACAGCAGGCAGAGCGGCTGTGTCGATTGGGGCTGCGACGGCTGTCCGATTTGGCGCTTGTGGCCTTTTTGCTGTCGGCGAAAACCCGCCCCATCATAGGCGGTCGCACGGTGCCTTTGGATGACGAAGGCCGGATAGAGGCTGCCCAGGATGCCCTCACAATCTGGCACGCACTCGCATCATCAGAAGAGTTCCAGGACTCCCAACTGCGTCAACTCTGGCGAGCGCGTGTGAGCGACGGGCCTCCGTTGGTGGGCCGACTGACCAAGAAGCAGCGG
>JBIKKQ010000299.1:0-3081 GCA_044360305.1 Pirellulales bacterium
AGTGCGTGAGGCCCTCCGACCGGTCGCCGAGCGGCTTAGCGGGAACGCCGCCGTCAGCGATGAACTGGCCTCGCTCTGGCAACAGCGGTCGGCGGAATGGGGCAAGCGATTGCGGTGGCTACGGGATTGGGTGATTCCCCGATTCAGCAAGCGAACCAAGGGCGAGCGGGTGCGGCTGGCTCGGAAGGTGGGCGGCCTCAGCCTGGATCGGATCGCCACCATTCGGGGCGTGTACCAGGTCATGCGGGCCTACGCTTCACGGCCCGAGCCGACGAATCTTCGGGCCGGTGTGGAGCGGCTGGAGAAAGCGGCGGCCCAGAAGCTGCGGCCCGAGTTCGGCAGGCGAATGCTCGCCAAGATGGAGCGGCTGCGCGAGAACCGGGTCAAACAAATCGCCAGCCGTATTGTGGAGGCGGCGCTCGGCGTGGGGAGCGAGGATCGCCTGCACTGGGACAAAGGCAGGAAGCGGCCCTCTGCCACAATCGCAGACCCGCGATTTGCGCCGTGTCACGCGGTAGTCATTGAAAACCTTGAAAACTATCGTCCTGACGATAAGCGGACCCGCCGTGAGAATCGCGGATTGATGAACTGGGCTGCGCGCGCCGTCCACAAGTACCTGGTGGAGGGCTGTGAGCTGCACGGGCTCTATCTGCGACAGGTCAGCCCGTCCTACACCTCCCGCCAGGATTCACGCACCGGCAGCCCGGGACTGCGATGCAATGACATACCTGTGAAAGAACTCACAAATCCAGAGGGCTGGATCGGGAAACTCGTTGCGAGAGCCGAAGAAGCCGCGAAGGAAGGCGCCGCCTCCCCAAGACAGAAGCTCCTGGTGACCCTCGCGGAGGCGGCCCGCAGCGGTGAACTGACTTCGTCTGCGGTACGGATCCTCGCTCCGGGTGGTCAGTTGTTTGTTGCGGCAGATTCTTCTTCATCTGCGGCTCAGGGTATTCACGCCGATATGAACGCCGCTGCCAATATCGGGCTGGTATCGCTCTTGGACCCGGATTGGCCAGCGGCTTGGTGGAGGCTTCCGTGTAAGGCGGCGACGGGCGAGGTGGACGAGACAAAGGTGGGCGGCTCGGGCGCTGTGCCGATTGGGAGGACGATCCTGGACCCGAGTGCGGAGGCAGGGAAGGGCTACGTGAACGCCTGGAGCGATCCGCAGGAGAAGGCAGTCAGCCGTAGGGAGTGGGTTGACACCAAGGCCTACTGGCGCGGCATCGAAGAGCGGGTGGTCGAAATCCTTCTCGCGTGGAACCGCAGCGGTGGACGCGATCGGCAGGAGAAGGTACCCTTCTAGAGTCCTATAGGGACATCTGACCGGCAGATTGCGTCTTCGGCCTCAACGCCGGTTTCGTCTGTCGGGGTCAATCCCATGCTCTTTGACATCGCGAGAGGCGAGGCGGTGCCGAAATCCCGGGGGCCGCTCGCGACTACATAACCGCTTGCTATTGCGGGGTTTGTGTTGCGGGAGGTTTTCGCGGATCGACGCCCTAGCCTCGCCTTATGCGAGCCGCTCGCAAGGCTCGCTGCATCGGCTTTGCCGCCAAGCACTTCCGAGAGGGGCCGTCGCAGCGGGTCAGAGGGCCGGGATCGGCTGACGCTCCGGGTCCGCATAATGACAAGTTACCTGGCTTCGTGTCGCAGCGGGTCAGAGGGCCGGGATCGGCTGACGCTCCAGACCCGCATAAACACGGCCCCGCCGGATAACGCGTCGCAGCGGGTCAGAGGGCCGGGATCGGCTGACGCCGGACCACTCCGCATCGTTCCCCGTCGCCTCGGTGTGTCGCAGCGGGTCAGAGGGCCGGGATCGGCTGACGCGGATCGGCGTGGCTACTGCATTGGGCAATCGGCGCGGTCGCAGCGGGTCAGAGGGCCGGGATCGGCTGACGCAAGTACCCGTTCAGCACGCCGAGGCCGGGGTTTTTCGTCGCAGCGGGTCAGAGGGCCGGGATCGGCTGACGCAGGTGGTGCTCAGCGTGACACGCCGCGACGGGCACGTGTCGCAGCAGGTCAGAGGGCCGGGAACGGCTGACCGACACGCGCCCGCGTGACGCCCGAAATCTGGAAAAAATCCAGGAGGCCAACATGACGGAGTATCGGGCTACGCTGGGGGGGGGGCGCCCCCTTGGGTGTCTCCTAACGTCTGAAGGTGCGACTGTCGGCGGAACCTTTCGGGTCCGTGTTGCGTTGCCTGTTGCGTAATCGAAGGAAAACCGGGTTTGGCGCCTGCGTCACGTTGATACCGAAAGCGAGGCAACTGCGGGAAACAACGATTGGCCGTGAGGCGATCGTCACTTGACCGTCATCCCCAGCCGCACTCAAAATCCGTTGCCCGCAAGGGCGTGTGGGTTCAAGTCCCACCGCCGGCATTGCGGGAGAACATGGCCCATCGGGGTCGGATATCATCGAAGACGGTCGTCTGTTGCTGTCTGGAGGCTTATTGATGATTCGCGGGGTCAAGTTCCTGTTCGACGAGCGGGGTCAAAAAACCGCCGTGATGATCGATCTCCGTCAAGGCAGCGGGCTGTGGGAAGACATTCTTGACGTCGCCACCGCCAGGTCGCGGGAGCGCGAGCCAAGCCAGAGTTGGGCGACGGTCCGATCCCGCCTGGAAAAGGTCGGCCGCCTGAAGAAGGGCCGTCGCCGTGCATGAACTGCGGATCGGAAGGTCCGCCGCAAAGGAACTCGAGTCGGTGCCCGATAAAGTCATCGACCGGGTCGCTGCGAAGATCGACTCGCTTTCCACGCAGCCACGACCGGCTGGCTGCAAGAAATTGCGGGGTGGCGATGACCTGTGGCGGGTCCGAGTCGGTGACTACCGGATCATTTACGCGATCGACGACACGCAGTCGATCGTCGAGATTCGAGTCATCCGCCACCGCAAGGCTGCCTACGACGGATAGTCCGGGCGGCGGCACTTCTGCCACCGGTTTGTGGTCGGTGAGTTGCGTCTGAGCGCCGGCGAAGGGCTTCCGGGCCAGCGTCGCCGCGGTCCGCAGTCGGTGAACCAGCGGTCGGGAGCGACCGCGCGGACGATCGGCCGGCGGATCAGTCCCACCACCAGCGGTCGCCGTC
>JBIKKQ010000073.1:0-15921 GCA_044360305.1 Pirellulales bacterium
GCTGGCTCGTGGGCGCCGGCCCGAGCCGCTACGGCGCGGCGGGCTTTCGCATCGTCGTCGTGCCCCCGGCAGCCGGAGGGCAAACCGGTCGCGCCGGGCCGGCGTCAGCCGCCGACCCCGGCCAGTGACGCGCCGGCGTCCGGCCGGCTCGCGTCCACGCCGAGCCGTTCCAGCAGACCGCGGACCCGCTCGGTCAGCCGGCCGCGCAGCGCGACCTGCTCCTCCCCCTGCGGCTGTCGCGACCGCCCCATGCGGAAGCCTCGCAGCTCGCTGCCGGCCCGAAACCCCTCCGGGAAGTCGACGCCGCCGAACAGCGCGTCGAACAGTTCCGTCAACCGCTGCTGGAGTTGCATCGCCTGCTGCAAACGCCCCGCCCGCGCCGCCTCGTAGATCGCCCGCGTGAGTTCGGGGAGGACGTTGCTGGTGGCATGCGTCCCGCCGTCGCAGCCGGCCGCGAGCATCGGCACGAGGGCCGGATCCCAGCCGGTCATGAAGGAGAAGTCGGGGCGGATCGGCCGCACCGCGGCGATCAGCCGGATCATGTGGGAGACGTCGCCGCTCGAATCCTTGATGCCGATGATCCGGGGAAACTCCTCCGCCAGCTGCCGGACCGTCGGCACGTCGATCGGGGAGGCGAGCATCGGGATGTTGTAGAGCGTGACGTCGATCGGGCTGTGGCGGCCGATTTCCCGGAAGTAGGCGAGCACGTTCGAAGGTGACAGCCGGTAGTAGAACGGCGACACGACCGCGACCGCCCGGGCCCCGGCCGCCAGCGCCGCCTCGCAGGCCCGGAGCGTCTCCGTCACGTTGGCTTCCGCCGCCCCCGCCACGACCGGCACCCGTCCCCGGGCCTCGTCGCAGACGATCGCCGTGATCCGGCGGCGCTCCTCGGCCGTGAACCGCAGGAATTCGCCGGTCGAGCCGTTCGGGTACAGGCCGTGGATCCCGCGCTCGATCAGCCACGAGACGAGGCGGCGCAGTTCCGGCTCGTCGATCTGCCCGCGATCGTCGAGCGGCACCATGTGCGGCGAAAGGATTCCGGTGATGGCGGAGGCGGACATCGATGGCAGGCTCCTCGGGGGCGTCGTGAAGGCGTCATGCAAGGCCGTGCGTTCCACGCCGCTGGGCAAGGTGACGCCTTCCCGCAGCAGTCTTTCGCCGGCAGCCGCTGCAGTGTAGTCGAGAGCCCCGCCTGCGCGGCGGTCGGACCGCTGACCGCGAGCCTTGGCCGGCTCGGCCACCGATTGCAGCCGCTTCGTGACCTTGAATATGCTGTCGGCTCGGCGACGTGCGCCGAACACCCCCCGTGCCACCTTCCCGGAGCATGCCATGCGGATCCACTCTCTTCTGTCCGTGATTCTCCTCGTGGCCGCGGGCGCCGGCGTCACGCTGGCCCTGCAGCCGGATGCCCCCGCGGCGAAGCCCGCCGGCCTGCGAGTGCTGCAGGGAGGCCACAGTTGGGGCACCGAAAACTCTGCGCCTCTGTGCGAGGCCGCCGGTATCGTCGGTCACAAGAAGATGAACCGGCACGGTGCTTCTTCTCCAAACTCACTCGAGGGCGTTACGCAATACCTGGAGACTGGCGAAGTCGATGCCTACGTCTGGCAGCACAGCGTCGGGATGCCGTCGTTCATGACGCAGCTCATCGAGTTGGGGGGGGCGAAGAACCCGAACTTCCGCTTCATCATCCAGCAGCCGTGGCTCGTCCACGACGGCCGCCGCGATGTCAAGTCGGCCGAGGAGTACGAAAACACGAACCTCGATGAATACCGGGTCACGTTGGAGAAACAGCGGACGCAACTGGAGGCCGAGGTCGACAAGCTCAACGCCGCGGCCGGCCGCCGCGTCGTGTTCATCGTGCCGCTGGCCGACGGCATGCTCGAGGTGCGGAGAATGATCGCGGCCGGGAGGTTTCCCGAGGTCACGAAGCAGTCCGACGGCAATTCGGTGCTGCGCGGTGACATCATGCCCCATCAGGGCCTGCTCGCCACCCGGCTCGGCGCCTTCATGCACTTCGCCGCCCTCTACAAGATGTCGCCGGAAGGGCTCGTGTTTCCCGGCAAGGATGGGGACGGGCTGACCGAACCCCAGCGGGCGATCCTGCAGAAACTCGCCTGGGACCTCGTATCGAAATATTCCCATGCCGGCATTGCGAAGCCGCCGGAGCCGGGACCGCTTCCGCGGGAAACGCCGGGGGCTCGGCGGGCAGGGCCACCGGCGGAACTCAACACCCCGGCCGCCGGAGGCTGAAAAAGGTGAATCCAGGAGTCAACCGATGACCGCAGACGCCGTGTCGCTCGCCGCCGCCCGCGGCCAACTCGCCGACCATCTCGAAAAGGGCATCATCCCCTTCTGGATGAGCCGGGGCATCGACGCCGAGATGGGCGGCTACCTCACCTGCTTCGACGCCTCGGGCCGACCCACGGGCGACACCGACAAGTCGATCGTCACCCAGACGCGGATGATCTGGGGCCTGTCGGCCTTCCATCGGCGCTATCCCGACCACCCCGACCTGCGGCTGGCGGCCCGGCAGGGGGTCGATTTCTTCCTCGACCACTTCTGGGACCGGGCCCACGGCGGCTGGCACTGGCGGACCAACCGGGCCGGGCGGACACTCGACGACGGCAAGGTGATCTACGGACAGAGCTTCGCCATCTACGCGCTCGCCGAGTACACGCTCGCCACCGGCGACGACCGCGGCCTCGACTACGCATCGCGGACGTTCGAACTGCTGCAGAAGCACGCCGCCGACACGCTCCACGGCGGCTACTACGAGAACCTCGAACGCGACTGGAGCGTCTCGGCCCCCGGGTTCGCGGCCGGCGACCGGAAGTCGCTCGACATCCACATGCACCTCCTGGAGGCGTTCACCACGCTCGCCACGGCGTCCGGCCTAGAGATCCACCGCCGCAAGCTTCGCGAGGTGGCCGGCGTGATCCTCGCCCGGATGGTGAGCCCGACGAGCGGCTGCGGCAGGAACCAGTTCGGCCTCGACTTCACGCCCCGGCCGGCGATCGCCATCCGGCGGACGTGGAACGCCGACCGGCAGGCGGGGGAGGCGGTCGGCGAACCGATGGACACGACTTCCTACGGCCACAATCTCGAGCTCGCCTGGCTCCTGCACCGGGCGGCCGAGCCGCTCGGCGAATCGCCGTCCATGTTCCATGCGGCGACGCGGCGGCTGGCGGAGCACGCCCTGGAGTTCGGCCTCGATCGCGAGTACGGCGGCGTCTACCGGGACGGGCCGCACACCGGCCCGGCGCTGGTCCGCGACAAGGAGTGGTGGCAGAACTCCGAGGCCCTGGTCGGCTGGCTCGACGCCTACGAGCAGTTCGCCGACCCGCGGTTCGCCGAGGCGTTCCTTGGCAACTGGGAGTTCGATCGGAAGTTCTTCATTCATCCGCAACTCGGCGAGTGGCGGCAGCTGCTCTCCCGGGACGGGGCCGTGATCGTCGGCGACCTCGGCAACCCGTGGAAGGCCTGCTACCACAGCGGCCGCTCGGTGCTCGAGTGCATCGAGAGGCTCGACCGGCTGCTCGCCCGCTGACCGCGTTCCCACCGGAGACGGCTCTCCATGCTGCGTCGCACCTTCCTCGCCGCCGGCGGCTGCGGTCTGGCGCTGCCGGCCCTCGCCCCGGGAACCGGGACGGCGGCCGCGGCCGTCCCGGAGACGATCGACACCCACACGCACTTTTACCGAACGCCCTGGCCGGAGACGATGCCGCAGAAGCAGCGGGATGCCCTGTTCGTGCGGCCCTGCCTGCCGCAGGACCTGATCCCGGCGGCCCGTGAGGCCGGTGTGACCGGCACGGTGGTCGTCGAGGCGAGCCCCGACCTCGAGGACAACCAGTGGCTCCTCGACCTCGCCGCGAAGGAGCCATTCATTCTCGGCGTCGTGGGGCGGATCGATCCGGCCGCAGACGACTTCGAGAAGCACCTGGAGCGTTTCGCAGCCAACCCGTTGTTCCGCGGGATCCGCATCTACCAGCGGGAGGTTGAGGCCGGCCTCAAGGGGAATGCGACGCTCGTGCAGCGATGCCGCATGCTCGCCGACCGCGGCCTGGCCCTCGACGTCGTCGGCGATCCCGGGGTGATCGGTCTGGCGGCGCAGCTGGCCGCGGAGGTGCCCGCGCTGCGGGTCGTCATCGATCACGTCGGCAACATGCGAATCGACGGCCAGCCGCCCAAGCCTGCCCTGCGCGAGGCGCTGGAGGCGGCGGCGAAGTTGCCCAACATTCGCTGCAAGGTGTCGGCGATCGTGGAGAACGTGGCCGCGAGCCCGGCGCCGCGGGACGTCGCCTACTACACGCCGGTCCTCGACGCGCTCTGGTCGCTGTTCGGGGCCGACCGGCTCCTGTTCGGCAGCAACTGGCCGATCTGGACGCGGAAAAATTCGTTCGCCGGCGTGATCGGCGTCGTCCGCGACTACTTCCACGCCAAGGGGGACGCCGCCGCCGGAAAATTCTTCCATGCCAACGCCCGGGCCACCTACGGTCTCCGCTCCGGAACGCCGTGACGGCCGTGGCAACGCGTCGCGATGCGGCGGCAGGGAACGCTAGAATCCGTCCCACAACCATTGCCCTTTCTCGTCCATCCCAGGGAGCCGTGAGGTTCCCCGCCATGCTGCGAATGCCCCTTGTTCGGACTGCCTTTCTCGTCGCGTGTCTGCCGGTCCTGTGGCCGGCGTTTGCGTCGGCCCAGCCTGACGGCCTCCAATCGGTCGGCACGACCACGAAACCGTCAGGCACGGCTGCAGCGCCCACGGAAGGGTTCAAACACGTCGGGTTCTATCTGCACGCCGGCTGGGTCTACCGGCATCCCTTCGCTGTCCGGAGCTGGACGCCGGCGGACTATGCCGGAATGTTCCAGGTGCTCAAGGGCTTTGGCTACGACCGGGTGATGATGTGGCCGGTGGTCGAGGCGATCCCCATGCCGCTCTCGGACGCCGACAGGACGTCGCTCGTCGCCTTCCGCGACACGATCGATGCGGCCCGGAAGGCCGGCCTCGAGGCATGGTTCGTGCAGACGCCGAACCTTTCGACAAATCCGTCGGTCGGTGTGAAGCCGTGGCGGGACCGCCCGTTTCCGGCCGGCGCGAAGACGATCCGGCTCGACGACGAGGCCAAGGCGGGGCCGTGGCTGGCCCATCGGGCCAGCATGATGGCGATTCTCAACAACGCCGACGCCTACGTGACCATCGACGGTGATCCGGGCGGCTATGCGGGGGCCGACCCCATGGACTGGGTGAAGGTGTTTCGCGCCGATCAGGCGACCATCGCGGCCCATGGCACCCACCCCGACCGCCAGCGGGTGATCCCCTGGCTGTGGTGCGGATGGGGCACGAAGGGCGTATGGGTGGAGCCGATTCGGCCGTTCCTCGACGCGGAACTCGCCGCTTTGAAAAAGGGCTTGCCGGGCGAGTGGGAACTGCTGCCGGGCCGATCGCACCGCGAGGGCTGGGCCAACGGTCGCCTGCCCGTGCAGGCGACCGCCGCGGCCGGGCTGTTGAATCGGTCAACGATCTTCTGTTACGAGGCGATCGAGTTCGAGCCGTCGATCCCGCAGGCGAAGCTTCAGTTCGACCTGATCCGTGCCAACCTCGCGGAGGAAGGGCCGTCGGCGGGCACGGTACGGGGCGTCTTCGGCAACGCCCAGCAGCCGGTGATGGTTTTGCCCAACATCTGGTTCTTCGCCCAGGCCGCGCGGAACCCCGCCTACCGGTCGGCGTCCGATGAGCAGATCCTGCGCGATCTGGCCACGGCCCTGGGCGGCCCCGCCGAACTGCTCGTGCCGGCATGGCAATGCATGACGTTGCCGCTCGACCGCCTGCCGGCCGACCTGCCCGCCGGATTGCGCCGCGCGAAGCTCGCCAGTCCGCTGGCCGCACACCTGCCCGGAGGACCGGCGCGATACCTGGACATCCTCGCCGCGCAGGTCGAGAGCCAGAGACGCATCCTGGTGGCGACCAGCCAGCCGCCCGCCGATGGAGCGGATGCGGCGGCCCGGATGACGGAGGCCCTGGCCGCCGTCGTGCAATGGTGGGACCAGCACGGCTACGTCGGCGGGGCGAGCGGTGATACCGGCGTCGGGTGGAACTTCGTGCCCGACCGCCAACGGCAGTTGATCGCCGACTGGGCCCGGAAGCTGAATCCGGAGCAGGTGGCCGCCATCAAAGCCGGCGTCCCCGCCGCCACGCGGCGTCTGGCGGAAGCGGTGCTGCCCCGGTGAGGGCCTGAACGCCAACTTCTGCCAACATGCCGGGGCCGGGTTGCGTCGTGGCGGGGGCACGGGGCGGTAACGGACGGTCGGCGTCCGGGGCCGTGTGGCTGGCCGCGCCCCCCCGGCCGGCCGGAGCGACCCGAAAAACCGGCCTCGGGGCATGCCGCCACCCGAAGAATAATGGGGCGGCGGCAGGGTTTGCCGCTCCCGGAGGATCAAGGCTAAAATACGGAGTGGATGGCTCGGCTCTCACGGCCCCGCCCCGCCCTGTCGGCGGCGGGTGGAGACCGGGCGCTGCGACGCGTGGACGCTTCCTGAGGAAGGACTTCATCATGGCGAAATCGTCCGTGTGTGCGGGACCCGTCACGAGGCGGACCGCCCTCCAGATCGGGGCCATCGGGGCGACTGGGCTCGGGGCCGCGGATCTGTTCCGACTGCGGGCGGAGGCCGCCCTGCCGGGAGCGGCCCAGGACACGGCCGTCATCTACCTCTGGCTCGGTGGCGGCTGCTCGCAGCTCGAAACCTACGACCTGAAGCCCGACGCGCCCGCGGAGGTCCGCGGGAAGTACAAGCCGATCAAGACCCGGGTTCCGGGCATCGAGATCTGCGAACTGCTTCCCAGGCAGGCCGCCGTTGCCGACAAGTTCACCCTCATCCGGACGATGAAGCACCGTTTTTCCGACCACGGCGGCGGGTCGAAGCGGGTGATGACCGGCCGCGAACCGCGGACCCCCACCGGGACGGTGAACGAGGATCCGGCGATCCCGTCGGTGGTCTCCAAGTTCATCCAGCGTTCGGGGCCGATGCCCCCCAACATCGTGCTCGGCGACTCCGGCTCCACGGCGGCCGACGGCAACGCCCTCGGCGCCGCCTACCTGGGATCGGCGCACAACCCGTTCGAGGTGGACGGCGACCCGTCCGACAAGAAATTCAAGGTCGGCAACATCTCGCTGAAGGACAGTCTGGGCGGAGGGCGGCTCGCCGACCGGATAGAACTCCTTCAGGGCATCGACCGGATCCGGCGCGACCTCGATCGGTCCGGCTCGATGGCCGCGATGGACAAGTTCAACGCCCAGGCCTGCGGCCTGTTCACGTCCAAGGAGATTCACGACGCCTTCGACCTCTCGCAGGAGTCCGACAAGGTCCGCGAGGACTACGGGATGCACGCCTGGGGGCAGCGCTGCCTGATGGCGCGGCGGCTCGTCGAGGCCGGGAGCAGCTTCGTCACCGTTCTGATGACCAAGCCGACCCCCTCCAACCCCGAGAACGCCTGGTACAACTGGGATTGCCATGCGGTGAACTGCGACCTGTTCGTCGACATGGAGTATCGGGCGCCGTACTTCGATCAGGCCGTCGCCGCACTGATCAGCGACCTCTACGCCCGCGGGCTCGACAAGAAGGTGCTGCTCGTGGTGACCGGTGAGTTCGGCCACACCCCGCGGCTCGAGCACAAGGACGCCAAGGGACGGACGCGGCCGGGCCGCGATCACTGGCCGCACACCTTCTCCCTGCTCGTCTCCGGGGGCGGGCTGAAGATGGGGCAGGTCATCGGCGAGACAGATCCGCGGGCCGCCTACCCCAAGGACCGGCCGGTGCTGCCCGAGGAACTGTGGGCCACCGTCTACCGGCATCTCGGCATCGACACCTCCGGCTTCATGCGGGATTTGTCCGACCGGCCGATCCCGATCCTGCCCCACGCCAAGCCCATCAAAGAGTTGTACGGATGATGAACTCCGCGGCCCGCCCGCTGCTCGTCGCGTTCCTGCTGCTCGGCCGTGCGGCGACGGCGGCGGAGCCGGCTGGCGGTCCGGTCGATCCGGACCTCGATTTCACAGCGCGCATCCTCCCGATTCTCACCCGCCAGGGATGCAACGGCGGCGCCTGCCACGGCGCCGGCGGCGGGGCGGGCCAGAACGGCTTTTACCTCTCGCTGTTCGGCTTCGAGCCTGCCAAGGATCATGCCCGGATCACGGAGAACGTCCGCGGCCGGTTCGTCGATTTCGCCGCCCCTGACGAGAGCCTGCTGCTGCAGAAGCCGAGTGGCGTCTACCCACACGGCGGCGGCATTCGGCTGGAGCCTGATTCGCGGGCCTACGCCCTGCTCCGGCGCTGGATCGCGGCCGGCGCGCCGCTCGGCGATCCGTCGCGTTTTCAGCTCAAGGCGATCGAGGTATCGCCCCCCCTGGCAAGGCTCGCCAAGGGGGATGAACTGAAGCTCACCGTCCAGGCCGTGTACGTCGGCGGCGAACGTGAGGATGTCACCGAGTGGGCCCGCTTCGAGTCGAACGACCCCGGCATCGCCGAGGTTGAGAAGGACCGGCGGAACGTCGTCAAGGCGGGATCGCTGCCGGGGGACACGGCGATCGTCGTTCTGTACCGCGACAAGGTCGCCACCGTGCCGATCACGATTCCGCGGGCCGCCTCCAAGCCGCTCGCCTTCCCGGCGGAGTCGAACTTCATCGACCGGCACACGTTCGCCAAGATGAAGGCGATGAACATCGCCCCGTCGGAGCGGTGCGACGACGGGGCCTTCCTGCGCCGCGTCATGGTGGACATCGCCGGCCGCCTGCCGACGAACGTCGAGGCGGCCGAGTTTCTCGCCGACACCACCCCGGACAAGCGCGAGCGGCTCATCGACCGCGTCGTGGACAGCGACGACTACGCCACCAGCTTCGCCGACAAGTGGGTCGTGCTGCTGCGCAGCAGTCGCGAGACCGGCGGCCGGACCTCGACCAGCGCCCTGCACGTCTGGCTGCGGCAGTCGTTCCAGAACAACATGCCCTACGACCAGTTCGTCCGCGAGATCCTCACGGCCACGGGCCAGCCGGGGGAGAACCCGGCCGTCGGATGGTGGCGGTCGCAGGCCACGTTCAACAACCCCGACCTCGTGAATCTCCCGGCCGAGCGCACCAAGGACGCCGTGGAGGACTCCGCGCTCCTGTTCCTCGGCCAGCGGCTGGCCTGCGCCAAGTGCCACCAGCATCCATTCGATCGCTGGAGCCAGGCCGACTACCACGGCTACGCCGCCTTCTTCGCCCAGGTGGGCATGAAGAAGCCGGCCGGCAACTCCCTCGGGCGGATCGTCCACCGGCGCGGCGACCCCCGGATCATGCACCCGTCCACCGGCGAATCGCTCGGCCCCCGGCCGCTCGGTGGAGAGCCGATCGCCGTCGATGCCGACACGGACCCGCGAATCGCGCTCGCCGACTGGGTGACCGCGGACACCAACCCGTTCTTCGCCCGGTCGATCGTCAACCGGATGTGGGCCCACTTCCTCGGTCGCGGGCTCGTCGATCCGGAGGACGACCTGCGCGAGACCAATCCACCTTCGAATCCCCAGCTGCTCGACGCCCTGGCCGCCGATTTCATCCGCCAGCGCTACGACCTCAAGCACCTGGTGCGGACGATCTGCCGGTCGGCCACGTACCAGCTCTCCGCGATTCCCAACGAGACCAACGGCGACGACGACCGGAATTACTCCCGGCACCTGCCGCGCCGGCTCAAGGCCGAGGTGCTCTACGACGGCGTCGATGCGGTCTGCGGCACGACCACGAGTTTCAGGAACCAGCCCGCCGCCGCGCGGGCGCTGGAGATGTGCGACAACGTCTCCGACGTGCCGTTCCTGCAGACGTTCGGCCGGAGCCGCGGCGCGGCCGCCTGCGAGTGCGGTCGCGCCACCGGCGCCGCCAATCTCGGCCAGAGCCTGATGCTGATCAACTCCGACGACGTGTTGCGGAAGCTGGCGGCGGGGGGCGGCCGGGCCAAGCGGCTGGCCGAGAGCAAGGGCAGGCCGGTCGAGGACAAGATCCGCGAGATCTACCTGGCGGCCTACGCCCGTGAGCCGAGCGGCGAGGACCTGGACCGGGTTCGCGCCTACCTCGAGCGCAAGGAACAGTCCGTCGCCGCCTTCGAGGACGTCCTCTGGGCCGTGATCAACAGCAAGGAATTCCTGTTCACGCGCTGACCACGCCGCACCGGCGGCGGCCGCCGGCCGCGGTTGCCCTCCCGCTCCCTTCCCTCCGCGCCCACGTTCTTCCCCCCGTTCCACGATCCGAGGCCCGGCAGCATGTGGATGCAGCGATCGTTCCGGTGGTGCATCCTGTTCGCGGCGGCCGCCCTGGTCGGCTGGGATGCCGCTCCGAGCGTCGCCCAATCGTCGCGGCAACGGCTGCCGAACCCCCGGCTCTTCAGGCTGCGGCCCTGCGGGGCCCAGGCCGGCGCCACGGTGGAAGTCACCATCAAGGGGGATGATCTCGACGCCCCCGAGGCCCTGGTCTTCTCCCACCCCGGCATCACCGCCCGGCTGAAGGCGGCCGACACGCCGGCCTGGCGGCGATCGGCGAGCGGACCGTTCACCGTGACCGTCGGTGCGGACGTGCCGCCCGGCAGCTACGAGGTCCGTGTCCGCGGCCGGTTCGGCCTGTCAACGTCGTGGCCGTTCGTGGTCTCGGAATTCCCGATCGTCGTCGAGGCCGATGGCAACGACACCCGCGGGAAGGCGATGCCGATCGAGCCCGACTCGCTCATCGACGGCGAGATGGCGAAGAACCTGCCGAACTTTTTCCGCTTCAAGGCCGCGGCCGGCCAGCGGCTCGTCCTCGCCTGCGAGTCGCGGCTGCTGAATCCCAAGGGCAACCTGCTCGTGCAGGTCACGGGTCCGGGCGGCCGCATGCTCGCCAGCGGCTGCGCGACCCGGCAGCGCGATCCCGTGCTCGCCTTCGAGGTCGTCGAGACCGGCGAGCATCTGGTGCAGGTCATCGACTCGGAACTCGATCGCTTCGTGGCGGAGGGGCCGTACCGGATGCTGCTGACGACGCGGCCCTATCTGATCGGCGTCTGGCCGCCGATGGCGGCCCCCGGCACGTCGTCGCAGGTCGCGCTGCTCGGGCACCTGCTTCCGGCGGGGAAGCCGCTGCTTACCGGCCGTGCCGGCCGCAGCCTCGAGGAACTGGCGTGGACGCTGACCGCGCCGTCGCTGCCCGATCCGTCCGGGCCGGGGAGTCCGTACTCCAGGCGAATGATCGCCGCCGGTGTCGATGCGTTCCGGGTCCAGCCGCAGCTCGGCGCCGGTCCGAAGAACCGGGCGGTGAATGCCGTCCCGGTGGCATTCGCCGCCGCCCCCCCCGTGCTGGAGGCGGAGCCCAACGACGCCCCGCAGTCCGCCCAGACGCTTTCCCCCCCCTGCGACCTCGCCGGCCGGTTCGACTCCCGCGCCGACCTCGACTGGTACTCGTTCACGGCCGCCAAGGGGGAGGCGTTCGCCATCGAGGTGATCGCGGAGCGGATGGGGCAGGAGGCCGACGTCAGCCTGCGGGTCGAGCACGTCGGCCGCGACGCGCAAGGCCGGGAGCAGGTCAAGGTGGTGTTCGATCAGGACGACCCCGGCTACCGGTTCTTCAATCCGCCGTTCGACGCCGTATCCAACGACCCCGCCGGTTCGTTCACGGCCGACCAGGACGGCACCTATCGGATCGTGGTGCGGAACCTCGCCGGCCGGGCGTATGCCGAGTCGGGGGCGTCGTATCGGCTCGTGATCCGCCGGCCGACGCCCGACGTGCGCCTGCTCGCGACGAGCATCGACGTCTTCCCGCACACCGGGGAGCGGAACGAACTCGGGCTGTCGTTTCCGAGCATTCCCCGCCTGCGCCGCGGCGGACGGTTTCCGATCCCGGTGCAGGTGTTTCGCCAGGACGGCTTCGACAAGCCGGTCGAGGTGGCCGTCAAGGGGCTGCCCGAGGGCGTCACCTGCCGGCCGGCGACCGTTTCGCCCGGGCTGTCGCAGACGACGCTCCTGCTCGAGGCCGGTCCGCGGGCCGCCGCCTGGCAGGGCCCGATCGAGGTCGTCGGCACGGTGGCGGACGCCTCGAAGACGCGACGGGTCGCCGGCTGGGCGACGTCGATCGTCAACAAGCCGACGCCGCAGGAGGTCACCCTCGGCCGGCTCGTGGACGAGATGTCGCTGGACGTCCGCGCCGAGCCGGCTCCGCTGTCCGTCGCCGCGGCGAACGAACTGCCCGGTCCGCTCGTTCCCGGCGCGAAAGTCAAGCTGCCGTTCGTCGTCGAGGCGGCGGCGGAGATCAAGGGGCAGGTCCGCGGCGAGGTCCGCGGCATCCCGGTGACCAAGCCGACCGAGACGGCGATCAAGCCGCCCTTCAAGCTGCTCGCCGAGGGGGAGCGCAGGGGCGAGATCGAATTCGACGTCCCGGCCGGGCTGGCCCCTGGTGAATACATGGTGTACCTCGTCGCCCAGGCCGCCGTGGTGCAGGCTCGCGATCCATCGGCCGTGGCCGAGGCGACGGCCGCCCGTGAGGCCGTCGAGGCCCGGCGGGCCGAACTGGAGAAGGCCGCGGCCGCCGCCAAGGAGCAGGGGAACCCCGCGGCCTCCAAGGCGGCCGCGGAACTCGAGTCGTTCCGCAAGGAGGAAAAGCAGGTCGTCCAGCAGGTGACCGGCGTGCTCAAGGCCAACGAACCACAGCCGACCGACGTCCACGCCGTGTCGGCGCCGATTCGTCTCGTCGTCGCGGCCAAGGCGGACGCGCCCCCCAAGGCGGCCGCCCGGCGGCCGGCCCTCGTGCCGCTCGTCGCCGGCGCCGCCCTGACACTCGCCATGGCCGACGACGGGCAGCAGGGCAAGACGGCGCCGGCGCGGCCGCGGGTCGATTACAACCGCGACGTGAAGCCGATCCTGCTCGCCAACTGCGTGGCCTGCCACAATGCGGCCGAGGCCGAGGCGGGCATCGTGCTGGAGAGCCCGCAGTCGATGCTGCGCAAGGGGGACAACGGCCCGGCGGTCGTGCCGGGGAAGGCGGCGGAAAGCCTCGCCTACCTCGTCGCCGCCCACACGCGCGAACCGGTCATGCCCCCCGACGACAACGACCGTGGCGCCCGGCGGCTCACGGCGAGCGAAATCGACATCCTCCGCGCCTGGATCGACGCCGGCGCCGTCGCCACGGCGGACGGGCCGCGGACGATCGCCTGGCAGCCGCTGCCCGCGAACGTCAAGCCGGTCTACGCCGCCGCCGTGTCTCCCGACGGCACATCGGCCGCCGCGGGGATCGGCAATCGGATCGTGATCTTCGACGTGGCGACGGGCAAGCCAGTGGCCAGGCTGGTCGATCCGGATCTGCCGGCAGCGGCGGGGAGCAGCCGGTCGGCGGCCCATCGCGACGTCGTCCGATCGCTGGCCTTCAGCCCCGACGGCTCGCTGTTGGCATCCGGTGCCATGCGGACGGTGACGCTCTGGAAACGGTCCGATGCGGGCCCCGGCGGTCAACCGACGTGGGCCGTCGCCCGCCGGATCGGCGGCCCGCTGGTGACCGAGCCGTTCGTCGATCGGGTGCAGGCGCTGGCCTTCAGCCCGGACGGCACGCTGCTCGCGACCGGGGGGGGCGTGCCGACACAGAGCGGCGAGGTCGTGCTCGTGGCCAGCGACAGCGGCCGTGTCTTGCGCCGGTTTCCGGCGCCGGTCGTCGGCCAGCCGCCGCAGCTCAAGGACGTCGTGCTCTGCCTGGCCTTCTCCCCCGACGGCACGCTGCTCGCGACCGGTGGAGCCGATCGGTCGGTGGCGGTCTTCAAGCCGGCCGAAGGCAAGACGGTGCAACTCTTCGACGACCATGGCGGCCGCGTGCTGGGCATCGCCTGGCGCGGTGACGGCAGGCAGCTGGCGTCGGTGGGGGCCGACTCGCAGTGCCGGTTCTGGAACGCGGGCGACGCCTGGGAGCGGGGCGAGACGATCGCGGTCGGTGGGCGGGAGTCGGTGGGGATCCACCGACTCGGCCAGGGCGATGCGTTTGCGGTGGCCGAGGGGGACGGGACGCTCCAGGCCCGGGCCCTGGGCAAACCGGAGAAGCTGCCGAAGTTCGGGGGCAAGGTGGTCCGTAGCCAGTGCCTGGCGACCGATCCGGCGGGCTCGGTGATCGCGGTCGGGGGTGCCGACGGATCGCTGACGATCTGGCCGGGCACCGGCGGGCAGCCACGGGTGCTCGCCGACCCGGGGCCGTAGCCGGGGCGTTCCCTCGCCGGAAGGTCGTGGCGGAGGCGGAAAAACCGATCCCAAAGCCGCGCCGCACCCGATCATTATGGGGAAAACTGTGCCGGCCGAGGGTTTTGGGCTAAGATTTGTCCTGAGACTCGCTAAGGCCCGAAGCGGGTGACTGCCACCAGCCCCCCGCCCTCCGGCAACAGCGCGTCGGATGCCTTGAAAAGGAGGTGTTCGTCATGGCCAGCAGGTCTTTCTGTCCCGGTCCCGTGACCCGCCGCACGGCCCTGCAGGTGGGGGCGATCGGAGCCACCGGCCTCGGGCTCCCCGACCTCATGCGATTGCGGGCCGAGGCGGCCCTGCCGAACGGCCGGGCCGACACCTCGGTCATCTTCGTCTGGCTGGCGGGAGGGCTGTCGCACATCGACACGTTCGACATGAAGCCGGACGCGCCGGACGAGTATCGCGGCCCGTTCCGCCCGATCCCGACGAACGTCGCCGGGACCGAGATCACCGAACTGTTTCCGCTGCATGCCAAGATTGCCGACAAGTTCACGATCGTCCGCTCGATGCGGCACCGGTTCTCGGACCATGGCGGCGGCTCGAAGCGCGTGATGACCGGCCGCGAGCCGAAGGCCCCCACCGGCAGCGTGAACGACACGCCGGCGGTGGCGAGCGTCGTGGCCAAGTGCCGCGAGGCGGGCGCTGGGGCGATGCCCGCCAACATCGTCCTCGCCGACGGCGGCCGGACCTCGGCCGACACCTATGCCCTCGGATCGGCGTACCTCGGTTCGGCCTACAACCCGTTCGAGATCGGCGGTGATCCGTCGCGCAAGGACTTCAAGGTCGGCAGCATCTCGCTCAAGGACGGCATGCAGGCCCGGCTGGACGACCGCTGGCGGCTGCTCAGGGCCCTCGACCAGGTGCGTCGCGACATCGACGCCAGCGGCTCGATGTCGGCGATGGACAAGTTCAACGCCCAGGCCTGCGAGCTGTTCACCTCGCAGGCGACCCGCGATGCCTTCGACCTGGCGTTGGAGGACGAGGCTACCCGCGACCTCTACGGCCGTCATTCCTGGGGGCAGCGCTGCCTGCTGGCCCGCCGGCTCGTCGAGGCGGGCAGCAGCTTCGTGACCGTGGCGCTGGAGAATCCCCCCGACGCCCCGGGCAAGAGCCGCGACGACGTGTTTTACAACTGGGACTGCCACGCGGTGAACTGCGACGTGTTCACCGACATGAGGTACCGGGCCCCGGCGTACGACCAGGCGGTGTCCGCGCTCATCGAGGACGTCCAGCGCCGCGGGCTCGACAAGCAGGTTCTGATCGTCGTCACGGGCGAGTTCGGCCATACACCGAAGCTCGAATACAAGGACTCCAAGGGACGGAAGCGACCCGGCCGCGACCACTGGCCGCACGCGTTTTCGCTCCTCGTGGCGGGGGGCGGCCTGCGCATGGGACAGGTCATCGGTTCGACCGATCCGCGCGGCAACTACCCCAAGGATCGGCCGCTGACGCCCGAGGATCTGTGGGCGACGGTCTACCGGCACCTCGGCATCGACACCTCCGCGTTCCTGCACGATCTCTCCGGCCGACCGATCCCGATCCTGCCCGATGGAAAGCCGATCCGGGAGTTGTACGGATGAACCGTCGCCGCGTCCGGACGGCCGTCGTCGTCTGCCTGGTCGCGCTCGCGGTGCGGGCCGGCGACGCGGCGGACTCGGCTG
>JBIKKQ010000074.1:0-15917 GCA_044360305.1 Pirellulales bacterium
GCATTCTCCGTCGCCAAGGCGGCCAGCCTCGCCGGAAACACCACCGTCTCCACCGGCTCCGGCGCCATCTCGTTCAACGGCACCGTCAACGGCGGCAAGGCACTCACGGCCAACTCCACCGGGGCCACCACCTTCGCCGGCGTCGTCGGCGGAACCACCGCCCTGGCCAGTCTCACCACCGACGCCGGCGGGACCGCCAGCCTCAAGTCGGTGACGACCTCGGGGGCCCAGTCCTACGGCGACGACACCGTCACCCTCGACGGGACCTACACCACCACCAACGCCGCATTCTCCGTCGCCAAGGCGGCCAGCCTCGCCGGAGACACCACCGTCTCCACCGGCTCCGGCGCCATCTCGTTCAACGGCACCGTCGACGGCGGCAAGGCTCTCACGGCCAACTCCACCGGCGCCACCACCTTCGCCGGCGTCTTTGGCGGAACCACCCCCCTCGCCAGCCTGACGACCAATGCCGGCGGAACGGTCAGCCTCAAGAGCGTCACCACCTCCGGAAAGCAGACCTACAACGACGCGGCCACGATCACGAACAATGCGACGTTCACGTCTTCGGACAGCGACATCACGTTCGCCTCCACGCTCGACGGAGCGAAGCAGGTGACGCTGGCCGCCGGAACGGGCGCCGTGGCCTTCAAGGGCGCGGTCGGCGGGACGACGCCGCTCGCGGGCATCACGCTCTCGACCGCCGGCAGCACGACCGCCGACTCCTCGATCAAACTCGTCAAGACGGCCGACTCCGGCCAGGACGGCCTCACCGTCGCCGCGGGCGTGAACAACGTGAAGATGACCGGCGCCGGAAGTTCGATCACCGGCTTCGCCGGCAACGGCATCACGTTCCTCGGCGGCTCGACGAATTCGCAACTCGCCGGATTCACCGTCTCGGAGAACTCCGCTAACGGCATGACCTTCGCCGCCGGCAGCTACGCGGGCACGACGATCACGGGCAACACGCTTTCGAAAAACGGCGATTTCACCACCCACGTCGGCAATGGGATTCTCGTCCAGGGCTCTGACCTGATGATCGGCTGGGATGCCCTGCCCAGCAGCAACGACGTGCGGAACAAGGTCTTCAAGAATGCGCTCAACGGCATCGAGATCCGGGGCGTCGACGCCAAGAACAACACGATTCTCTCCAACGCGATCTACCTGAACGGCCAGGACGTCACGGAACTGGACGCCGGCGACACCCGCCTCGTCGGCCAGGGCATCGCCCTGTCGGCCGGAGGCAACGGCTCGCAGGTTGCACCCGAGATCTTCGACGTCGTGCGGAATACCGCGAAGGGCAAGCTGTACGTGCAACTCAGGGTGCCCGCATCCGGCAACTATCTCGTCCAGTTGTTTGCCAATAAAGCCCTGGATGAGCAGGGCATCTTCCCCGTCGATGACGGCGGCTTCCAGGGACGGACGTTCGTGGGTGGAAGCCCGTCCAACACGCCCGCACCGGTCGAAACCGGCAAGAAGCCCACCATCGGCGGAACGCCCGTGACCGGTAGCGTGATGACGTCGATCGAGGTCGATGCCAGCCTCGTGGGCACCGGCCAGTGGATCACGGCGACGGCGACGCTGCTCGTCGGCACGACGCCGACGAACACGTCGGGCTTTTCGGCCGGGGTGCAGGCGGCGAACGCGCAGGCCCTCGGGGCCGGTGGCGACAGCCAGGCACCGAACTGGCTCTCCGTGCCGACGATTCCCGGCCAGACGACCAACCGATACGTCAACGAGCTGGCCTACAGGGTGGTCAACGGCACGACCATCGAGATCCCGGTGGCGGGCCAGATGACGCTCGCGCAACTGGGAACGTACACCAACCGCACCGCCGCCAACCGCGTCATCCGGGCCGGCGCGACGACCCTCGCGAGCCCCCGGACGGATGTCACGCTCGCGCCTGCCGGCGGCACGAACGTCTTTGGCGTGGTGACCGCCGTCAGCCGGGACAAAAACTCGGCCATGCGGCTGACCCTGTCAGGGGTTTCGCTCACGCCCAGTTCCACCGGTTTCCTCGTTCTGGGAACGCCCTCGCTCCCCGCTGCCCGGCTCTACGATGCCACCAATGGGCCAAGCGGCCCGATCATCAGCGTCGGTCAGGCGACCACGCCGGCCAGCAACAGCCACTACGACATGGTCGCCGCCCTCACCGACCCGTCCGTGGTCGGCATCGGCGGCAAGGGACCGGCCACGAACGCCGAGGCCGTGGCCTTCGTCTCCCGGTTCCAGGGGGGCATGCGGGTGGCCTCGGCCGACGTCAACGGTGACGGCTTCGTGGACCTCGTCACCGCTGCGGGCAACGCCGGCACCAACTTCGCAGGCACCACGTTCGGCGACGCGACGCGGATCATCACGATCTACAACGGCAACCCCAAGGGGTCGTGGCGGTCGTCGTCGATCAACGTCAGCGGCGAGAGCGGACTGGCGGCCTTCAACGGTGGATTCCAGGTCCGCCTGGCGAATCTCCGGCCCGAAATCACCGGCTCCAGCAACGCCGTCGCCGAACTCGTGGTCGCATCATCGAACAACGTGTTCGTCTACGAGATCAACGCCGCTTCGCGGGGCGGGAAGCCGGTGATCAATCCTGTCACGGCACTGCCGCCGATCACGACCGGCGGCACGATCACCGGGCTCGCCACGGGCAACTTCTCCGACGGCACCGCGCTGGACGACATCGTCGTGGCCA
Organism: Pirellulales bacterium; assembly: GCA_044360305.1. Taxonomy (GTDB): domain Bacteria; phylum Planctomycetota; class Planctomycetia; order Pirellulales; family UBA1268; genus QWPN01. The sequence goes on from JBIKKQ010000074.1 coordinate 2,687, forward strand.
CGACGACCGCCACTCCGGCGCAGGTCACCGGATGGCTGTCCAGCCCGGACCGGTCCCTGGCCCAGCAGCGGACGTCGTCGGTGACGCTGTATTCGGCGGCTGCCGCGTTCGCGCCTGTCAATTCGTTCACGCTGGCCACCAACGTCTTCAACGGGCCCCCGACCGCGGGCGGCCGCGAGCAAAACGTGTTCATCGGCGGAGCGTCGCTGGCCGCGGCCGACATCGACAACGCCCTCGACCAGAAACCCGAACTGATCCTCGGCGCCCAGTTCATGGGCATGGGCAACTTCCGCGTGCTCGCCCGCAGCGTCGTGACCTCCGGCACCCAGGCGGATGTCGACACGGCCCTGTCCGCCAACGGCCAGTTCGGCCGTGCTCCCCGGGGCACGGTGAGCCTGGGCAGCAAGCAGGTCTGGCAGCCGACCGGCGGCCCCGACTTCTTCACCACCGACAAGTCTGCCGCCAACGAAAATCTGCTCGCCGTCGCCCCCACGGGGCTGGGCTTCAACGCGCCGCTGTCGGTGGCCGCCGCCCAGACCAACGGTGATTTCAAGAGCCGCGTGTTCGCCGCCCTCGGGGCGACGAATGGCACCCCGGGCCGGGTGCGGGCGTTCGAGTGGTCTCCTTTACCGCCGCCTCTGAGCGGCGGAGTATGGACCGGAACGACTGAACTGGACGCTGACAGTGGTGTCGGCACGCAGAAGGCCCGCCTGCCTCGCGGCAGCGGCCTGCGGCTCGGCTGAGCCCGGGCGTTGCCGTCACGGACGGCCATGACGCGGATGGCTAGGCGCAGGGAGCCTCTCAAGGTTCAAGCCGACCGAGCCCCGGCGCTGAATCTGGCTGAATCGCACGCCATTCAACGAGGAACATGCGCAGGGAGGCTCGTTCGCCGCACCGACACCCGCCGCTACTTCGTGCCGCGGGCCGGCTTCTTCTTCGCGGCTTTCGCCTTGGCCTTCTTGGCAGCCTTGGGCTTGGCCGGCTTGGCCTTGGCCCCCTTGGCCGACTTGGCAGCGCCCCCCTTGGCCCGGCTGGCGCCAAAGATGTTGTCCCAGCCGGCGGCATAGGTGGCCGTACTTCCCACGCGGACGATCGACATCGGATTCACTCCCTGCAAGGAAACCGGAGACGCGAAAGAGGGGCCCGACCGCGACGACCGCGACGGCCCTCTTCCACGAATGGTTCGTAGCGATCCGGAACCTCGGGTGTCAAGGCACGGATGCCGAGTCGAGCGTCGGCGTGCACTCACGCCGACGGCTGGATGATCTCCAGCCACACGCTGCCGCAGGCCGCCGGCAGCGGCTCGCGGCCCCCCGTGGTAGTCGTCGGTCCGGCGGATGCCGTCGCCGCCGCAGGGGTCACAAGCAGTTCGTTGCGAAGGGCGAGCAGGCCCGCGACTTCCTGCCGGTACTCGGCACCGGCCGCTGCCGCGGGAAGCACGTGACCGTTGAGGACGACCGCACAGGCGGCCGGTTGCTCGATGACGAGCCAGACCCCGGTCCCCGCGTCCAGTCCCGACGGGCGGCCGAACCGCCGCCGCCACACCGCCCGGATGCCGGCCCCGCCGCCCGCCGCCACCGGCTCCCAGGCACTGCCGAGATGGATCCGATGGGGAGTGTTCATGAACCGGAGCCTGCCGAAATCGCCGCCTGTCGCTATACTGCGTTTCACCGCAGGGGATCGCCGGGCCGCCCCGCCGCGGTCGCGATCGTAGCCCGGCGACGCCCGCCCGAAAACCTCAGGAGTCGATGCCGATCATGGGATCCGCCCTCGAATTCACCGACGCCAACTTCCAGAGCGAAGTGCTCCAGTCCTCCGTTCCCGTGCTCGTCGATTTCTGGGCGCCGTGGTGCGGCCCGTGCCGGATGATCGGCCCGATCATCGAGGAACTGGCCAGCGAGAACGCCGGCGCGTTCAAGGTCGGCAAGGTGAACGTGGACGACAATCAGCGTCTGGCGATGACCTACAACGTGGCGAGCATCCCCACGATCATGATCTTCAGCGGGGGAAACCTCGTGCAGCAGTACATGGGGGTGCAGCCCAAGGCCCGGCTCCAGCAGGCTCTCGACGAGGCCAAGCCCGCGTAGCGGTCCTGCAGGCCTGCTACGGCGAGAAAGCATGCAAGGTGCGAGGCGAAAGCCTCGCAGAGCCGGGCTTCGCCCGGCGACCTCAAGCCGAAGCAGACGCTGTGTCGGCTGCGACGGCGCGACGTTGATCTCGCCTCGAGCTTCCGCCGATCCTCCGGTTCCGTGATGGCGCCGCGACCGTTGCCCGGCCCATCCGCCGCTGCATCAGGGGGCGCCGACGAGCTCGGGAACGTCCGCGTGCCGGTCGCTGACCGCAGGCGGCCGCCAGCGTTCCAGGAGCGAGTCGGACACGAAACCGGCGAGATCGACGTCGCCGCCGGGCTGGCGGAGTTTCTCCACCGCCTTGGCCTCGATCTGCCGGACCCGCTCCCGCGTGACGTCGAAGATCGTTCCCACCTCCTCCAGCGTGTACGCATAGCCGTCGGCGAGGCCGAACCGGAGGCGGATGATCTCGCGCTCCCGGTAGGGAAGCCCCTCGAGCGCCCGGGCGACGCTCGACCGCAGCGCCGTCTGGTTCACCGTCCGCAGCGGATCCTCCTCGCGCTGGTCGCGGACGAAGTCGCCCACGGCCCCGTCGTCGGAGTCCCCCAGCGGCTGGTCGAGCGACATCGGCCGCCGCGACATCCGCCAGACGCACTCGGCGTCCTCGATCGACAGCCCCGCCCGGTCGGCCAGTTCCTCGACCGTCGCCTCCCGGCCGTGCCGCTGGAGAAAATCCCGGGCGATGTTCCGGATCTTCGTCATCGTGTCGATCATGTGGACGGGCACGCGGATCGTCCGGCTCTGGTCGGCGATGGCCCGGGTGATCGCCTGGCGAATCCACCACGTGGCGTAGGTCGAGAACTTGAAGCCGCGGGCGTGCTCGAACTTGTCCACGGCCCGCATCAGACCGGAGTTCCCCTCCTGGATGAGGTCGAGGAAGCTCAGCCCGCGGTTGCGATACCGCTTGGCGATCGAGATCACCAGCCGGAGGTTGCCCGCCGCCAGCGCGCTCTTGGCGTCGTCGTAGCGGCGCTGCAGGTCGGTCAGCCGTTCCAGCCGGCGTCGGAGCGTCACCCGGCTCTCCCGGGTCAGGAGCAGGATCCGGCGCTGTTCCGCGAAACCCTCGACACCCGCGGCGGGGCCGAGTTCGCGCAGGCTGTCGTGGCGGGCCGCCAGATCCCGCAACTGCCGGAGCAGGGGATAGAGCCGCTGGATCCGCAGATGCATCTCCTCGACCAGCCGGACTCCCTTGTTCCGCTGCCGCACCAGCCGCTGCCAGGCCTCGCGCCGCTGTGCCGGCGGCGTTCCGCGTGACATCGCCACGCGGAACAGCCTGCGCTTCTCGCGCTCCAGCAGCCGGAGCGTCGCCAGGTTCGGCCCGAGCCGCCTGAGCAGCCGCTTCTTCTCGGCGGTGTTCGTCACCGAGACCTCGATCGTCCGGTCGAGCCGGACGCTCCCCGCCTGCACCTTCTCGAGGAGCGCGACGGCGCCGGCGAGGACGAAGTCGTTGGCCAGCAGCGTGCGCCGAAACCGCCGGCGCCAGAGCTCGATCTGCCGCGAGTTGGCGACCTCGGTCTCCCGAGAGAGCAGCGGGATGCCCCCCATCTGCAGCAGATAGAGACGGACCGGGTCGTCGATCGCGGCGGTGGTCTTCCGGCGCGGTTGCCCCGCGGAACGGCCCGCGGTCCGGGGGGGGAGGCGGTCGGTCGGGGCGGCGAGCTTCTTCACGGGTTGCACGTCCATGGGGGAGGAGGAGGCCGCGACCTGTCGGCGGCCCACACGCCTCCTGCAAGGCAGTTCCGGTGCCGAAGCGGGCCGGCGATGGGCGGACATCCCGGCGAACCCTGTATTTCCCGGCCGGGATGGGCTCTGGCACGCCGACCATGGCGCTCAGGCCGGGGGGCGGACGTCGCCCCCCGGCGACACGGCGACGCCACGGCGTCGAGGGAATGCGACGCCCGGGACCGGCGTCACTCAAGAACGCCCCCCCGGCGGCACGAAGACTCCCGGAAGGAGACTGCGGGCCGCCCGTATAATCGGGTCGTGCGGATCGCGTCGGCCGTATCGGTGGCGCAGCCCGGCGCCGGGGTCCGGTCCGCAGTCACGGGGTGTTGCATGCACTTCATCGTCCTGGCGGTCGTCGGCCTCGCCCTGCTGGGCGGTCTGGTCGCGCTCCTCATCGGCCATCGGGGCTGGAACTGGGGCACGGTCGTGGCCGGCGTGCTCGTGCTCCTCGGGGCGACCGGCTACCTGTACCTGGCCGGACGGCTCCTGGAACGCGAGCGGGCCTGGCGGGCGGAGATCAACCGCTACCACGCCGACATCCTCCGCGTTCGCGACGCCGTGGAGATCAGCGGCCCGGGAGACGAGCCGGCGCCGATCCCGAACAAGTCGTCGATCGCGGATCTCGCCGACACGCGGTCGCGTTGGGCCCGGTCGCTGAGCCGCGTCGAGACGTGGCGTGGCCGACACTGGCAGGGGTCCGCGTTCGTGCCACCGAAGGACGGCGCCGCCGGCACGCTCTCGATCGCGGCCGGCGAGCAGCCCGCCGGCGGCGCGGAGCCGCCCGCGGCGGTGCCTCCGGGGGGCGAACCGCCGGCGGGAGGGCCGCCGGCCGCGGAGCCGACGCCGCCCAGGGCACCGCTCAACGCAGGAGCGGAGATCGCCGTGTTCGATCAGGCAGCCGTCGAGGAGGGGGGCCGGTTCGTCGGCCTGTTTCGCGTCAGCGCGGTCGCCTTCGACGCCGCCACCCGGCGGGCCACGCTCTCGGTCGTGCCGATCGCCGAGCCGGACAAGCACGACCTACAGGTCTGGGCGCAGCCCCACGACTCGGTCGTGGTGTTCGAAAACCTCCCCGTGGACCGCTGGCTCGGCTACCACCGCACGCCGGGGCCGGCGGTCGAACCGGAGAAGACCGACCCCAAGGATCTCCTCGAAGCGGTCGAGCGCCGGTACGCGGAACTCCGCGAGCACGGCGCGGTGCTGGAAGGGGACCCCGCGGACCTCGTGGCGCGGATCACCGGCGGCGAGGTGCCGCCGGGGCGGTATTGGGCCGAGGTGCAGTTCGAGGCCGACCACGACCTCGACCCCAAGGTCGTCGAGCGGATCAAACTGCTGCTGCAGCCGGAGATCAACCGGGAGGACCCGCTCCGGGCGCGGACGTCGTTCGCGCCCGGCGACACCGCCGCCTTCGACCTGGAAACGGCCCTCGCCCTCGGCGACAAGGTGAAGATCCTCCGCATCGTCGAGCGCCGGCCGCTCGTGGACGGCTCCGTCACGCTGCTCGGCGGACCGTTGCTGACGGGCGCCGGGGAGAACGGGCTGCGGACCGACGGGGTGACGGCCCTGCGCCGGATGCTGGAGGCCGACATCGCGGGCATCGAACGGGAAATCGAGCGGCTCGAGGCGGCCACGAAGAGCGTCGCGGCAGAGAACGGTGTCTTGGCAACCGAGGCCACGGAACTCACGGACGACCTCGGGAACTGGCAGCGGGACGAGGCCGCGGCGACGGCCACCGTCACCGCGTTCAGCGGCCGGCTGGAGCAGGTGTCGCGGCAGCTCGACGCCGACGTCCGGGCGATCGGGGGCCTCGGGCGGGCCGTCAACGAGACCGTGGGCCGGCTGGCGGCGGCCATTGACCAGGTGGCCCCGCCGGCGGACGGGGTGGCCCCGGCCCCCGGTGCCGTCGCTCCCTGACTCCGCCGCGACGGCGGCGCGGCATCGACGGGCGCGGACCGGCTCGGCTACACTTGCGGCTTCCGTTCGCCGTCCGTGCGCCAGGAGCCACCATGACCAGCGCCGCCGCCCACCACACCAACACCCACCGTCTGCGCAAGGCCGTCCACCACAACCGGCTCGCCAGCAAGCGCGGCCTGCTGGAGCGGATGTTCACACTCTGGTTTCGCGGCTTCGTCTACAACCAGATCTGGGAGGATCCGCGGGTCGATGCCGAGGCGTTGCGGCTCGGCCCCGACTCGAGCCTGCTGACGATCTCCAGCGGCGGCTGCAACGTGCTCAACTATCTGGTCCACGAGCCGCGGCGCATCGTGGCCGTGGACCTCAACGCCAACCACATGTCGCTGACGCGGCTCAAGCTGGCGGCGATCAAGCACCTGCCCGACTACGAGTCGTTCTACAAGTTCTTCGGCTACGGCCGCCACGAAGACAACCTGACCAACTACCGGCGCTACCTCCGTGACGCACTCGACCCGCAGACCCGGTCGTTCTGGGAATCGAGCGACTGGCCGGGACGAACGGTCGGCCCGCGCCGGATCGGCTACTTCAAGCGCGGCCTCTACGAGAAGGCCAAGCTCGGGCAGTTCTTCCGCGTGGTGCACGGCCTGGCCAAGGGCATGCGCCGCGACCCGGCCCGCCTGCTCGCCGCCCGAACGCTGGCCGAGCAGGAGCGGATCTTCGAGGAGACCTACGCCGCGCTGTTCAGGAACCGGCTCGTCCGTTGGATGGGCCGCCAGCCGGTCGCCGTCTACAGCCTGGGCATCCCGCCGAGCCAGCACGCCGCGATGCTGGAAGAGCAGGGGGGCGACGGCAGCAAGCTGTTCGACATGTACCGGGAGCGGGTCAAGCGGCTGGCCTGCGGGTTCCCGCTCGACGACAACTACTTCGCCTGGCAGGCCTTCGGCCGGCGGTACGACCACGAGCGGCGCAAGGCGGTGCCCGACTACCTGAAGCGCGAGAACTACGACAAGATCAAGTCGCTCGTCGATCGCGTGGAGACGCACGTCGCGCCGCTCGCCGACCAGCTGCGGACCGAGAAGCCGGGCAGCCTCAACGGATTCATCCTCCTCGACAGCCAGGACTGGATGCCCCCCCACGTGATCGCCGAACTGTGGGGGGAGATCGCCCGGGTCGGCGGCCCGAACACCCGGGTGATCTTCCGCACGGCGGGGGAGAAGTCGCCCATCGAGGCGGCCCTGCCGCCGGACCTGCGGCAGCGATTCCACTACGACGAGGAACGCTCGCGCCGGCTCCATCTCCAGGATCGCTCGGCGATCTATGGGATGTTCCACCTCTACGAGATGCCGGGAACGGCCGCGTCATGACGGAGGGCAGTTCCGCCGCCGGGACGGCGGCCAAGGGCGGCTCCGCCGACCAGGCGGTCGCGATGGACCGGATGTACCGGCTCACGCGTCACGTCTACGACCTGACGCGGGCCTACTACCTCCTCGGCCGCGACCGGATGCTCGCCAAGGTGCCGACGCACCCTGGCAGCGCCACGCTGGAGGTCGGCTGCGGCACGGCCCGCAACCTGATCAGGCTCGCCCGCCGGCCGCAGCCGGGACTGCTCTGCGGCCTCGACGCCTCGCAGGAGATGCTCGACACCGCCGCCCGGAGCATCGCCCGGGCCGGGGTGCCGGCCCCGGGCCTGGAGCCGATCCGGCTCCGGCAGGGACTCGCCGAACGGCTCGACGCCGCGGCGATGTTCGGCCGCGACGAGCCGTTCGACACGATCTTCTTCTCCTACTGCCTGTCGATGGTGCCCACCTGGCCGGGGGCGATCGAGGCGGCCCTCGCCAACCTCGCGCCGGGCGGGCAGCTGCTGATCGTCGATTTCTGGGACCAGAAGGACCTGCCGCCGGTGTTCGCCGCCGGTCTGAAGAAGTGGCTGGCGCTGTTTCACGTCCACTACCGGCCCGAGGTGCACGCGGCCCTCGTGGAGCTCGGGCGGAGCGGCCGGGCCGACGTAACCGTCGAGTCGGTCGCCCGACGGTACGCCTACATCGCGACGCTGCGGAAGCGCTGATCGGCGGCCAGATGGGAGGGGTTCCCACGCCGTGTCGCCGGGCTGTGGAAGCAAGCGCAGCCATGGATGGCGTAGCGCAGCGGACACGCAGCGAACGGCGGCCCGGAGGGCCGACGTGAGCGTCCGGAGACGCGGCGTGGGAACCCCTCCCCGCGTTCCCGCGGCTCGTTCCATTCCGGTCGACGGCCGTCAGGGGAGCAGGAACACGATGCCCGTGACGGTGGCCGCCTGCACGGCCAGCCCGCGGCCGCTGATCGGCACGGCCGGGATCGTCCACGGGGCACAGCTGCCGGGCCGGTAGTGGCCCAGCGGGTAGACGCACTCCCACGGCAGCTCGACGCCCATCTTGTAGGGGAGCACGGGCAGCGTGACGAAGAAGTGGGCGGCCGACAGGACAGGGTCGAGGGCGCCGTGCGAATGTCCGTACCGCTCCAGCTGCCAGTCCTCGAAGTACAGCGGCTTGTGGCAATAGCCGGCCGCCTTCCAGGTGAACATCGTGGTGGCGAACCGGCGCGGCCGGAAGGTCTCCCCCTCCAGCCGACATTCACACGGATAGTCGTTCCCCGGCCGCCCCGCGACGCGGATGTCGAGGTCGATGCCCGCGAGCGCGTCGGCCCGCAGTTTCTGGAGCGCGTCACGGCATTCCGCGGCGTCCTCGCCGCATCCGTCGCCAGCGCGCGGCGTCATCATCGGCTCCGCGGCGGCGACCTGCGCCACGAGGGGGGCATCCGTCTCCGCCGGCGTCGCGCTCGCATGCTGCTCGGCCAGCGGGGCCGGATCATCCAGCTCGGCCGGCGTGTCACCGCCATCCGGCTCGGCCGGCGTCTCGCCGGCGGACGGCTCGGCGGCGGGGGCCGCCAGGATCGGCGGGACCTCGCGCAGGAATGTCCGCCAGTCGCTGGCCGTGGCGCCGGCCGGCAGCAGGCCGCTGAGCAGGGCGGCCGCGGCCAGCGCCGACAGGCATTCACTCCGCCGACTTGCTGTGCCCGGCCGAGTAGTTCGGGGCTTCCTGCGTGATGACGATGTCATGGGGATGGCTCTCGCGGACGCTGGCTGCGGTCACCTGGATAAAGCGGGCGTCGCGCCGGAGTTCCTCGATCGTCCTCGTGCCGCAGTACCCCATCCCGGCCCGCAGGCCGCCGACGAGCTGGTACACGAAACCGCTCAAGGGCCCCTTGAAGGGCACCCGACCCTCGACTCCCTCCGGCACCAGTTTGTCGCCGCCGCGCCCCGTCGCCTTCTGGCGGTAGCGTTCGCTCGAACCCTGGACCATCGCCCCGAGCGATCCCATCCCGCGGTAGGCCTTGAACGTCCGTCCCTGGTAGAGGACGGTCTGTCCCGGGCTTTCCGCGACGCCGGCCAACAACCCGCCGATCATGCAGGCATGGGCTCCGGCGGCGATCGCCTTGGTGATGTCTCCCGAGTAGCGAATGCCTCCGTCAGCGATTACCGGCACGCCGGCACCGGCCGCCTCCGTCGCCGCCTCCCAGACCGCCGTGATCTGGGGCACACCGACGCCGGAGATGACCCGCGTGGTACAGATCGACCCGGGACCGATCCCAACTTTGACTCCATCTGCGCCGGCCTTGATGAGATCGCGACAGCCTTCCCGGGTTGCCACGTTCCCCGCAACCACCTCGATCGCCCAGCGTTTCTTGATTGCCGCAACGGTCTCGATGACGTTCGCCGAATGGCCGTGGGCGCTGTCCACGACCAGCATGTCCACCCCCTTGGCGATCAGGCTCTCGGCCCGTTCGTAGTCGAACACCCCCACCGCGGCCCCAACCCGGAGCCGGCCCTGCCGGTCCTTGCAGGCGTTGGGGAACCGCTTCATCATGTCGATGTCCTTGATCGTGATCAGGCCGGTGAGCAGCCCGGCGGCGTCCACGAGGAGGAGTTTCTCCACCTTGTTGGCCATCAGGATCTTCTCGGCCTCGTCGAGCGACACGGCGCCGGTGGCCGTCACCAGCCCCGACTTCGTCATGATCTCGGCGATCGGCGTGGCCCCGCTGTCGAGGAACCGCAGGTCGCGCCGGGTGATGATGCCGACCAGCCGCCGGTCCTCGGCGGTGATCGGGACGCCCGAGACGTTGTACTGATCCATCACCTCCCGGGCCCGGCCCACGGTGGCCGACGGCGGCAGCGTCACCGGATCGACGATGATGCCGTTGGCGCTGCGTTTGACCTTGTCCACCTCCTCGGCCTGGCGGTCGATCGACAGGTTCTTGTGGATCACGCCCAGCCCCCCCTCCTGCGCCAGCGCGATCGCCATCTCGCTCTCGGTGACCGTGTCCATCGGGGAACTGACGATCGGGATGTTGAGGGCGATGCCGCGAGTGAGCCGCGTGGAGACGTCCGTCTCGGCGGGCACCACGCCGGAGTGGCGCGGGACCAGCAGGACGTCGTCGAAGGTGATGCCGGTGGCGACGATTTTCCCGTCCATGAGGCCGATTCCTTGTCGTGGTTCGTGGGGAAGCCGGGGATTATGGGGCGGGGGGCTCCGGCAGGGCAACGGGCCGCCGCCGGCCACGATGCCGCCGCCGATTCCGCCGAATCCGCCCCGGCCGCCGCACGGCGCCAAACCGTGTCCTACGTTTGTGGTGTTCCGACCCGCCCGGCCATCGGCCGGCCCCCTCATCCTGCAGTTCACCATGCGTTCTTCCGACCACCCCGCCCCCGCGTTCCGCTCCGCGCCCCCGCTCAAGGCCGTCTCCCTGACCGAGGAACACTCGGCACCCCCCGACGGCCCGGCGCTCGACGCCCACCTCGCCCGCGCCCAGTACGGCCAGTTCCTCCTCACCGACGCCGTCCGGCCGGGCTGGCGGCTCGACGTCGTGCCCCGGGCCGGGTACCGGCACGACGCCTACGTCGATGCCGCCGCCGGCCTGCGGCTGCCCGCGCTGGTCGCCGCCGTGTCGGCCGAAACCCTGTTCGAGACGTTCCTTGCCCTGCTCGACCCGCTGGGGGACACCTGCGACGTGGTGCTGGAATCGACCCACGACGAGGCGGCCGGCCTGCGCGAGTTCACGCGCACCGGGATCGAGCGGCTCGTCCTCGAGAGCCTGCTCTGGGACTTTGAGGACCTGCTCCTCAACGACGGCTGCACCGGGATCGCGGTCATGCACCCCGAGCAGTCGATGGAGGTGCAGTTCGACGAGCACAAGCTGCTCGTCGTCTACGCCCCGACCCGGCTCCCCTTCGAGCGGATCCTGCGGGCCCGGGGGCTCGGTCGCGACGACCGGCTCCGGGTCATCTCGCAGGGAGAGCACATGCACACGTCGAACGGCCGCCACGAGCGGCGGTTCGGCGAACTGGCCGGCCGGCTCGGCTGCTCGCTCGACGGCAGACGATAGGCCGCGTCAGGGCCGTTCGCCGCCGGCACGACTGACGAGCGCGGCGAACACCGCGGGATCGATCGTCTCGTCGAGCGACCGCACCGCCCCGTCGCCCGCCAACGACTCCAATATCCCGTCAGCACGCCGCGAGCGGGGCAGGACCGAGCGGGCGACCGCCGGCTCCGCCGCCGCGCAGCCGGCGCCGACGTACCGCCCCACGTCCGCACCGTAGGGCCACGAATACCGGGGCGCGGTCCAGGTCAGGCCCCCGTCGGTCGAATAGTCTCCGCTCTCGGCCAGCGCCACCGTGTGGGACAGGCCGTCGGTCACGGCGACCTCGCCGACCGGCCGGCTGGCGACCGGGCAACGGTAGCCCGCCCCTCCCTCGACCCAGCCGAGCCCCTCCGGGACGAGCAGGCCGGTGAACTCGGACGGTGCCGGCGGCAGCGGGTAGTACCACTGATCGCCCCGCCGGGCGGGATCGGGTGCGGCCGGCCCCGGGCCCAGCAGGGCGGCGAAGTCGAGGCCACCGGGCACGGCCGACCGCGCGTTGAAGAGGCGGATCTTCGCCGCCACGACCGTCGGTTCCTGATCCTCCGGGGGACAGGCCAGGCAGTAGGCGTCATACAGCGCCGCGATCCCGGGCTCCTCGACGTAGGGAAGGATGCTGATCGCCCACGACTGCGGCCGGATGTACTCGACCCCCTCGATGTGCCGGCATTCGAGGTGCTTGATCACGCCCGGCCGCGGCCGCCCCGACGCGAACGGAAACGCCTTCCGCGCATCGACGTGGGCATGCATGGCGAGGCCGATCTGTCGCAGGTCGCCGCGGCAGGCGGTGCGGGCCGCCGCCCGCCGCGCCTGCTGCACGGCGGGCAGCACCAGGCCGATGAGCGCGGCCACGATCGCCACCGCCACCAGCAGTTCGACGAGACTGAAACCTCGCGGCACGGCGGCGAACGATCGGGATGGCATGGCGGGGTTCCGGAGCCGGGGCTGGGCCAGTGGCCCACGGGCCAAGGCTATCCTCGCTATCGGCCGGCCGCCGGGACGTTTTTCCCCCGGCCTGTCCCGGCCGGTGCGATCGGCAGCCGGGGGGTGCGGATGCACCCCAGAACCGCGATCCGCCACGGCACGGCCCATTGAAGAGGCCCGGCAAGGGCCGGTATTCTCCGGGGGAAAGGGAACCACCTCCATGCCCTCCACCCGTTGCTTCCTCGCCCCCCCGTCGTCGTTGCCCCCCCTCCTCGTCGCCTGCCTCGCGGTCGCCGGCGTCGTGGCCCGGGCCGAACCGGCGCCGGAGGGGTTCACCAACTCCGTCGGCATGCGGCTGGTGCCGATCCCCGCCGGCGAGTTCACGATGGGTGACAAGGAGTGGAGCTACAACCAGCCGCACCGGGTGAAGATCACGAAGCCCTTCCATCTCGGCGCCACCCTCGTGACGCAGAAGCAGTACGCCGCCGTGACCGGCGTCAACCCGTCGCAGCACAAGGAGGGGGACGAGTCGCTGCTGCCGGTGGACTCGATCTCCTGGAACGCGGCGCGGGAGTTCTGCCAAAAGCTCAACGCCCTGCCCGAGGAGCAGAAGGCGGGCCGCACATACCGGGTGCCGACCGAGGCGGAGTGGGAGTATGCCTGCCGGGCGGGGACGACCACCAAGTTCTGGTACGGCAACGACCGCGACACGAACAAGATGAACTTCATCGAGAGCAAGATCGGCAGGCCCACTCCCGTCGATCGATACCCGGCGAACCCGTGGGGACTCCACGACATGCACGGCAACCTCTACCAGCCCTGCATCGACGCCTACGACGAGGAGAAGTTTCCCCACCATCTGCCGGAGGACGATCCGGTCCTTCCCGAGGGACCGCATCGCGTGTTCCGTGGCGGCGCCTACGGCGACATCCCGCGGCGCTGTCAGGCCGCCTACCGGGGCCGGAATGAAACCAAGATCGGCCCGCAGCTGGCCCGCCAATACTTCGGGCTCCGGGTCGCCTGCGACGTGAACCCCGCCCCCTGAGCCCGCCGGCGCTCGCGCGTCAACCGCCCATGGCCGCCAACCGTGC
>JBIKKQ010000075.1:0-15801 GCA_044360305.1 Pirellulales bacterium
GCCGCGGCATCGGAAGCCACGCCGGCTGCGGAGCCCGGGGCCGCGAAGTGACCGGAGCCCGTTCATGGAGAGCATGACGGGCTGCGGCGACGCGACGGTCACCGACGGCGCGAGCAGTTGTCGGGTCGAGATCCGCGCGGTCAACAACCGGTTCTTCAAGTTGTCGCTCCGCACCCGGGAGGGCTTCGGCGGCCTCGAGAGCCGGGTCGAGGGCGTCATCCGCCAGCGGGTGCGCCGCGGCTCAGTGCAGGTGAGCCTCGATCTCTCCGGGCCGGCGGCCTCCACGGGCCGCAGGCTCGACCGCGACCAACTGGCGGTCTACCTCGCCGATGCCGGGGAATTCTGCGGCCGGCACGGCCTCGAGCCGCCGCGGTCGGTGGAGCCGCTGCTCGGTCTCCCCGGGATCGTGGTCGAGGCCGCCCCCGACGAGGTGGCGCTCGACCGTGCCTGGCCACTCATCGCCCGGGCCCTCGACGGCGCGCTCGACCGGCTCGACGGCATGCGCCGGACGGAGGCGGCGGCCCTGGCGGCCGACATGCGGGCCGTCTTGGACGACATCCGACGGATCGTGGCCGCGATCCGCGACCGCGTGCCGGGCATCCTCGCCGATCACCGCGCCCGGCTCGTCGAGCGGGTCTCCCGGCTGCTGGAGCAGACCGGGACAACGCTCACCGAGGCCGACATCGCCCACGAGGTGACGCTGATCGCGGACCGGTCCGACATCGCCGAGGAACTCGTGCGGCTGGAGAGCCACGTCGCCCAGTTCGAGCGGCTGCTGGACACCGAGTCGCCTGGCCGGTCGCTCGATTTCCTCGCTCAGGAACTGGCCCGCGAGGCCAACACGATCGCCTCGAAGTCGCTCGACGTCGAGGTCGCCCACGCGGTCGTCGAGCTCAAGACCCGGGTGGAGCGGCTCCGCGAGCAGGTCCAGAACGTCGAGTGAGCCGGATCGCCGATGCGGCGAGCCGGGGCCGTTTTCCACCCTCTTTCTCTTCCCGGCAGGCCTGCGGTACAACATCGGGATGGACGTCGTCCCCGGCAAACTCGTCGTCATCTCCGGCCCCTCGGGAGTGGGAAAGACGACGCTGCTTCGGCGCCTGCTCGCCGCCCTGCCCCATCTGGTCCCCAGCGTCTCGGCCACCACCCGCCCCCCGCGGGCCGGCGAGCGGGACGGCACGGACTACCACTTCATTCCCCTCGCCGAGTTCGAGGAACGCCGGAAAAACGGCGAGTTTCTCGAATGCTGCCAGGTCTACGGCCGGCAGCACTGGTACGGCACGCTCGTCAGCGAGGTGGCCCCGCGGCTCGCCGCCGGAAGCTGGGTCGTGCTGGAGATCGACGTCGAGGGTACACTCTCGATCCTCGAGCGGTATCCCGACGCGATCACCATCTTCGTCGAGCCCGCCCACCCCGACCAACTCCTCCAGCGGCTCCAGGGCCGCGGCACGGAGTCGGCCGAGGCGATGGCGCGGCGGCTGGAGGTGGCGCGGCGCGAACTGCTCGAGGCCGACCGCTACCGGCACCGCGTCGTCAACGACGACGTCGATACGGCGCTGGCCCGGATCGAGTCGATCCTCGCCGGCGCCGGTCTGCCGGCCCACGGGGCGGACCGACCGCCCCACCACCATTCACCGACCGTTCCGAACCGAACCACCCAGGGAGCACGTTCATGATCGACGACCTGCGCGAAGAAGAGATCGTCAACAAGGTCGGGGGCCGCTTCAAGCTCTCGACCCTCATCCAGAAGCGGCTCGTGGCTCTCAACGCCGGCGGCCGTCCGCTCGTGGACGTAGCCACCGACGACAAGATGGCGATCGTCATCGAGGAGATCAAACAGGACAAGATCTTCCTCGACACGTCGCTCAACCTGCGGATCACCGGCGAGTCGGAGGAGGCGGGCGGACCGCTCGATTTCGATCCCGGGATCATGTGAAGCCGGAGCCGTTTGCCCGTCGTCGCCGGTCGGCCGATGCGATCGGCCGCCGCGCTGCGGGATGAGTGCATGGCCACGTCGTTCGAAGGGCGGGAAATCGTGCTCGGCGTCTCGGCCGGGGTCGCGGCCTACAAGGCGGCGGCGCTGGCCAGTCTGCTCGTGCAGCAGGGGGCGGGCGTGACCGCGGTGCTGCCGCCGCGGGCGCGGCGGTTCGTCGGCGCGGCGACGTTCGCCGCGCTCACCGGCCGGCCGGTGGCCACGCGGTCGTTCGACCCGGCGGCATTTCCGCTCGGCGCCCACATCGAGCTCGCCGCCCGGGCCGACGTGGTCGTCGTCGCCCCGGCCTCGGCGGATCTCCTCGCCCGGGCGGCCGCCGGCGCGGCCGACGATCTGCTCTCCACGCTGCTCCTATGCGCCGAGTGCCCCGTGCTCTTCGCCCCGGCGATGAACGCGGCGATGTGGGCCCATCCCGCCGTGCAGCGCAACGTCGCCCAACTCGCGGCCGACGGGGCGACGATCGTCCAGCCGGGCACCGGCTGGCTCTCCTGCCGGCGGCAGGGGGCCGGGCGGATGGCGGAACCGGAGGAGATCGCCCTCGTCATCGGCACCACGCTCGACGGCCGGCCGCCGGCGACGCGGACCTGACCCGGCTCGGGGGGACGATGGCGACGATCCTGCTCACCGCCGGCCCGACCCGCGCCTACCTCGACGACGTCCGCTACCTCACCAACGCCTCCAGCGGCCGGATGGCGCGGGCCCTCGCGGCGGCGGCCCTGGCCCGCGGCCACGCGGTGACGATCGTCAGCGGCCCGGTCCACGTCGCCTACCCGCGCCGGGCCCGGGTGATTCCCGTCGTCACCACCGCCGAGATGCTCGCCGCATGCCTCGCCGAACTGCCGAAGAGTGATGGCGTGATCGCCGCGGCCGCCCCCTGCGACTTCGAGCCCGTTCGCCGGGCGGCGGGCAAGATCCCGCGGACGGCGGCCGGGCTGACGCTGAAGCTCGCCCCCACGACCGACGTCATCGCCGCGCTCGCCCGGCGCCGGCGGCCGGGGCAATGGTTCGTGGCCTTCGCCCTCGAGCCCGGGGCCGACCCGCGCCGGGCGTTCGAGAAGATCACCGCCAAGCGTTGCGACCTGATCGTGGTCAACGACGTGACGGCGCTGGAGGCCGACACCACCGCCGTCGCCGTGTACGACGCCCGGCACGAAGAGCTGGGCAGGAAGCGGGCCTCGAAGCGGGTCGTGGCCGGCTGGCTGGTGCGGCTCATCGAGCGGCATCTCGGCGCCGGCGGCCGCGGCCGCTGACGCCGCCGCGGGTGGAGCAACGGCCCCGGTGCCGCTATAACTTCCGCCTTCCCGTCCCTCCCGGGCCCTCGAGATCACCATGCCGCGCGAACGCATCAAGGTCGCCATCCTCGGCGCCACCGGCTACACGGCCCTGGAGGCGATCAGGATTCTCCTGCGCCACCCGGAGGCGGAGATCGTCGCCGTCACCAGCCGCCAGGAAGGCAAACCGCCGATCTCCAGCGTCCATCCCTCGCTCGTCGGCCGGCTCGACCTGCCGCTCGAGGATCTCACGGCCGAGGAGGTCGGTGCCCGCGCCGACTGCGTCTTCGGCTGCCTGCCGCACGCGGCCAGCGCCGAGATCCTGCCGCGGGTCCTCGCCGCCGGGGCCAAAGTCGTGGACTTCAGCGCCGACTACCGGCTCGACGACCCGGCCACCTACCGCGAATGGTACGGCCACGAGCATCCCGACCAGGAGCGGCTCGGTCGCACCCCCTACGGCCTGCCGGAGCTGTTCCGCGACCGGATCCGCGGCGCCACGCTCGTCGCCAACCCGGGCTGCTACTCGACGTCGGCGATCCTCCCCCTGGCCCCGCTCCTCAAGGCTGGCCTGGTCGCGGCCGACGACATCATCGTCGACAGCAAGAGCGGCGTCAGCGGCGCCGGCCGACAGCCGAAGCTGACGACGCATTTTCCCGAGTGCAACGAGAGCCTCTCGGCCTACAACGTCGGCCGCCACCGGCACACGCCCGAGATCGAGCAGGTGATCGCCCGGCATGCCGGCGTCCGGCCGGCGGTGATCTTCACGCCGCAACTGGCCCCGATGGACCGCGGCATCCTGTCCACGATCTACGCCAAGCCGACGAAGACCGTGACAGAGGCCGACGTCATGGGCCTGCTCCGCGAGGCCTACGCCGGCGAGCGGTGCGTGCGGATCGTGGACCATCTGCCCGCCACCAAGGACACGGTCGACACGAACTGCTGCGACATCACGGCCCGCGTCGTCCGCGGCCGCGTCCTCCTCATCAGCTGCCTCGACAACCTCCTCAAGGGGGCCGCCGGGGCCGCGGTGCAGAACTTCAACCTCCTCTTCGACCTCCCCGAACACGCCGGAATGGCCTGATGATCAGCGAAACCCCCGTCCGCCTGCCGATCCCCCCCCTGCCCCGCGGCTTCCGCGTCGCCGGCGTGCATGCCGGACTGAAGCGGAATCCGACCCGCGAGGACATCGCGCTGGTGGTCTCCGACATGCCGGCGACGGCGGCCGGGGTGTACACGACGAACCTCGTGTTCGCGGCACCCGTGGCCTACGACCGGGCGCTGACGCCGGGGGGAAATTTTCGCGCCATCGCCATCAACTCCGGCAACGCCAACGCCTGCACCGGCGCCCGCGGACTCGACGACGCCCGGGGCATGGCGGCGGCCGCCGCCGGCCTCGTGGGCGCGACCGCCGACGAAGTGCTCGTGCTCTCGACGGGGATCATCGGCGAGTTCCTGCCGCTGGAAAAGATCGGCCGCGGCCTGGAGCGGGCGGCGACGGCGCTCGGCAGCGACGACGACGCGGCCGTCCGGGCCGCCCGCGGCATGATGACGACCGACACGCGGCCGAAGCTCGCCGGCGGGACGTTCAACGCGGCCGGGACGACCTACACGCTGTTCGGGATGGCCAAGGGGGCGGCGATGATCGGCCCGCGGCTGGCGACGATGCTCGGCGTGGTGCTCACCGACGCGGCCATCGAGCCCGCCGACGCCCAGCGGCTGCTCCGCGCGGCCGCGGAAACGTCGTTCAACTGCGTCAGCGTGGACGGCCACATGAGCACCAACGACACCGTCCTGCTGCTCGCCAACGGCGCCGCGGGGGGCAGCCCCCTGCGGGGCGCCGGCCTCGAGGCGTTCGGCGCGGCGTTGACGGCCGCCTGCGAGTCGCTGGCCTGGGAGATCGCCGACGACGGCGAGGGGGCGACGCACGTGCTGCGGATCGAGGTTCGGGGCTGCGCCAGTCGGGAGGACGCCCGGACGGTCGCCCGGGCGATCGCCGACAGTCCGCTGGTGAAGACCGCCGTGCACGGGGCCGACCCCAACTGGGGCCGGATCGTCTCGGCCGCCGGGTACGCCGGCGTTCGGTTCGACCCGGCGGCGGTGCGGCTGCGGCTCAACGGCACGCTGCTGTTCGAGGCCGGCGCCCCCGTGCGTTTCGACGGCGATGCCGTTTCGGCGGCGATCAAGGCCTCCCGGGAGACGCTCATCGAGTTGGACGTCGGCAGCGGGCCGGGCCAGATTCGCTTCTACTCCAGCGACCTGACCGCGGATTACGTGCACCTCAACGCCGACTACCACACCTGATCGGCCGCGGGCGAGGCGAACCAGCGACTGGGAAAATTCGCCGCCGGAGCATATAGTTCGGGCACCGGTCGGGCCTGCCGTGCGTCTTGACGCGGCGGGCCGGAAACTGTTTGCTCTCTACGACATTCCGGATTCCCGCCCTGCAGGGTTTCGCTTCCCGATGACCAGTTACGCCACCACCATTCCTCCGGCTCTCGGCGGCGCGGTCCGCTCGGCCGTCACCTGCTCGATCGACCCGGATGACGAGGACGACGCCGGCGACGAAGAGGATCTGACGATCGCCCAGCCCGCGGCCGACGAGGAGTCGACGTTCGACGATTTCGACGACGATTTCGACGACGATTTCGAGGAAGAGGAGAACGACCCCGACTGGGACCACCCCGACGACGGCGACGACGAGTTGCCACCCGGGAAGGGACCGGGCAGGAAGTAGACCCCGTTCCACCCCTGCAGCACTGCGAACCACCGATGGCAGGCCGCGACAGCCCGCAATCCGGACCAGAGGACGCGAACGCCCCGGGCGGCTCGCTGCCGGGTGGGAAACCGGCCGGCCGGAGCCGCAAGCGGACGCCGACGGCCTGGTTTGGCACGCTATCGCAGCTCGATTTCGACATCGATTTCTTCGAACGGCTCCTGGCCCGCAAGGCGGATTCGGTCGAGGTGCTGCGGATCCTCGCCGAACTGGTCTCCAAGCGGGGCCTGGTAAACCGCGCGGTGGCTCTCGACCGGCGGCTGGTCGAACTCCTGCCCGACGACTTCCTCGCCCGCTACAATCTCGCCTGCTCCCTGGCCCGGGCCGGACAGTCCGACGAGGCGATCGACTCGTTGTCGCGGGCGATCCTCCTCGGCTACGACGACCTGGCGCACATGGAGAGCGACCCCGACCTGGAGTCGCTGAAGAGTCATCCCGATTTTCAGGCGCTGCTGGGGAGTGAGTGATCGCTCCGGCCACGGCCCGTGCCGGAGCACGCATGCTCGACCAATTCGACAAGATCACGGAGGCGGCCGCCAGCATCGCCGGCCGCTGGCCGCACCGGCCCGCCGCGGGCATCATCCTCGGCAGCGGCCTCGGCGGGATCGCGTCCACGCTCGCCGACCGGGTGACGATCCCCTACGACGAGATCCCGCACTTCGCCCGCTCCACGGCCCACGGCCACGCCGGCCAACTGGTCTGTGGCCTGCTGGCGGGCACCCCGGTGATCGTGATGGAGGGGCGGCAGCACGCCTACGAGGGCTATCCGCTGGCGCAGATCACCTTTCCCGTGCGCGTGCTCCAGCGGCTCGGGGCCGGCCTGCTGGTCGTCACCAACGCCTGCGGCGGGCTGAACCCGCTGTATCGCACCGGCGACCTGATGATCATCGACGACCACATCAACCTGATGAACGACAACCCGCTCGTCGGCATCAACGACGAGCGGCTCGGGCCGCGGTTTCCCGACATGTCGGCCCCCTACGACCCGCGGCTCATCGACACCGCCCTGGCCGCGGCCCGGCGGGCCGACTTCGTCGCCCAGCGCGGCGTCTATGTGGCGGTGACCGGCCCGAATCTGGAGACCCGGGCCGAGTACCGGTTTCTGCGCGGCATCGGCGCCGACGTCGTCGGGATGTCCACGGTGCCGGAGGTGATCGTCGCCGTCCATGCCGGCCTGAAGGTGCTCGGCATCTCCGTGATCACCGACATGTGCCTGCCGGACGCCCTCGAGGTCGCCAGCGTCGAGAAGATCCTCGGCGTGGCCCGGTCCGCCGAGCCCAAGCTTCAGACCCTGATCACGGCGGCCGTCGCCGCCCACGTCCATTCCTGATCCTGAGGAGACCGTCGTCATGAGCAAGCCGATCCGGATACTCGTCGTGGGCTGCGGCCACATGGGCATCTCCCACGCCAAGGCCTACCACGCCCTGCCCGAGTTCGAGATCGTCGGCGTCGTCGCCCGCGGGGAGAAGTCGCGCCGGGCGCTGCTCGCCGCCCTCGGCGCCGACTACCCGCAGTTCTCCGACTACGCCACGGCGCTGGCGGCCACCCGGCCGGACGCCGTGTCGATCAACACCTATCCCGACACCCATGCCGACTACGCCAAGCGGGCCTTCGCCGCCGGCTGCCACGTGTTCCTGGAGAAGCCCGTCGCCGTCACGGTCGCCGAGGCCGAGGAGGTGGTCGCGGCCGCCAAGCAGGCGGGGAAGAAACTCGTCGTCGGCTACATCCTCCGGGTCCATCCGACGTGGAAGAAGTTCATCGAGACCGCACGGACGCTGGGCAAGCCGCTGGTGATGCGCATGAACCTCAACCAGCAGTCCTCAGGCGACATGTGGAAGACCCACAAGTCGCTGATGGACTCGATGTCGCCGATCGTCGACTGCGGCGTGCACTACGTCGACGTGATGTGCCAGATGACCCGGTCGCGGCCGATCCGCGTGAGCGCCATCGGAGCCCGGCTCACCGACGAACTGGTGCCGGGCATGTACAACTACGGCAACCTGCAGGTAACGTTCGCCGACGGTTCGGTCGGCTGGTACGAGGCCGGCTGGGGCCCGATGATGAGCGACGTCGCCTACTTCGTGAAGGACGTGGTCGGGCCCAAGGGCTGCGTGAGCATCGCGGGGGTCAAGGAGGGGGATGCCTCCAGCGACGACGTCGAGGCCCACACCAAGGCCGCGCTGCTCCGGCTGCACCATGCCGACCTCGCGGCCGACGGCACGTTCGCCCGCAAGGACGAGCTGATCGACTGCTCGGGCGAGCCCGACCACGACGGCCTCTGCCTGCTGGAGCAGAAGTTCTTCCTCGATGCGATCCAGCACGACCGCGACATCGGCGATCACATGGCCGACGCCGTGAACAGCCTGCGGATCGTGCTCGCGGCGGACGAGGCATTCAAGACCGGCCGCACCGTCGAGCTTCCCGGCTGACGGCCTGCCGGATCGGGGCAGAAAAGGCAGGCTCGCGCGTGAGCCGTGTCATACGCCTCACACTTGATTCCCGCGCACAAGCGGATCTTGTGGAATCAGCGAATACGAAGGGGTGCCCATGCCCCAGGAGCCGGCGTGAGCTGCCCAGCGTAGGCAGGATGCCGAAGCGCAGGCAGGTCCGAGAGAGCGCAGGCCGGGCACCGATCCGCCCGCCGGCGGATTGGTCGGGCCGGAGCGAACGTCCGGCGATGGGGCATGGGCACCCCGACCAGCGAACCGCGCGAGCTTCAAGTGTGAGCCGTATCAGACGTAGGGGATCGCGCCCTTCTCGGCGGCCGAGATCTCGGCGAGCACGTCGGCCACCGCGGCCACGATAATCTCGAAATACTCGCGGCCCTGGGCCGCCGTCGCCCCCCGCGGGTCGCCGCTCCCCGTGTCGGGATGAACGTGCGACCAGGGCCGCGGCGTCCAGACGCCCGCCTGTTTGAGTCGGCCGAGCGCCCACGGCGCGGCCGACCCGGGACCGGCCTGCGATGCGACGACGAGTTCGGGGCAGAGGTGCAGGAGCAGGGCCGTCTCCATCGCACCGGCATGGTCCCCCGGTGCGGCGAAAATCCGCGCCAGCTCATCGGGCCGCATCCGCCAGAAGTCGATGACCACGATGAACGCGCCGGTCTCGAGGGCGACGTCCCTGACGAGCGGTTTGAGGTCGTTGCCGCCGTGGGAGTTGAGGATCACGAGCCGGTCGATGCCCTGCCGCTTCAGGCTCGTGGCCACGTCCCGTAGCAGGGCCAGCGCGGTGGCCGTCGACAGGTGGATCGTGGCCACCTGGTCCTGCTGCTGGGCGTTGTTGCCAAACGGGATCACGGGCAGCACGAGGGGGCGGGCTCCGCGGGCCGCGGCCTGATCGGCCGCGGCCTCGGCGATCGTCGCCGCCTCGATCACGTCGGTCCCGTGCGGGAGGTGGTGGTTGTGGGCCTCCGTCGCCCCCCACGGGAGCACGGCCACGTTCGGCCTCCGGTCGAGCAGCTGCCGGTAGTTGGCCTCCATGAGGACGTGGGCACGGGGCCGCGAATGCTCGGACACGGGGGCTGCCTCCCTGGGAAACCGGTCGGATGTGGACCGCTCCCTTGTACCACGCCCCACGGCCGCCGCCACGCCAGCCCCGGCCAAACGGGGCCCCGTTCTCCCCGCCGCCGCCGCGTGTACGATCATGGGCCCGCGGCGGACGACGCCGCCACGACCGCCCCGAGTGTGCCCCGACCCGATGTTCGAACCCGTCCGCGGCAAGCCCGACTTTCCCGCCCTCGAGGCCGCCATCGCCAGGCTGTGGCGCGACCGCGGCACCTACGCGAAGTCGCTGGAACGGCGCCGCGGGGCCCCACGGTTCGTGTTCTACGAAGGGCCGCCGACCGCCAACGGCATGCCCCATCCCGGCCACTGCCTGACCCGCACGATCAAGGATCTGTATCCGCGGTACCGGACGATGCGCGGGCAGTTCTGCGAGCGCAAGGCGGGCTGGGACACCCACGGCCTGCCGGTGGAGGTCGAGGTCTGCAAGGAGCTCGGCATCCACTCCAAGGCCGAGATCGAGGCCTACGGCGTCGAGCCCTTCATCCACAAGTGCCAGGAAAGCGTCTGGCGGTACATGAAGGAGTGGGAGACGCTCACCGAGCGGATCGGGTTCTGGATCGACCTCTCGGACGCCTACGTCACCTACCACAAGTCGTTCGTGGAGAGCGTCTGGTGGGCGCTGGCCACGCTCTTC
The DNA here is from genome assembly GCA_044360305.1 of Pirellulales bacterium. Classification (GTDB taxonomy): domain Bacteria; phylum Planctomycetota; class Planctomycetia; order Pirellulales; family UBA1268; genus QWPN01. Next base: position 10,232 of record JBIKKQ010000075.1, read on the forward strand.
GACCGCGGGCTGCTCTACCAGGGGCACAAGATCGTCTGGTGGTGGGCCCAGGGGGGCACGGCGCTGTCCAGCGGCGAGGTGGGCCAGGGTTACAAGGAGGTGGCCGACCCGAGCGTGTACGTCGCCTTTCCGCTGCTCGACGACGCCGGCCGGCCGACGAACCGCAGCCTCGTCGCCTGGACGACGACGCCCTGGACGCTCCCCGCCAACCAGTTCGCCGCCGTCCGGGCCGACCTGGAGTACGTCGTCCTGCGCGAGACGGCCGTGGTCGACGCGCCGGAGTACGTGATCGCCGAGCCCCTCGCGACGGCATTCGGGGAGAAGACGAAGAAGACCTTCGATGTCGTCGACCGCTTTCCTGGGGCCCACCTCGTCGGCCGCTCCTACCTGCCCCCGTTCGACACGTTCCGCCCGGCCGGTCCTCCGGTCCTGGCGCCGCTCGCGGCAGGCGGCGTTGCAGCCGTCGCCTGGCGGGTGGTCGCGGCCGACTTCGTGACCACCGACTCCGGCACGGGCATCGTCCACGTGGCCCCGGCCTTCGGCGAGGTGGACCACGGGGTGCTCGTCGCCGAGCAGGGCCAGTTCGCGGCCGGCCGGGGCCCGGCGCTCCTCAATCCCGTCGCCCCCGACGGGACCTTCACCGACGCCTTTCCGCCGGGGAGCGGCCGGTTCGTCAAGGACTGCGACCGCGACATCACCCGCGACCTCCGCGGCCGCGACCTGCTCGTCCATCAGGAGCAGTACGTCCACGACTACCCGTTCTGCTGGCGGGCCGACAACGACCCGCTCATCCAATACCCGCGGCAGAGCTGGTTCATCCGCACGAGCCGGTTTCGCGAGCAGATGCTCGCCAACAACGCCCGGATCGACTGGCTGCCGGAGCACATCAAGGATGGCCGGTTCGGCAACTTCCTCGAGACCAACGTGGACTGGGCGCTGTCCCGCGAGCGCTACTGGGGCACGCCGCTGCCGATCTGGAAGTGCGAGTCCAGCGGACGGATGGAGGCCATGCCGTCGTACGCGGCGCTGCTCGCCAAGCCGGGCGTCGCCGGCACCGAGGTGTTCGCCCGGGCCAAGGCCGCCCGCCCCGATCTGTGCGACGATCTCGCCGTCCACAAGCCGTACATCGACGCCGTCACCTACGACTCTCCGTTCGTGCCGGGGGCGCGGATGCGCCGCGTACCGGAGGTGATCGACTGCTGGTTCGACTCCGGCGCCATGCCTTTCGCCCAGTGGGGCTGGCCGCACGCGGGGCAGGACGAGTTCGCCGCCCAGTTCCCCGCCGACTTCATCTCCGAGGCCATCGACCAGACCCGCGGCTGGTTCTACAGCCAGCTGGCGATCAGCACGCTGCTCTTCGGCCCGCCGGCCGACGGGGAGCAGGCCGGGGCCGCGTCGGACGCCGCGGCCCGTCCCTACCCGCATCCCTTCAGGACCTGCATCGTCCTCGGCCACATGCTCGGCGAGGACGGGGCGAAGATGTCGAAGAGCAAGCGGAACTACCGCGAGCCGACGGAGATCTTCGACACCCACGGCGCCGATGCCCTGCGCTGGTTCTTCCTCGCCGGGCAGCCTCCATGGACGAGCATCCGCTACAGCGAGCGGGCGATCCGCGAGAGCGTGCCGGAGTTTCTGCTCCGCCTCTGGAACGTGTACGCGTTCTTCGTGATCTACGCCCGGATCGACGGCTTCGATCCCGGCAGCCTGCTCGACGGCCCCGGCACCCTCGACCATGCCGATCTCGGCCGGGCCCGCGGCTGGCGGCCGGTCGCCGACCGCGGCGAACTCGACCGCTGGATGCTCTCCGAGGTCAACGCCGTCGCGGCCTCGATGACGGCCCGGCTCGACGCCTACGACCATTTCGCCGCCGCCCAGGAGCTCGCCCGGCTCGTCGACGCGGTGAGCAACTGGTACGTCCGGCGCAGCCGCGACCGCTTCTGGGCGCCGGGACGGGCCGACGCCGGCCCGGACACGAACGCCGAGAAGCTCGACGCCTACTGGACGCTCTACGAGACGCTGCTCGTGATCACGCGGCTGGCTGCCCCGTTCGTGCCGTTCGTGACCGAGGCCCTGTGGCAGAACCTCGCCGTGGGGCCGTTCGGCGGCCGGGTGCCGGAGAGCGTCCACCTCACCGACTATCCCGCGGGCGACGCCGCGCTCGTCGATCGGGACCTCGTGCCGCGGATGGCCCTCGTCCGCGACATCGCCTCGCTCGGCCGGGCGGCCCGGGCCGCCGAGAAGCTCAAGGTTCGCCAGCCGCTGGCGAAGGTCGAGGTGATCCTCGCGGACGACCACGGGCCGCACGCCGCCTGGCTCGAGGCCCACGCCGACCTCGTCTGCGACGAGCTCAACGTCAGGCAGTTCGAGATCTGCCGCGAGCCCGACCGCTACATCACGCGGGCGGTGCAGCCCGATCTGAAAAAACTCGGCCCGAAGCTCGGCAAGGACCTGCCCCGGGCCCGGGCCGCGCTGGCGGCGGCCGACCCGCAGGCCCTGCTCGCCGCTCTCGCCCGCGACGGGCGGGCGACGCTGCCGCTGGCCGGCGGCGGCACGGCCGTGATCGAGCGGGACGACGTCATGGTTCGCACCACGGCCAAGCCGGGCTGGGCGGCGGCCGAGAGCCCGCGGGCCGTCGTCGTCGTGTCCAGCGACCTGACGCCGGAACTCGTCGCCGAGGGGCTGGTCAACGAGGCCGTGCATGCCGTGCAGTCGCTGCGCAAGAAGCTCGACCTGGAGTTCACGGAGCGGATCGACCTGGCGTTCGTGACCGATTCCGCCGAGCTGCGCCGGGCCCTCGAGGCACATCGCGAGTCGGTCGCCGCCGAGACCCTCGCCGCGAGCCTCGTCTTCGGCCCGCTGGCCGGCGCCGCCGCGGAGGCGGTGGACGTGGATGGCCATGCCCTGTCGATCTCGATCCGCGGCCTGGGTGGCCGATCATGACCGCACCGCCCGTGCCGCTGCGACTCGCCGTCCTCCTCTCCGGCTCGGGCCGCACGCTCGACAACCTGCTCGACGCGATCGACGCGGGCCGGCTGCCGGCCCGCGTCGCGGCCGTCGTCTCCAGCCGGGAAGATGTCCGCGGCGTGCGGATCGCCGAGCGGGCGGGCATCCCGGTGCAGGTCCTGCCGCCGGCCGGCCGGCCCGTGGACGGCTGGAGTCAGGCGATCTTCGCCGTCTGCCGGGAGGCGCAGGCCGATCTCGTGGTCATGGCCGGGTTCCTGCACCTCGTGCGCATTCCCGCCGACTTCACCGGCCGGGTGATCAACATCCACCCCTCGCTCCTGCCCGCCTTCGGCGGCCGTGGGTTTCACGGAATGCACGTCCATCGCGCCGTCCTCGACCGCGGCTGCACCGTCTCCGGCTGCACCGTGCACCTCGTGGACGACGAATACGACCATGGCCGGATCCTGCTCCAGGAGGCCGTGCCCGTGCTCCCGGACGACAGCCCGGAGTCGCTCGCCGCCCGAGTGTTCGCCGCCGAATGCCGGGCCCTGCCCGAGGCGATCCGCCACATCGCCACCCGCAGCCACGCCAAGACCTGAAGCAATCCCCGCAAGCCCGGCCAACCCGGCCAGGCCCCGCCGAAAGGAACCGACGCATGCCCCGCTCCCTTGGAAACGTGATCGCCGACTCCCTCGGCCTGTCCCTGGGCTACGCCGAGCGGCTTCTGCGGGGCGTGCCCGCCGACCGCTTCCCGCGGTTCGCCGCCCCTGGCGGCGTGATCGTGGTGTCGAACCACCCGGCCTTCATCTACGGCCACCTGTCGCTGTACGCCCCCAAAATTCTCCAGCAGATCGGACATCCCGCGCCGACCGTGCCCGACCAGTTCGAGATCCGGTTTTCGAAGGACGCCAGCTGCGTGGACGACCCGGACCTCGACCTGTATCCGCCGCTGGAACAGGTGGTGGAGTTCTTCACGGAGGGTCACCGGATGGTGAGCGCCGCCCTGCGCAGCACGCCGGACGACGTTTTTCAGCAGCCCAATCCGGCTGCGGGCCGGATGCGCGATCTGTTTCCGACGATCGGCTCGGTGCAGACCTTCTACTGTGGCGGGCACATGATGATGCACCTCGGCCAGATGAGCGCCTGGCGCCGCATGGAGGGGATGGCAGCGGCCTGAACCCGCGGACCGGCCCCGACCGGCTCCGCGGAGCGGATCAGGGGCCGGCCGGCGGCCCCCCCGGGGGCGACATGTCGCGGAAACTGCGGAGCATCATGCCGATGCCGGCCGCGACCATGCCGAGCATCAGCAGCAGATTGCTGACGGGCATGCCCATCTGGAACCGGATCCGGCTGAGGATCTCGATCATGATCAGCGCCAAGCCGACGTAAAACAGCGCCCAGCCCCACTTGAGTTTCGCGTCGTAGAACAGGAGCACGAGGCCGAGGAAAATCGGCGCGAACACGATGCCCGTGCTCATCGCCGGCCCGACGAGGCCGAAGCCCCGTCCGAGCACGCCCGAGACCATGCCGAAGGGCTCGGTCATGACATGGACGTTGCTGAGGAAGAACCACAGCCCGGAGGCCGCCAGCACGAGGCCGAGGAAGAAAATCCACGTGCCCCCCGGCGTGCCGCCGGCACCGCGGACGAGTTCCTCGTGCATCTGCCGCACGTCGTCGATGTCCTTCTCGAACTCCTGTCGCGGCGAATTGGCCATCGGTCCTTCCTCGCGTGGTCTCCGGGGCGATGCTCGTCCCCCTACGCAGGAGAATAGCAGGTCATCCGGCCGGCCGGGACGGAACGAAGCCGACGGCCCGCCAGAATTCGGCCGCCGGCCAGTCTCGGGAGGTCTCGGTCCACACGACATCCGCGCCGGCGGAGCGGGCACGACTCACGGCCGCCGCCACGAGTGCCCGCCCCAACCCCTGCCGTCGGGCGTCGGGCCTGACGATGAGCCAGCTGATAGAAAAACGGGCCGCGCCCGTGCGGCCGCGCGACTCGACGAGCGTCACCAGGCCGCTGGGCCCTGCTGTTCCCGTCTTTCCCGCGGGCGAAATCGCCCAAGCCAGCCAGCAACTGACCTGCCTGTCGGGACGGCCGCGGAGTTCGGCCATCAGCCCGGCCGCCGTTGGCTGCGGGCGGGTTTTCCTGACGGTGCGGGCCACGACTGCCGCGAGGTCGGCCACCGCGTCGGCATCACGTTCCAGAGCGATCGGCCGCAGGACATGCCCCCAACATTCCGCGGTCGCGGCCGGCGTCAGGTCACGGCAGACAAGCACCTCAGCGGTGATTCCATGACCGTTTTCAGTCATCTTCTGCCGCCCTCCTGTCCGCCGAAGGACCACCGTTGTGACTCCTATCCCGCAGCGAGCCATGCCAAACGAAGCCTACCCATTTCCGGCCACTTCCTGCCCCCTGGCCGCCCGGAATGTGCCTGTCCGATTCCACCCCTCTGGAAGATGCCTGTCCTATTCCGCCCTTCTCATTCGGGCCCCGGTCGGCGTACTCGCTTGAGTCGCGGAGCCGGTCGGTGGCACGCGCAGGAGTCGGGGTGCTTTGCCTGGACCGTGGGACGCACCATGCCGCTGGATGGTGCATCGGCAAAGTCCCCCGGCGACGAGCATGTCAC
>JBIKKQ010000238.1:0-4483 GCA_044360305.1 Pirellulales bacterium
GCCTGGCTGCCGTGGCTCGCGCGTCGGGCGCGGAGCGGGTGGCGGGCGTGGCGGATCGTGCGGTCGATGCGGACCGGCAACCGCACGGTCGGCCAGCTGGCCCGGGCGCTGGCCCGGATGCCGGAGGTCGATCTCGCCGGCCAGCCGCTTCCCGCCAGCCCGCGGAGCGACGACCGCTACGAACTGCTCGCCAAGCTGCAGGGCGTGCTCGGGTCGCTCGGGTTCAGCGGCCTGGTGGTGATCGTGGACCGGCTCGACGAGCCGCACGTCATCAACGGCTCGGCCGAGCGGATGCGGCAGGTGATCTGGCCGATCTTCGACAACAAGTTTCTCAAGCTGCCGGGCCTCGGCTGCAAGCTGCTCCTGCCCGGCGAGCTGTACCGGTTCGTGGAGCGCGAGACCGAGTCGTTCAACCAGCGTGCCCGGCTCGACAAGCAGAACCTCGTCCCCGCGCTCGAGTGGTCGGGGGAAACGCTCCACGACATCGCCTCGGCCCGCGTCCGGGCGGCGAGCGTGGGCACGCCGCCGGCCACGCTCGGCCAGCTGTTCGCGTCGGACGTGGACGAGCGCCGGCTGATCGACGGGCTGCGCGGCCTGCGGGTGCCGCGGCAGCTGTTCAAGTTTCTCCACCGGCTCCTCGTGGCCCACTGCCACGCGCACACCGACGCCCGGCCCGCCTACCGGATCGGGCTGGCCGACTTCGAGCGCGAGCTGGCGGTCTTCCGGCGCGACCAGGACGCCTTCGACCGCGGGCTGGCGCCGCGGTAGCGGTGATCATGCAACCGCTGGTGGAGGTTCGGGGCTGCCCATGCCCCGTCGCCGGACATTGATTTTTCACCGTGGCCCGCGCCGCGGGCTACGATGACGGATGGCATGACGGGCGACTTCGACATCCACACGCTGGTGGTCGGCCGGGAGGCGATGGCCTGCCGGTTCGAGGTCGTGTTCAACGTCGGCGAGGTGCCCGACGCGACCGAACTCGGCGTGGCGGCGCTCGACCTCGTGGACGAGATCGAGGCGACGATCAGCATCTACCGGGAGGAGAGCGAACTCTCCCGGCTCAATGCCGGCGCCGCGGCCGGCTGGCAGCCGGTGTCGGACGAGCTGCACGGCCTGCTGACGCTGGCCCGCGAACTTCACGACCGCACGGGGGGCGGCTTCGACATCGCCGCCGGGGCGCTCGTGCGGGCGTGGGGCTTCCTGCGCCGCCAGGGGCGGACGCCGACCGATGATGAACTGGCGTCGGCGCTGGCCGCGTCGGGGATGCGGCACGTCGAACTCGACGCGGCCGGCCGCCGGATGCGGTTCACGCGGCCGGGCGTGGAGATCAACCCCGGGGCGATCGGCAAGGGCTGGGCGGTCGATCGGGCCAGCGACGCGCTGGCCGCCGCGGGCGTGCCGAGCATGCTCGTGCATGGCGGCCAGAGCAGCGTGCGGGCCCGGGGCATCCACGGCCCGGCCCTGCCCGGCCGGCGGGGCTGGCCGGTCGGCCTGCGGCACCCGCTGTTTCCCGGGCGGCGGCTGGCCACGATCACGCTCGACGATCGGGCGCTCGGCACGAGCGGCTCGGCGACGCAGTTCTTCGTCGATCGCGGCCGGCGGCTGGGGCACATCCTCGATCCCCGGACGGGCCGGCCGGCCGAGGGGGTGCTGTCGGCGACCGTCATCGCCCCCACGGCCGCCGTCGCCGATGCCCTCTCCACGGCCGCCTACGTGCTCGGCGTCGCCGGGCTGGAGACGATCGCGCCTCCGGGGGGAGACGTGGCCGCGATCCTCGTCCTCCCGGGGCGGAGCCCCGCGTCGGTCCGGGTCGTGATGGCCAACGTCGCCGCCGAGACGGTGGCCATCGAACCGGGCCCCGGGATCGAGGTCGGGCCGGCATCGCAGCGGTCCTGAGCGGTTCGACCGCCCAGGACCGCTGCCGAGCTTCGGCCGGCCGTCAGCCGGTCGTCTTGCCGCGGCGGCCCGCCGTCAGGCGGTGCCGCAGCCGTTGGGCTGCCGCCAGCGCGATGCCGACGCCGGCGAGGGCGTAGGTCCCCGGCTCCGGCACCATCTGCACGTACGTGTTCGACACGCCGAACAGCGAACCGGTGTCGTCGATCACGATCGTGTCGCGAACCCAGAGGCTCTGGACCCCTGGCAGTGCCGCATCCACGGGCGCGAGGTTGTTCAACGCGACGAGCGTCACCAGCGGGGTATCGGCCAGGAAGTCCGACTCGCTGACGAACACGTCCTTGGTGGTCGTGACATTGTCCCCCGTGTGGTTCTGGTCGAGGGCCACGGTCTTGAAGACGTCATTGTCATTGATGTCCACGCGGTAGGAGACCGACAGGTTCTGCGGGCCGATGTAGCTGCTGAGCGACACGATCCCGAGCGAGTGGGACTTCTGCGGGATGTTCGACGACAGCGTCAGCAACTCGCTTCCGTTCCAAGTGCCCGAACTCGACAGGTAGGTGAAGGTCTTGTTGCCTGTCACCCAACTCGTGCTGCCCGACCAGGCGGCCATGTTGCCGATGTTGATGCTGCTCGCGTGGGCCGTGGCGGAGAACAGCAGGGCGACGCCGCAGGCCAGGGAAAGGAAAAATTTCATGGATACACCTTTAACTCTCGGAGACCTCGGGACCGTGGCTTCCGGTGCGCGGAAAAACCCCCGGCCTGACTGCCGGGAGGACGAAACGAGCCGCGGCTCGGCCGCACCGTGGCGGCCGAGCAGATCGGCCTACGCTGTGCCGGGCCGCGGCCTCAGCCGCACCGCCCGACAACCCGTCGTCCGAGAAGAAGTGCCGTTCCGGGGTGGTGAGGACGGCTCGCCCTCGGATCCGGCCCGGCACGAGGCAACCTTCGGCCGCTCGGCCGCCGCCGGCAAGCGGCAGTCGCGACGGGCCGATGCGCCGCCTGTTTTCAGCACCTGCGGGCCTGCCGGACACCTCGTGCCGGTGTCGCGGTTCGCGGGCATCGGCATCCTGCAGGGCCCGTGGCCGACGGCAAAAACACCCTCTGCCGCGGCGCAACTCCCGGGTACAATCTCCGGTTCAGGCATTGGACCCGACGCCCCGAAACCCGCGTTCGCCGCTTCCCCTCCATGTTCGATTGGCTTGCACCGGGTTCCTACCTCGGGATCGTGATCTTTCTCACCCTCACGGGCATCGGCCTGCCGGTGCCGGAGGAAGTGGCGATCGTGGCCGCCGGGGCCCTGAGCAAGAGCGGCACCCTCCGCTGGTACTACGCCCTGCCCGCTTGCCTCGTGGGGGCGCTCCTGGGCGACAGCCTGATGTATGCGATCGGCCGGTTCGCCGGGGCCCGGATCCTGCGGGAGCATCCCTGGTGGTCGGGATTCCTCACGCCGCAACGCGAGAAGACGATCGAGGAACTGCTGCAGAAGCACGGCATCAAGGCGTTCTTCGTGGCCCGGTTCCTCGTCGGCCTGCGCAGCCCGTTCTATCTCACGGCGGGCATCCTCCGGGTGAAGTACCGCTGGTTCCTGCTGGCGGACTTCGTCTGTGCCTCGGTGGTGATCGGCGGATTCTTCGGCCTCGCGTACCTGTTCGGCGAGCGGATCACCGACCTGATCCAGTCGGCGGAACGCGGGTTCACTGCCGTGGTGGTGGTGCTGGCGATCGCGGCCCTGGCCGTGATCGCGTTCTTCTCGTTCCGCAAGCGGCGGATCCGGATGCTCGACCAGGATCCGGAGTCGCTGTTCGAGAACCGCGAAATCCTCCTCGGCCCGGCGGCCGACCGGATCGCCGACGCGGTGCATCTCGGCGACGTCAACCACGTCGCCCCGGAGCCGGACCGGCCCGCCGAGTGACGGTCCTGCCGGTCGTGCCGGCGATGCCGCGTCGAGGCTGAGGTTTCGGCAAGCGAGTCGCCCTGCGGCGACTTTTCCGTCGCCGTTTTGCGACCTAAAGATTCGTGGAGGCCCGGCCGGCGGTCTCCGCCTTCCGGGATCCACCATGCTCGACAGCGTCCAGACCCGTCCGCGTTCCGGCCGCATTCTCGTCGTCGATGGCGACCGCCGGGCGGCCTCGGGCGTGGCCCAGTGGCTCTGCAGCCTCGGCTACCACGCCTCCGCCGTCGGGTCCGCCCCCGAGGCGGTCCGGTCGCTGGCGGGCGCGGCCTGGGACGCGTGCCTGATCGCCGGCGCCATCCCCGACGGTCGCGCGGTGGCCGCCGCCGCGGCCGGTGGCGCGAGCCCGGCCTCGGTCATCGTCACGCTATCCGCGGGACGGGTTGCCGACGCCGACTGGCCCGGCGCCACCGTCGTCGCCGCCCCGTGGCGCGACGACGACCTGCTCGCCGCCCTGCCCGGCGGGGCCGCCGCCGGCCCGCCGGCGCCCGCCGACCATCCGCTCCGGCAGACGGCGATCCTCGGCTCCGACCCTGCGCTCCGCCGGTTGCTCGACGTGGCGGAGCGGATCGCCCACACGCCGGCCACGGTCCTGATCACGGGGGAGAGTGGCACCGGCAAGTCGCTACTGGCCCG
>JBIKKQ010000007.1:0-49307 GCA_044360305.1 Pirellulales bacterium
GAGGCCGCCGCGGTACCGGGCCAGTTCCCGGGCGACGTCCGCCGGGAGCGCCGTCAGGGCCGGGAATCTGAGCACGCCGGGTCGGCCGGCGGCGAGCCGGGCGGCTTCGGCGACGGAGAGTTCGGTCGCGGTGTCGGCGGCAGGGATCGGCGAGGCGACAAGGCAGACGGCAACCGCGATCGCGATATGGACGAAACGCATGACACCTCCACGGGACAGCGGAATCGGGCCACCACGGCCATCATGAAGCGTACCACGCCGTCCGGCCGGGCCGGGGCCCGTGGCCGACGGCTATACTCCCCCGCCATGCAAGCCGTCGTGGTCTGCGGATTGGGGCGATTTGGCCTGCAGGTCGTGGAGTCGCTGTGCGGTTGCGGCTGCGGCGTGACGGTGATTGCCGACGAGCGGACGACCGCTGAACGGCTGGAGCGGGCCGTGGCCTCCGGAACCCGGATCGTGCGCGGCGACTTCCGCGCCCGTTCGACCCGCGAGGCGGCCGGCCTTGCCGGCGCCCGGGCCGCCGTGCTCACCACCTCCAGCGACGTGGACAACCTCGAGGCGGCGCTCGAGATCCGCGGCGAGGCGCCGGCCGTCCGCGTCGTGATGCGACACTCGCAGCCCCAACTCTGCCGGCGGTTCGAGACGGATTTCGGGATCGCGGCGGCCCTCGCCCCGGCTGACCTCGCCGCCGACGCCTTCGTCGAGGCCGCCCTCGCCATGCCCACGGCCGCCGGCTCGCCGGTCGCGCGGCGACCGGTCCTGCAGCGCCGCCCGGTCCGCACGGAGTTCGTCGCCATTCCGTTCCTGCTCGCGGGGATCTACCTGGCGGCGATCGTCGTCTTCCGGTTCAGCCTCGGGCTGAGCTGGATCGACGCGGTCTACTTCACGACCACGGTGGTCACCACCGTCGGCTTCGGGGACATCAATCTCCAGCAGGCCCCGGTCGCGGTGAAGCTGTTCGGCGTGGCGTTGATGTTCGCGGGCGTGCTGCTGATCGCCATCACGGCCTCGCTGCTGGCCGTGTTCGTGCTCACCGGGACCGCCGCGAAGCTGCGGAACGAGTTTCGCGCCCGCCGAATGCGCAACCACGTCGTCGTCTGCGGCCTCGGGGCGGTGGGCACGGCCGTGGCCCGCGACCTATCGGGCCGCGGGATTCCCGTCGTTGTGATCGATCCCGTCGCCGACGACGAGCTGCACCGCGAGACGAATCCGCGCTGCCCGGTGATCGTCGGCGATGCCACGCGGCCGGTGATCCTCCATCGGGCGGGCATCGAGCGGGCCCGGGCCCTCGTCGCCTGCACGAGCAACGACGCCCTGAACCTGGAGATCGGCCTGACGGCGCAGACGGTGGCCGAGGCCAGCCGCAGCGGCCGGCCGCTGCGGCTGGTGATGCGCTGCTTCGACGCCGACCTCGCCCGCCGGATCCATGCCGTGTCGGACAACTACACGCTCGTCTCCGAGGCCAAGATCGCCGCCGAGGTGTTCGTCCGCCGGGCACTGGAGCCGGCGTGACGCGGCGACAGATCGACCACGTCCTGCATGAGCCGCTTCGTGCGGTCGTAGCCGCGGAGGAAGGCGCGCTTCTCGGTGAAGGCAAGACCGCCAGCGGCTACCGGCGGTGCCAGTCGCGGAACAGGTCGCCTTCCTGGGAGGGAAAGTAGCCGGTCGGCGGCACGGCCGCGGTGTATTCCCGGTAGAGCTGCATGAACCGGGCCGGATCGAGGTCGAACAGGCTCTGCATCTCCCCGTGCGCGAGCGTGAGCCGCTCGAAGCGGAGTTTTTTCACGATCAGCGCCGTGATCGCGAGGCCGTCGGCGTCGATCCCCGCGAGCCAGGCCCGCTCCTCGTCAGACAGCCCCGCGGCCCGCGGCAGCAATTCCTTCAGGGCCCGCACCGGGTCGTCGGCGAGCAGGCAGTCGAGCAGCAGTTCCTGAACGGCGCGGAGCATCCTGGTCACCCTTCCCAGAAGATCCGCCGCGCCCGCCGTACTTCCGTGGCCAAGGGGGGCACGTCGGCCGGCGCGAGCGTGCCGTTGAGCCGCTCAACCACGACCCCCTTGAGGTTCGGGCACCGGGGTCGGAGCGCCGCAAAGGCCTCCCAGACCGGTTCCGGAACCGGGCCGTCGTGAGAGTCGATCCGCAGGACGCGTCCGGAGGGGAGCCAGGCGGCCTCGCTTTCGCTCCCCCCGGAGAGATGGATCTCGATGACCCGCGACAGGTCGAGGTCGGCCAGATATTCCGCCATCGGCACGGCCATGTTCTGGCACTGCGTGAACACGTTGTGCAGGTCGAGGAGCAGCCAGAGGTCGCCGGCCGTGCAGATCGAGTTCCAGAATCCCGCCTCCTGCCGCGGATCGCCGAAGGCGAAGTACGACACCTGGTTCTCGAAGCCGACGACGGGGATGATCGGCTGGAGCCGTGCGAGCCGGGCGGCGGTGGTGCGGGCGGCCTCGGCGGTGGGGGGCAGCGGCAGCGGCAACACCGCCTCGAGCCCCGCCGCGGTGATCCAGCCGAGGTGCTCGGTGTACCAGCGGAAGCCGAACCGGCGCTGATCGCGGGCGATCGCCTCCAGCCAGCGGGTCAGCCGCGGCTCGTCGTCGCCCGCGTGGCCGGGCGAGAGGCCGAGGCCGTGGCCGACCACCGGTTTTCCCGATCGCGCGCAGAGGTCGTCGATCATGTCGGCCCACGGGCTCGGCGCGAGCGTCCCGTCGGCCGCGGGAAGCCAGAGCGACTCCGGGGCGATCTCGAAGAACTCGGCGTCGTTCTCGATGATCCCGCGGCAGAGGCCGAGGTACTCGGCGTCGGGATGGAGGGCGAACCCGACACCGACGGGCTCGATGCCGGCAAGCGCGGCGGCAGCGTCCGTCACGGGTCAGCCTTTTTGGCGGTGGCGGTGACGACGGCCTCGGGGCTGCCGAGGAAGCGGAGAAACCGCCGGGCAGCCGGCCCGGGGCGGCTCAGGCCGCACTTTGCGGGTGGTCGGATGTTGATCCGACGATCGCCGAGGGTGGCACACACGCCGCCGCAGTCCAAAAACACGGTGAAGTCGCGCCAAGCGACGCCGTAGGGCAGATGCGGCGCGGCGATGTCTGCCTCGAGGCCGCTGCAGGCGGCGACCAAGACACCGTCGATCCGCTCAGCCAGTTCCGGGCTGGCCGTTTTCCGCTTCTCAAGGAGAATCGCCGTACCGGCCGCAGCCTGTGTCGCAAGGCTCTTGGTGGCGAGTTCGCGCGTCCGATCGCTGCCGTCGGTGAGCAGTCCGAGCAGCCGGTCGATCTCCTTTCCGCCGTCGGTGAGCGCCGCCCGCTGGGCCTTGGCGTCGGCCGCGAGCCGTTGGCCGTCGGGGCCGTCGAGCCGGGCGTTCATGTCGGCGATGATGGCGGCGCTCAAGGCCGCCGTGGGCAGCGTTCGCGCGGCTTGGTCAGCAGGCATGGCGGGCGCTGGAACGGTCTCGATGACGTTGCCATCGGCGTCGAGGATCAGGCACAGGGCTGCGGCGTCGGCATCGGGAAACCGTTTTTGGATGTCATCCCGTGGCAGGGCGACGCAGACCGTCCGGGAAAAGAGCCGGGCGGTGGCCGGGGCAGGGCCGGCATGCTCGATGAACTTCCCATCGATGAGTGCGGGCCCGACGAGCGTGGGCGCGAGGAGAAACGTGATCGCCAACTCCAGCGCCGCAGCATCGTCCTCGCCCGGTGGAATGACGATCAACACACCGGGCTTGTGCTCGGCCTGCATCCGCTCGCGGGCCTTGGCGAACAGGGCCGCGTAGTCGACGGGCGGCCGGTCGGCCGGCGCGGCGTCGGGTGGTTCGCCGCCTGTGGCCCGGACTGCGAACGGAAACCCGAGGACGGCGGCGGCGGCCGTGGTGCGGGCCAGGAACTGGCGACGATCGGTCTTGGGCATGGGTTGCTCCTGACGGGTCAGTACGGCTGGACGGCGGGACTCGAACGCGGTGGGCTCGCTTGTGTCGCAGCCTCGGGGCTGCTGAGAAAGTGGAGAAACCGCCGGGCGGTGGGGGCGGCGGCACGGCCCAATCCGCATCCCGGGCAGGGATCGATCGTGATCATGACTTCATGGCATTGCACGCCGTGGGGCAGGCCGGGCGAGTCCGGGCCAACGGGGATGCCGCCACAGGCGGCCACGAGGATGTCGTCGATCCGCAGAGCCAGTTCACGGTCGGCCATGCTGCGTTTCTCCAGCATGATCGCCGCAGCGGTTGCGACCAGTTCCGCGAGGGCCTTGGCGGCGGCGGCACGCTCGGCGTCGCCCGCATCCGGGGCGGCGAGTCCGGCGAGCAACCGGTCGACTTCCTTGCCGCCATCGGCACGCGCCGCCCGCTCGGCCTTGGCGTCGGCGGCGAGCCGCCGGCCGTCGGGGCCGTCGAGCCGGGCGTTCATGTCGGCGATGAACGTGGCGCCGAGCACGGCGGCCGGCAGGAGCCGTTCGGCGGCGTCCACAGGCCTGGCAGGGGCGGGAACCGTCTCGATGACGTTGCCGGCGGCATCGAGGATCAGGCACAGGGCATCGGCATCGGCCCCGGGCAACCGCTTCCGGACTTCATGCCACGGCAGGACGACGAACACGGCCCGAGAGAAAAGCCTGCCGGTCGCCCACCTCTGGCCGTTGGTCAAGGAGCGTGGCAGGAGCGTGGCGGTCAGTGCCAACTTCAAGGCCGCCGCATCGTCAGCATCGGGCGGAATCACGATCACGACGCCGGGCTTGTGCTGGGCCTCCATCCGCTCGCGGGCCGTGGCGAACACAGCCGCATAGTCGAAGGCCGGCCGGTCGGCCGGTGTGGAATCGTCAGCAGCGGTGTCAGCACCAGCCGCAGCGGAGATGCGACCGACGAACGGAAACCCGAGGACGGCGGCGGCGGCCGTGGAGCGGGCGAGGAACTCGCGGCGATCGGTCTTGGGCATGGGCTTGGGGTGGCTCTCGGGGGGCGTGGGTGGCCGGGTCTGCGGACGGCCTCTGCAGGGATTGGATGCGCGTGGTGCGGAAAGGGTTCCCGGCAGCGTGGCAGCGACGGCCCTGCCGAGGCCCCTTCAATCAGGCGATCCAGGCCATGTCAATCGTACGGAAGCTTCAAGCGGCCGCGAAGCCGGCGGCGTCGGCCGGGCCCAGCGCCTCGACCGGCGGCACGGCGTCGGCGATCAGTGGATGCCGGTCCGGCGTGCGGCAGATGATCGCTATCCGGGCCACACGGCCGGCGGGAAGGGAGTCCCGAATCCGCAGCAGACGGGCGGCGTCGGCGGCCGTGGGAAACTCGGTCCACTTGGCGTCCGCGATCGTGAAACGGCCGCCCGCATGGATGAGGAAATCGGCCTCTTTCGTCCGATCCCGCCAGAAATGCAGCTGCCGCGCGGGGGCGGCACGGGCCAGCGACTGGCGAAGTTCGCCGCAGACGAAGGTTTCCCAGAGCCCGCCGACGAGCGGGGAGTCGGCCAGTTCGTCGGCGGACTTGATGCCCATGAGGAACGCCGCCAGGCCCGTGTCGCGAAAGTAGAGTTTGGGTGTCTTCACCAGCGATTTGCCGCGGTTGGAGAACCAGGGTTCGAGGAGCGTCACGATCCCGCCGCGTTCCAGGAGCCCGAGCCACTCGCCGGAGGTCGAGCCGCTGATGGCCACGTCCCGCGAGAGCTCGGCCTTGTTGAGCAGTTGTGCGGATCGCAGCGCGGCCGCCCGGATGAACCGCTCGAAGTCGCGGAGGCTGCCGATGCGGAGCTGGCTCCGCAGGTCCCGCTCCAGGTAGGTCGCGACGTACGACCGCATGAACTCGGCGGTGTCGATCGACGGGTCGGCGTGCAGTTCGGGGAATCCGCCCCGCAGCAGCATCTCGCCGATCGTCATCCGCGGGCGTGCCGAGCGGATTTCCGCGTAGGTCAGCCCCTCGACGTCCACGATCGCGGCCCGGCCGGCCAGCG
This sequence comes from Pirellulales bacterium, assembly GCA_044360305.1. GTDB lineage: Bacteria > Planctomycetota > Planctomycetia > Pirellulales > UBA1268 > QWPN01. The sequence goes on from JBIKKQ010000007.1 coordinate 5,927, forward strand.
ATTCCGATACGCCGCGCATCAACGTGAACGGCTGCGAGCCGGTGAGGATGAACCGGCCCGGCTCGCGCCGCCGCTCATCGACCGCCCGCTTCAGATGGCGAAAGAGGCCCGGCGCGTACTGCACCTCGTCGATCACCAGCGGCGCCGGATGTTTGGCGAGAAACGCCGACGGGTCGTGCTCGGCCTGGGCGGCGGCGCTTGGCAGGTCGAGCGACACGTAGGCATGCCGGGGAAACAGCCGCCGGGCGAGCGACGTTTTGCCTGTCTGCCGGCCGCCGGTGATGACCACGACCGGCCGCGTGGCGGCGAGGGACGTAATCCGGGACTCTATTTGGCGGGGGATCCACACCCTGCAAATCGTACGGTGCCGCCGTAGGATTTGCAATGCAGGCAAGGGAACTCGGCGATCCGCTCACCGGCCGCACGGGAGCCGGCGTCCGGCCGGCCGGAGTCGCGGCGGCGGCCAGATAGCCGCGGCCGCCGGCGGCTTTTCCTTGTGATACCGGGGGCGTGATCGCCACTCAGAGCGGATGTCTGACCGCGAGGCCGGGAAGCTTCACGAACCCGCGGTCATGCGTCCACAGTTCCGTGGCGCCGCCATCGACCGCACAGAGAGCGATCTGGACGTCGAAGATCCGCGGGGCGGTTACCTCCAGATCGCTCGCCGTCTGCAGCAGGCGAGTCGGGAACGACGGTCCCGGCATCAGGATCCCGATGCCGGCCTCCGCGAGAGCCGCCAAGAAGTCGGCGGCAGCCCGCGCTGACGATGGGGAACCGCTCGCCGCCGGATGGGTCACGATGCTGAAGAACTCGGCCACGCACGGCAGCGGAATGCCGCATCCGCCAGCCGCGTTGCAGGCCTTTTCAATCGCACCCCGGGCGTCGCGGTGCTCGCGGGTGTCGGCGCGGTGCGCGTAGATCAGCAGGTTCGTGTCGAGCGCGATCATCGCTGCCGATGCAGCCAGTCGTGCATCGCGGCCCGATCGGCGACGTCCACGCCGGCGGGGAGCCCGCCCGCCACGGTCACCCACCGGATCGTCTTCGGCTTGAGCCCGCGTCGCGGTGTTCTGCGGCCAAGTTCGGCGCGGAGGCCGCGTTCCACGAGCGCCCGCAGCGGTTCGCGGAGTTCGGCCGCCCGCTTCTTGGCGGCGATGAACAGGTCGTCCGGCAGCTCGATCGTGGTTTTCATATGGGAAACCATATTCCCATATTCACAGATGGTCAACCGGCCGAGTCAGGTTGGTCGGTCGCTCGGGCCGCATCCGGTGAACCAGCGGAACAAGGATTTCGCCCGAGACATTCGCTTGCTGACCGATTTTGATCTATTCTTCGAAAAATAGGTCAGGTGTTCTGCATGAGCCGTGATTCTTCCAGTCCGCTCGTCGTCCACGCCCTCGGGCACGGCGCCATCTCCACGGACGAGGCGATGGCGATCCTGAACGTATCGCGGGCGACAGCCCAGCGGCGACTGCGGGAGCTCGTCGCGTGCGGACGGCTGGCGCGGGCGGGCGCAGGACGCGGCGCGAGATACGTGCTCCCGGGCGCCCGCTGGGAACGGCCGCTTCGGGGGCTCGCCGAAGATCGGCTGTGGAGCGAGGTTCGGCCGACGCTGGCGGACCTCGGCCTGTCGGGACAGGAGCTCGCCACGGTTGGCTACACCTTCACCGAGATGGTCAACAACGCCATCGATCACAGCGGCGGAACCGTGTTGCTGGTGACCGCCGTCGTTTCGGCCGCCGGCGTGCTCGTCGATATCGCCGACGACGGCATCGGCGTCTTTCGCCACGTCCGGGAGTCGCTTCATCTTCCCGAAGACGTCGAGGCTGTCTTCGTGCTCGAGAAGGGCCGGTTCACGACCCAGCCCGCGCGGCATACCGGCGAAGGGATTTTCTTTTCGGCGAAAGCGGCAAATCGGTATCGGCTCGAATCCGGACGCGTCGCCTGGATCACCGACAACGATGCCCGAGACACCACCATCGAACTGCTCGTGGAACCTCGCACCGGCACCCGGGTCTGCATGCAGTTTGCCCCGGGGCGGGTGCCAGTGCTCGCCGACGTGTTTCGCGAGTGGACCGATCCGGATACGCTCACCTTCGATCGGACAAGGACGACGGTCCGCCTCGCCACCTTCGGCGTGCAGTTGCTGTCGCGGTCCGAGGCGCGGCGGATCACGACCGGGCTCGAACGGTTTCGCCACGTCACGGTCGATTTCACGGGCGTCGATCTCGTCGGCCAGGGGTTTTGCGACGAGGTGTTCCGCGTGTTCGCCGCCGCACACGCTCACGTCACACTCCATCCGGTCGGCATGAGCGAGAGCGTTGCCTTCATGGTCCACCGCGCAGGGCGGTCCCCGCGGCCGTAGCAGTTCGGGCCGATCCGGCGGTGTCGTCTCGGTGGTTCCGGCACGGTGGTGCGGCGTCAGGTTGGCGGGCCGCGTTTCGTGCCCTTGCCGCCGCGCCGGCCGGGGCGGTAGCCGACGCTGCCGCGCTTGCGGGCCGTGCGGCCGCCGTCCGGTCCGCCGCGGATGTGATCCCCCGACGTCGCCTCGGTGATCGCCCGGTTCGCGTCGGCCCGCTTCCGATCGAGGGCCTCGCGGGGCGGCCGGTCGGGGATCAGGCAGTCGCAGCCGGACCCGATCAGGTCCTGCCGGCCCGCCTGCTCCAGCGCCCGGCGGACCTCGAACCAGTTCTCCGGCTTGAAGAACTGGAGCAGGGCCCGCTGCATCCGCCGGTCGCGCAGGCCCTTGACGATCTTCACCGGCTCGCGGGTCATCGGGTCGAGGCCGGTGTGGTACATGCAGGCGGCGATGTCGAACGGGCTGGGGATGAAGTCCTGCACCTGGTCGGGCTTGTAGCCGTTGCGCTTGAGGAACACCGCCAGGTCGATCATCTCCTCCAGGCCGCTGCCCGGATGGCTGGCGATGAAGTACGGGACTGTGAACTGCTTCTTGCCGACCCGCCGGCTGGCGGCTCGAAACGCCTTGTCGAACTCCAGGTAGTCGTCGGCCGCCGGCTTCTTCATCAGCCGCAGCACCTCCGGGTCGGTGTGCTCCGGAGCGACCTTGAGATGGCCGCCGACGTGGTGCGCGGCCAGTTCGGCGAGGTATTCGGGGTCGCGCCGGGCGAGGTCCATCCGCACGCCGCTGGCCACGAGCACCCGGTCCACGCCGGGCACGCTCCGGGCCTCGCGCATCAGCGACTTGAGCGGGCCGTGGTCGGTGCCGAGGAGCTTGCAGATCGTCGGATGGACGCAGGACAGCCGCCGACACTTGGCCTCGACCTCGGGCCGCGTGCACCGCATCTGGTACATGTTGGCCGTCGGTCCGCCGATGTCGGAGACCGTCCCCTTGAAGCCGGGCTGGGCGGCGAGGAGTTTGATTTCCGTGACGATCGACTCCTGCGAGCGGCTCTGGATGATCCGCCCCTCGTGGGCCGTGATCGAGCAGAACGTGCAGCCGCCGAAGCAGCCGCGCATGATCTGCACGCTGTGCTGCACGACCTCGAAGGCCGGGATCCGGGCATCGCCGTAGGCGGGATGGGGCCGGCGCGTGAACGGCAGACCGTAGACCTGGTCCATCTCGGCCTGCTCGAGGGGCAGGGCGGGCGGATTGACGACCACCGCCTCGCGGCCGTGCCGCTGGACGAGCCGGCGGGCGTTGTGCGGATTGGTCTCCAGGTGGGAGAGCCGCGTCAGTTCGCAGAAGGCGAGCGGGTCGCGGACCACGCTGTCGTAGTCGGGCAGTTCGAGCGTGTCGGCGCCGGTCGGGGGCGGCTCGCTGGCGCCGAGCCGGTAGGCGACGCCGCGCAGATGACGCAGGTCGCGGACCGACTGTCCGGCGTCGAGGCCGCGGGCGACCTCCAGCACCGTCCGTTCCCCCATGCCGAAGACGACGAGGTCGGCCTTGGCATCGAGGAGGATCGACCGTCGGACCGTGTCGCTCCAATAGTCGTAATGGGCCAGTCGGCGCAGGCTCGCCTCGACGCCGCCGGCCACGACCGGCACGCCCGCAAACGCCTCCCGGGCCCGTTGGCAGTAGGCGAGCGTCGCCCGGTCGGGCCGCCGGCCGATCGTGCCGCCGGGGGAGTAAGCGTCGTCGTTCCGCACCTTGCGGTTGGCGGTGTAGTGGTTGATCATCGAGTCCATGTTGCCGGCGGAGATGCCGAAGAACAGCCGCGGCCGGCCGAACTCCCGCCACGGGTCGCAGGTCCGCCAGTCGGGCTGGGCGAGGACCGCCACCCGGTAGCCCGCCCCCTCCAGCAGCCGGGCGATCAGGCCGTTGGCGAAGCTCGGATGATCGACGTAGGCGTCGCCGCTGACGAGCACGACGTCCACCTCGTCCCAGCCACGGTCGCGCATCTCGGCCCGGTTCGTGGGGAGCGGCGGCCGCGGGGACCGGTCGGCGGTGAGGGGGAGTGTCATCGGCTGGCGGGTTTGGCGGCCGTGCCGCGGGGACCGAACGGGCCGCGGAGGCGCCCGCCTCCAGTGTAAGCCCTTTTTTTGCCCCGGGATTGTGGCATCCGTGGCCGGTGTGTCCGATATAGTCGTGCCGGTCCCCCGGTGCCGTGGCGGGCCCCGGCCGGGGCCGGGGCGGAGGTCAGTCATGTCGAGCGCGTCGCCGTCGATCCCCAGCGCCTGCCTCGCCGTTGCCGCAGCCGCCCTGCTGCTGCAGGCCGCGGGTCAGGCCGCCGAGCCGGCGGCCGGTCAGGTTCCAGGCCCGGCTCCCAGTTCGGCGCCCAGCCCGGCCGGCTCCGGCGGTTCCCCGGCCGTGTCGGCCGCCGCCCTGGCGGAGGCGGCCGAGCAGCTCGCCAGCCCGCATTTCGTGCGTCGCGAGGCCGCGGCCCGGACGCTGGTCGCCGCCGGCCGGCCGGCCCTGGAGCCGTTGCGGCGGGTGATCGCCGCCGGCGACCTCGAGGCCGCCAGTCGGGCCGTGGAAGTGCTGCGCGACCTGCTCGCCGACGCCGATACCGAACTGGTCACCGATGCCGAACAGATGCTGGAGACCGTCGTCGCGGAGAACCGGCCCGACCTTGCCGGCCTCGCGGCCACAGCGCTCGAGTTCCATCGGCTGGCCGCGACGGACGATGCCCGGCGCCGGCTGGAGGCGCACGGCGTCCTGTTCCGCGAGCGGCAACTGTCGTTGCGCAGGGTGCTGGAGGCCGAGTTCAATCCGTCGTGGACCGGCGGGGCGGCCGAATGGCGGCTGCTGCCGCGGGTCCGGTCCGTGGCCATGGTCAACGCGCACGGCCTGCCGCTCGACGACGCGGCCCTCGAGGTGCTCGGGCGGATGCCGCGGCTGAAACGGATCGAACTCTTCGGCACCGGCGCGTCGGAGGCGAGCGTCGCGGCGCTGGCCGCGAGGCTGCCCGAGACGGTCGTCGATGTCAGGCAGGGGGGCCGGCTGGGGGTCACGTCGGCCGGTGGCGGCGGCCCGTGCGTGGTTCGCGTCCAGCCCGGCTCGGCCGCCGACCGGTGCGGGATGCGGGACGGCGACGTGATCCTCGTCGCCGATGGCCGGCCCGTCGCCGATTTCGGCGACTTCACGGAGGTCGTCTCGCGACGCCGTCCGGGCGAGGAAATGCCGCTCGAGGTGGCCCGCCAACGGCCGGAAGGGGGCATCGAGCGGTTCACGTACGCGGCCCGGCTCGACGCCTGGTAGCCGCGAGGAATGATCGAACGGACCGTCCGTCGGGCGGCACGAGGAGGAAGTGATGGTCGGGGAAGAGAGCCGGGAAGTGGTCGATGTCCGCTGGCACGAGCCGGCGATCAGCCGCGCCGACCGGGAGCGGGCGGCGGGGCACAAGGGCTGCGTCCTCTGGTTCACCGGGCTGTCGGGCTGCGGCAAGAGCACGCTGGCCAACGCGGTGGACCGGAGGCTCCACGCCCGCGGCCTGCGCAGCTTCGTGCTCGACGGCGACAACGTCCGGCACGGGCTCAACGCCGCCCCGGACATGCTCGTCGAACGGCACGGGGAGGAGTTCGCCCGCCGGTTCGGCCTCGGCTTCGGCCCGGCCGACCGGGAGGAGAACATCCGCCGGATCGGCGCGGTGGCGGAGCTGTTCGTGCAGGCGGGGCTGATCGCCCTGACGGCCTTCATCAGCCCCTACCGCCGCGACCGCGACGCCGTCCGCGGCATGCTCCCGGCCGGGGACTTCGTCGAGGTGTTCGTCAGGGCGCCGCTCGAGGTCTGCGAGCGTCGCGATCCCAAGGGGCTGTACCGCAAGGCCCGGGCGGGCGAGCTGCGCGGATTCACCGGGATCGACGCCCCCTACGAGGAGCCGCTGACTCCGGAGCTCGTGGTGGACACGACGTCGGCCGCGCCCGACGAACTCGCGGGGCAGGTGCTCGCGTGGCTCGAACGGGCGGGCAAGATTCCCGCCGGCTGAGGCGGTGCCGGTTGCGTGCCGGGCGGCGTGCGCGGAGTGGCTACTTCTGCGCCCGCGGGCCGATCAGCTCGACGATGTTGCCGTCCGGATCGCGGACGCAGGTCAGGAACAGGCCCGGCGGCGCGATCGTCTCGGGAATCGCCACCGGCGACTTGGCCAGCGGCTTGACGCCGGCTGCCCGGAGCCGCTCCAGGGCGGCGTCGGTGTCGGCGACCATGATCGTCAGGTAGCGAAAGCCGGTGTGCGAGTGGATGAACTCGTTGTCGCCCGGCCGGGGTGCGGTGTCGGCGACCTGCATCAGCTTGAGCTTCGTGGCGTTGTCCCCCTCGCCGAGCACGAGCACGCGGATGGAGAGCGGCTTGCCGTCGGTGAGGCCGGCGTCGGTCGCCACCTGGGCCGGCACGTCGAAGCCCTTCGCCTCGCGAAACCCGATCACGTCCCTGTAGAACCGGACCGACCGCTCGAGGTCGGCGACGACGGTGCCGAGGTCGATCGTGGTCCGGGGGAACGCGGCCGGCGGGGGAGGCGCGACCGACGTCATGGCCACCGCGGCCGCGGCCGCGAGCGGGAGGAGCAGGGCCGGGATCGTCCACGGGCGAAGCATGCGGGCTCTCCTTGCGGCAGGGGGCAGGGGGCGACGTGGCCGGCCGCCGGCACACGGGCCCGCGATCCGATGACGACGGCGATCCTCAGTCGAGGAAGCCCGACAGCTCCTCGCTGCGGGCCGGGGCCTGCAACTTGCGGACGGCCTTGGCCTCGATCTGGCGGATCCGCTCGCGGGTGACCTTGAAAATGTGCCCCACCTCCTCGAGCGTGTAGCTGTAGCCGTCGCCGAGGCCGTAGCGGAGCTTGATGATCTCGCGCTCCCGGTAGGAGAGCGACTTGAGCACCTTGGCGATCCGGTTGCGGAGCATCTCCTGGGCGGCGCCGACGGCGGGGTTCTCCGCGCCGGTGTCGGGGAGCAGGTCGCCGAAGTGGCTGTCCTCGCTGTTGCCCACCGGACGGTCGAGGCTGATCGGGTAGCGGCTCATCGCCGTCACCCGCCGGGTCTCGTCGACCGGCGTGCCGGCCCGGGCGGCGATCTCCTCGATCGTCGGCTCGCGGCCGTACTCCTGGAGCAGCTGCCGGGCCACGTTCCGCACCCGCGACATGGTCTCCACCATGTGGACCGGGATGCGAATCGTGCGGCTCTGGTCGGCCACCGCCCGGGTGATCGCCTGGCGAATCCACCACGTGGCGTAGGTGCAGAACTTGAAGCCGCGCCGGTACTCGAACTTGTCCACGGCCCGCATCAGGCCGGCGTTGCCCTCCTGGATCAGGTCGAGGAACGACAGGCCGCGGTTGCGGTACTTCTTGGCGATCGAGACCACGAGCCGCAGGTTGCCCTCGGAGAGGCCGCGCTTGGCCCGCTGGTAGCGGGCGAAGATCCGCCGAATCTCCTCCACGCGCCGCTGCAGGCTCCGCGGCGTCTCCTGGCACGACTTGAGGATCGCGCGGTATTCGTCCACCATCTTCTGCCGGGCCGACGGCGGCTGCTTCGACCGCTTGTGGGCGTCGATCTTGCCCTTCAGCTCACGGACCCGGGCGAGGAAGCTTTCCAGCGACGGGATCGTGGCCTCGATCCGCTGGGTGCGCAGGCCGAGTTCCTCGATGAGCCGGACGCACAGCCGGCGGCGCCGGCCGAGACGCGCCCAGGCCTCGCGCCGTTCCGCCATCCGTCGCTTCTTGGAGAGCGCGATCCGGTAGTCGGCCTTGTTTTGCCGGATGAGCACCTCCAGCGTCCGCAGGTTGTGCGGCAGCCGGCCGAGGATCTGCTCCTTTTCCAGTCGGTCGGTCACCGACACCTGCACGGTGCGGTCGAAGGGAAGTTCGCCGCGGTGTACCCGGGCGAGGACGCGGAATGCCTGCTGACAGACGAACTCGCACTCCAGCAGTTTGGCCCGGAACCGGGCCCGGGTGGTCTCGATCTGCCGGGCGAGGTAGATCTCCTGGGCCCGGGTCAGCAGCGGGATCTCGCCCATCTGCGTGAGGTACATCCGCACCGGGTCGTCAGACCAGTTCTCGACCTGCTCGGTGAGCATGTCCTCGCCGTCGGAGGCGGCCTCGACGTCGGCGTCCGCATCGACGTCGATCTCCCCCTCGGTCACGATGGCGGCGTCCCCCTCGTCAACGAGGATGTCCGCATCGCCTTCCTCGGCGTCGACGACCTTGTCGGTCAGGTCCTCGACTTCGCGGGGCGTGGAAACGACGTCGTCTTCGAGTTCATCCAGCAGCGAATCGTACAACTCACGGCTCCTTCGTGGAACGAACGGGGGAACGTACTACGGCCGACCTGCCGCAGGCCTTCCGGGAAGGCACTGCATCATTCGCGTGGCCGACAGTCTGATTCAAGGCGCGGGCAAGTCCAGCGACCCTCCGGCCCCGGTGCGAAAACCGCCTGCCTGCATCGCGGCAACCGGTGAAGAAAGGCTCCGCGGCGGGCCAACGGGGATCGACCAGTGGATGGAGGGAATTTGAGCAAGATGGGCAAAGAATAGCAGGAATCCGTCGGCATGGGCGAGGGCTTCCGAAAGGCCCACGATTATGTCGTCGCTGCCCGGGAGAGGCCAGTTTTTTTTGCTGAAAAAAAGGCTTTTTTTCCCGTTTTCGGGCCGCCGTTGGTAAAACGGTGGGGCCGGAGAATCTCTGCGGCCTGGCGGTGCGGCCACGGTGGCCAGGCACGGCGAGAATTACGGCCCAGCCTCGCGACCCTGGGTGGGCAGGATGCAAGCCGCCTTCATCACCGCCGTCGGGCCGCCCGAGGGCATCCGTTGCGGCACGCTGCCGGACCCGGTGCCGGGGCCGCGGCAGGCCCTCGTTCGCGTGCTCGCGGCCAGCGTCAATCCGATCGACACGTACATCCGCTCCGGCACGGTGTCGATGCCGTTGCCGTTCCCGTTCGTCGTCGGCGCCGACCTGGCCGGCGAGGTCGTGGCCGTCGGCACGGAGGTCGATCGACTGCGTCCGGGGATGCGGGTCTGGGGATCGAATCAGGGGATGTTCGGCCGGCAGGGCACGACCGCCGAGCTCGCCGTCGTGGACGAACGCTGGCTGTACGAGACCCCGGCGGGCGTCTCGGATCGGCAGGCCGCGGCCGCCGCGCTGGTCTCGATCACCGCCCACCTCGGCCTCGTGGGGCGGGCCTGCCTGCGGCCGGGGGAGACGATCTTCGTCAACGGGGCGTCGGGCGGCGTCGGCTCGGCGGTCGTGCAGATCGCGAACGTTCTCGGGGCCCGGGTCCTCGCGTCCGCCGGCAGCGACGCGAAACGCGCGGCGGTGCTCCGACTCGGCGCGGAGGCGGTCTTCGACTACCGGCGGCCGGATCTCGTGGAGGCCGTGCGCGCCCATGCCCCTGCCGGCGTGGACGTTGTCTGGGAGACGCAACGCGAGCCCGATTTCGACCGGGCCGTGGCCCTGCTCGCCGACCGCGGCCGGATGGTGGTGATGGCGGGGCGGGACGCGCGGCCGGTGTTTCCGCTGGGGCCGTTCTACGTGAAGGGCTGCAGCCTCGTCGGCTTCGCGATGTTCAAGGCCGACCCCCACGAGCAGGCGGCGGCCGCGGCCGACGTCAACCGCTGGCTCGCCGCCGGCCGCCTCGCCGCGCCGATCGACCGCCTGCTGCCGCTGGCCGCGACGGCCGAGGCCCATGCCCTGCAGGAGGCAGCGACCATCGGCCGCAGCGCCGCGCTCGCCGGCAAGATCGTGATCGAACCATGGCAACGCTGAGCGGCCGGTTGCAGCCTGCGGCGGCCTGGGCCGTGCGCGGTCACGGCGTCGTGTCGGCGTTCCTGCTGGCGTGGTGCGTCGTCTTCGCCGTGCCGGTCCGCGCGGCGCCGCCGCGGTCGCCCGGCGCCCCGGCCCGGTTCTTCGGCCTCGAGGCCCGCGGCAAGCGGATCGTCTACGTCTGCGACCGTTCGGCGAGCATGGGGGAGCCGGCGGGGCGGCCCCTGGCCAACGCCAAGGCGGAACTGCTCCGCAGTCTCGACGACCTCGGCGACAGCCAGCAGTTCGGCCTGATCTTCTACAACGAGCGGCCGCTGGTCTTCTCGCCGACGGGGGGCACGGTCCGCCCCGTGTTCGCCAGCGACGAGTCGCGCCGGCAGGCGCGGGCGTTCGTCGAGGACGTGCAGGCCACGGGCGGCACGCGGCACGCCGAGGCGATCGGCGCGGCGTTGCGGATCGGCGCCGACGTGGTCTTCGTGCTCACGGACGCCGATGCCGATCACGACCTCGTGGAAGGGGAACTGCGGTCGCTCGCGCGGGTGGCCGGCGGCACGCGGATCATGGTCGTGCAGTTCGGGGCGGCCGGGGAACGCCGCTCGCCCCGGCTCGCCGAGCTCGCGGAGGGGACGGGGGGCAGCTACGCCGTCATCGCCGGGGAATAGGGCTGCGGTCGATCCCGCGCAGAATCGCCCGTCACGGTGTCGGTGCCGGGAGCAGCGCGGGATCGTCCGTGGCGATCGCTTCGTCGTAGTCGCTCGGCCGCGCCGGCGGCCGGCGGCTGCCGCCCAGCGACTCGAAGCCAGACGTGATCGTGGACAGCACCGCCCCGAAGCGGCTCGGCTTCGCCGCCGGCGCCGGCTGCTGCCCCTGCCGGGTCGCGTCCACGCTGCCGCGCCGGGCCGGTGCGGCGGGCTGTCGGGCCGGGGCCTGGGACTGCCGGGTCGGCGCGGCCTGTGGCCGGTTGGCCACAGGCCTCCTCGCGGGCTGCCGCGGCTGCGGGACGTTGGTCTTCGGCTGCGCTGCCGACGGCGTCGGCAGCGCGGTCAACGGAGCGACGGGCTGCAGCATGGGAACCGGCTGTGGGAGCAGCCCGCCCGGAACGTCACGCGGCTCCTCCGGTTGCGGCTGTCGCGACTCCGCGACCTGCTGCGGCGCGACCTGCTGCGGGGCCACCGGCTGCGACTGGGCGACCGTTTCCGCGACCGGCGGCGGCATTGTCAGCGCCGGTTCCTGGGGTGCGGGGGGCGCGGTGAAGAACGTGTCGGCCTCGCGGGCGATCCGCTCGGGCACGACGAGGTAGCGGACCATGCCGTCACCCTTGCGCGGACGCGGTTCCTCGTCCCGGGCCGGTGCGGCATCCGCCGTCGCGGCGGGGACCGGCTCCGGCACCGGCTCCACGGCCGGCTTGACGACCACCGACACGAGCGGCGGTTCGACCTCCGCCACGGCGGGGTTCTCGGGTGCGGCCGTGTCGGCCGGAGTCGGCTCGTTCGGCGCCGGCCTCCCGGCGTCGGCCGCGGCGTCCGGCTGGGGTGCAGCCTGCGGTTGCGCGGCTATGGGAGCGGAGGAGCCGGTCACGGCGGTCTCGACCGGCGGCAGCGAATCCGCGCCGGCCACCGGGGCGAGAGGCGGCACGTCGGACGACGTTGGCTGCCGCGGCGCCGTGGTCGATTCGGGCCGTGGCGGCGGCGATGCCTGCTCGACTGGTCCCCAGAGGTCGGCCTCGGGTGGGTTCGGGAGGCTGCTGGCGACCTGGTTCGCCGTCGCGCTGCCACCGTGGTCGAACGGGCCCGGCCCGTCGGCCGCGGCCGCCTCCCCCGTGGGCCGGACGAGTTGCAGGCTCAGCAGCGGCTGCCCCTCGCGAAGCGGATGGCGGAGCACGCAGCCCTCGAAGGAGTCCTGCGCGCGGATCGCGTCGGCGGGCAGCATCGCCTTCGGCCAGTTCCGCAGGCCGACATCCCAGACGGTCACGGGCGATCCCTGCTGCAGCGACCGCAGGGCAACGAAGATCGGCTCGCTCTCTACCACCGGCTTCGCCTGCGCCCGCCAGACGTCGAGCACGCCGTTGACGCCGACGGCCGCGGCGGCGCCGGCCACGAAGGCGGACGCGAACACCATGACCATGCGGGGACGGGTCGATGCCGCGGGCTGCGGCCGGTTGTTTGCTGCGTGCATGACTGACTCGACCCTGCTGACGGAGACGGGTTTCCTGGATTGGATCGACCGATTCGGCGCGACGGGTGCAGCCGGCGGACCGGCCGGCACGTTCCCTTGCCGGAGTGCCGCAGAGTGCCGCTCCCGCCCCGCCGCGGCCGGCGGCAGCCCTTCGCCAGCCTGCCGGGATTCACACCGCCGCGAGGTCGCGGGCTTGGCGCCGGGCCGCAGGCCGGGAACGGGGACACAGGCCGGCGGATGTCGGCCGTCAGCGAACCTGGATCGGCGGCTGATCGTCACCCGACTCAGCGACCGCGGGGGCGAACATCGGATCGACGCCCCGGGCCAGCGGCCGGATCACGAGCAGCCGCTGCGTCGTCAACGCCGGCGACGGATCGCGAAACAGGGCGTCGCCCAGCGTCGAGGACTGGCTGTCGGTGCCGGCCACGACGAGCAGCTCCGGGGGTGCGAGATCGAGCACGATGCCGAGGTCGTCACGACGGTGCCGCTTCTGGCTGGCCTCCATGCGCAGCGTCCCTTCCTCCCCCACCCAGGTCCGTTCCCGGGGCCCGTGGCTGATCTCCGGGATCATCTCCAATCGCACGCGGCCGTCGGCGGCGGGGCGGAGCCGGAGGTCGAACAGACCGCTGGCGTCGTGGAACGTCACACCGCGGCCGGTGCCGTCGAGGTGCTCGAGCAGGACGAGATCCTTGCGGCTCGCCGCGACGAGGATCTCGCTGCGGCCGCCGGGCAGCAGCCGCAGCGTCCGGCGGTCGCAGGCCGGGGGCTCGCCTGCCGCCGCGGGTGTCGCCGGTTCCGCAGGGACGAGCCGGGCGGCGACGTGTGCCGGCAGGTCGCCGCTGACGACTCCCGCCCGCAGCCCGTTGGCGTTGAGCCGCCGGCGCAGGTCCGCAGGGAGAGCCTGCTCATCGACGAACTGCCAGAGCTCCTCGCGGAGCGTGACGTCGTGCTCCTCATGGCGGACGAACAAGAGTTCGACTGGAATCGTTCGCACGGCCGTCGCCCCCTCCCGGCCCGGCGCGGACGCCAGCGGCGGCGCGGCGCGATCGTCGAGCAGCGACATCCGACATCCGGCTGCGAAGGCCGCCGCGATCAGCGTCGAGCAGACGGTGCAGCGCAGGGGGGAGCGGACGAGGATCATGGGCAACGGTCCGCCAGGGACGACGAGGCCCGGGGGATATAGGGACGCCGCGGGGACGAGTCAACGCCGAATGCGGCCGGCCGGCGTCAGGAGACGGCCTTGATCGCGTTGGCGAACAGGGCGAGCCCGGCCCCGGCCGCGGCCGGATCGAGCCGGCCCGTCCAGGCGGGATGCTGCGTCGCGTCGATGAACCGTTCCGGATGGGGCATCAGGCCGAGCACGCGGCCCGTCTCGTCGCAGGCGCCGGCGACGTCCCCCTGGGCGCCGTTCGGATTGGTGGAGCGGCCCGCGACGTCGTCCGCATAGCGGAGCACGAGTTGGCCCGCCGCGTCGAGCGCGGCGAAGTCGGCTTCCGAGCGGGTGACGAACCGGCCCTCGCCGTGGGCCACGGGGAGTTCGAGGTCGGTGATGCCCTGCAGGAACGGGCAGCGACCGGCCACCGCGCGGAGCCGCACCCAGCGGTCGATGAACCGTCCGGAATGATTGTGGGCCAGCGCGGCCCGGGGCCGTCCGGTCTGCGGATCGCCGAGCAGCAGGCCGGTCTGCACGAGCACCTGGAAGCCGTTGCAGATGCCGAGCAGCAGTCCGCCGCGATCGCGAAACCGGGCGAGCACGTCGCCGAGCCGGAGCCGCAGCTCGAGCGCGAGGATCCGCCCGCTGGCGATGTCGTCGCCGTAGGAGAAGCCGCCGGGGATGCAGATGATCTGGAAGTCATTCACCAGCGCAGGGCGTTCCGCGAGGGCGCGGACGTGCAGCCGGCGGGCGAGACCGCCGGCCCGTTCGAAGGCGTGCGCCGTCTCGTGGTCGCAGTTGGTGCCGGGAGCACGGAGAATCAGGGCCCGGGGTGCGAGCATGTCAGCGTTCCTCCCTGCGCCAGGCGGCGGCGAGACGGGCGACCGGGAGGCGGTCCACGGTGCCGTCGGTGGCCACGAGCTCCAGGACCGGCTCGGCCGCCACCGTGCCGATCCAGCCCCATGCGTTCGGCGCCTCGCGGTCGAGCAGCGCCGCGAACGCCGCCTCATGCTCGGGCCGGACCTCGCAGACGAACCGGCCCGGGGTCTCGGCGAAGGCGATCGCCAGGTCGGGGAACGGGTCGTCGCCGGCACGGGGCACGAGGCCGAGTTCGATCCGACCGCCGCGGCCGCCGCCGATCGCCATCTCGGCGACGGCCGCAGCCAGGCCGCCGTCGGAGCAGTCGTGGCAGGAGGCGAGCAGGCCGGCCGCGCGGGCCGCGGCCAGCGCGGACCAGGCGGCCCGGCAGGCGGCGGGATCGACCGTGGGCAGGCGGCCGCCGCTGATGCGGCCGGTGAGTTCGAGTTGCGTCGCCGCGACGTCGGCCCGCGTCGTGCCGACGATGGCCAGCCGGTTGCCCGCCCCCTTGAGGTCGGGCGACGTCGCGCGGCGCACGTCGTCGAGCTGGCCGACTGCCGTGGCCAGCAGCGTCGGTGGGATCGAGAGCTCGTGCTGCCCCCCGGCGGCGTCCGTCCAGGCGAAGACGTTGTTGAGGCTGTCCTTGCCGCTCACGAACGGCGCCATGAACGCCACCGCCATGTCGTGGCAGGCCCGACAGGCCTCGACGAGCGTGCCCAGCGATTCTTCGCGCCGCGTGTCCCCCCAGCAGAAGTTGTCGAGCAGCGCGATCCGGTCGGGATCGGCCCCCGCGGCGACGACGTTGCCGATCGCCTCGACGATCCCCCCGGCCGCCATCTGGTAGGGATCGAGGTGGCCGAGCCGGTGACGGAGGCCGACGCCGAGGACGATGCCGCGGTCGCGGCCGAGCACGCCGCGGACCACGGTGCCGTCGGCCGGACCGGCGCCGGGCCCGAGCAGCGGCTTGATCACCGAGCAGCCCTGCACCTCGTGGTCGTACTGGCGGATGATCCATTCCTTGCTGGCGACGTCGGGCAGCCGGAGGACGTCGAGCAGGCAGGCGGCGACCGCCGGGCCGCCGGCGTGAACGGCGGACCAGGTCGGCGGCCGGTCGGCGGCCCGCGCGAACCGCGATCGGAGCCGCTGCTTCGGCCGCCCCTCGTGAAGGAAGCCGCAGTCGAGTTCGCCCGCCACCTCCCCCTGCCAGCGCAGGACGATCCGGCCGCTGCCGGTGAACGTGCCGATCGCCGTCGCCTCCACGCCCTCGGCGGCCGCCACCGCCGCCAGCTGCGGCCAGGCGGCCGGCGGCACGGCGAGCACCATCCGCTCCTGGGCCTCCGAGATCCAGACCTCGGTCGCCGACAGGCCGTCGTACTTGAGCGGCGCCCGGTCGAGATCGACCTCGGCCCCGAGCGTGGCGGCCATCTCCCCGACGGCGCTCGACAGGCCGCCGGCACCGCAGTCGGTGATCGCGTTGAACAGCTGCTGTCGCGATGCCTCGAGGACGAAGTCGGTGAGCATCTTCTCGTTGATGGCGTGGCCGATCTGGACCGCGCCCCCCGACTGGCTCTCGCTGGCGGTCGAGAGCTCGATGCTGGAGAACGTGGCCCCGTGAATCCCGTCGCGGCCGGTGCGGCCGCCGGCCACGACCACGAGGTCGCCCGCCCGCACGGCCGCCTCGGCGTTGCCCCGCGGCATGATGCCGACGGTGCCGCAGAACACGAGCGGGTTGCCGAGGTAGCCGGGGTCGTAGGCCACGGCGCCGGCGATCGTGGGGATGCCCATGCGGTTGCCGTAGTCGCGGACGCCGGCCACCACGCCGGCCAGCAGGCGCCGCGGCGGGATCACGCCCGGCGGGAGCGCCGCCGCGGGGGTGTCGGGGTCGCCGACGCAAAACACGTCGAGGCTGGCGATCGGCCGGGCGCCGAGGCCGGTGCCGAGGACGTCGCGGATCACGCCGCCGAGGCCGGTGGCCGCGCCGCCGTAGGGCTCGATGGCCGAGGGATGATTGTGGGTCTCGACCTTGACGCAGATGTCGTGGTCGCCGTCGAACCGGACCACGCCCGAGTTGTCGCGGAACACGCTCACGCACCAGTCGCGGCTGCCGAGCGCCGCCCGGACCGTGCGCGTGGCGGCGAACACGGTCTCCTTGAGGAGGTTGTCGTACCGGGCCGTGCCGGCCGGGCCCTCGTGGTCGATGCCACTGCCGAGCGTCTTGTGGCAGCAGTGTTCGCTCCACGTCTGCGCGATCGTCTCCAGTTCGATCTCGAGCGGATCCCGGCCGAGGGTCTGAAAGTGGTCGCGGATCGCGTGCAGCTCGCGCACCGTGAGCGCCAGGCAGCGTTGGCGGCTCAGCGTCGCCAGCGCCGCGTCGTCGAGCCCGGCGAGCCGGACGGACGTGCGCGAAAACCGCCACGGCTTTCCACCGGCGAGCGTCCGCAGCCCGAGCGGGCCGACGACCACGTCGTGGATCGCCTCGCTGGCGAGCAGCTTCCAGGCGAGCCGGGCGGCATCGTCGGCGGGGAGCGCGGGGAGCCAGTACTTGCGCACGCTGCGGACCGCGTCGGGGCGGATGCCGAGTAGGCCGAACGCCTCGCGGGCCGACTGGGCCGCCGGATCGGTGACGCCGGCCCGGGGCAGCACGTGGACGACCGTGGGCAGATCGGCCGGGCCGGCGTTCAGCGGCGCGGCGCCCGCCTCGTCGACGGCGAACGACTCCGTGACCGGGTCGGCGAGAACCTCGGCGGCGAGCCGCTCGACGTCGGCCCGCGACAGGTCGCCCTCGATCAGCCAGCCGGCCGCCGTCCGGGCCCGGGTGCAGCCGGCGATGCCGATCTCCGCCGCGCCCGCGACGACCGCCCGGGCCGCATGGTCCGCGCCCGTGTCGCGCGGATGGACGTCAACTTCCCACAGCATCGCGTGCCTCCCTGGCCTGTTCGAGGATGGCGACGAGCCGGCGCCGGTCGCCGGCCTCGATGGCGCGGAGCATCCGGTCGGCCACGGCGCGGATCCGCCGGGTCGCGGCCGCCACCGGCGCGGCGTTGTCGAGAAGGATGTCGGCCCACAGCCCGGGATCGCCGGCGGCGATCCGCGTCGTGTCACGCCAGCCGCCGGCGGTGAACCGCCGGCCCGCGGCCGGCGTGGCCGCGGCGATGGCCGCGGCGATCAGGTGCGGGGCGTGGCTCGTGGCGGCGAGGATCCGGTCGTGCTCGCGCGGCGGCATGACGAACACCGTCGAGCCGAGCGCCGACCAGAACGTTGCCGCCTCCTCGACGTCGCGGGCCGGCGTGGCGGCGGCCGGCGTGACCACCGTCACCCGGCCGGCGAACAGGTCCGCGTCGGCCGCCGCCGGCCCGCGCCGATGGCTGCCGGCGAGCGGGTGGGCGCCGACGAACCGGCCGCGTCGCGACCGGCGGCGCCGCTCCCAGCCGCCGACCAACGAGGCCTTGGTGCTGCCGGCGTCGGTGATCAGCGTGCCCGGACGGACGGCGGCGTCGATCTCGTCGAGCAATCCGGGCAGCGCCGCCACGCCCGTCGCCAGCACGACGAGGTCCGCCTCCGCGACGCTGGTGGTCGCGACCGACTCCTCGGTGATGGCGCCGAGCCGGCGGGCCTCCGCCAGCGAAGCCGGCGACCGGCCGACGCCGATGACCCGCCGCGCCAGGCCCCGGTCCCGCAGCGCCCTGCCGATCGAGCCGCCGATCAGGCCCACGCCCACGATCGCGACGGTTCGCCATGGAAAGGTCATGGATGGCTGAGGGCGGTGAGGAGTGACGACGGCGGATTTGTACCAGATGCCGGGCGGGTGCGTGAGCGGCCCCGGGAATTCGCCGTCGGCGGGCTGCATGGTGATGTACAACGATGCTGATCCGTGGCCCTGGGTCCGCGGTGACGAGGAGGCAGACGATGGCCGGCGGACGGATGCCCGACCGCGTGCTGGCGGACGTGATCGGCAGGCTCGGCGTGGCGCTCGCCGCGGGCATCGACCCGCGCACGGCGGTCGCCGCCGAGACGGCCCGGGTGCCGCGGCGCTGGCGGCCGGCGCTGGAGGCGGTGCGACGGGGGCTCGCCGAGGGGGCCGGGCTGGGCGAATCGATGCGCCGGGCCGGCAGGGCGTTTCCGCCGCTCGTCGTCGGACTGGCGACCGTCGGCGACCGCACCGGCCGCGAGGCGGAGGTGCTCCGCGACGCCAGCCGGGCGATCGAACGCGCGGCACGCACCCGCCGCGAGCTGCTCGCGAGCCTCGTCGGCCCCGCCCTGCAACTGGCCGCCGCCATCGCCGTCGTCGGCCTGCTGATCGTGATCACCGGCGTCATCGCCGATCTCGACGGCCGTCCCGTCGACATTCTGGGGCTCGGGCTCAGCGGCTTCACGGGGCTGAAGACCTATCTCGGCGGCCTGGCCGCGGTCGCCGCCGTGACGGCCCTGCTCGTCCCGTGGGCCGCCCGCAACTGGAGCGATCGCGGGGTGCTGCGGCGCTGCCTCGCCTGGGTGCCGCTGCTCGGCCCGGCGATCCGTGCCGCCGAGGAGGCGAGCTGGTGCCGTGCGGTGTCGCTCGGCAATCATGCGGGCATCGAGGTGCGCGGCATGCTCACCCTGGCGGCGACGGTCGCCCCGGGGTTGCGGATCGACGCGGCGGCGGTGGAGTCGCGGCTGCGGGGCGGGGCGGGCCTGGAGGAGGCGCTGCGGGCCACCGGCCGCCTGTCGGCCCGCGTGGTCGAGGGCGTGGGCCTCGGCGACATGACCGGCACGATCGCGGAGACGCTCGACCGGCTGGCCGACCGGCTCGAGGAGGAGTCGCGGGCCGGCTTCGCGGCGGCGGCGAAGGTGGTCGGCTTCCTCGCCTGGGCGGCCGTGGCCTGCCTGATCGCCGCGATCGTGATCCGCTTCGCGTCGTTCTACGTGGGCCTGATCGACCAGGCGTCCCGGCCGCTGTAAAGAAATCCGGGTTGGGAGCGAATTCACATCGAACACCGGAAGCGCCCGCGGCCTGAATCGCTGCGGCACGGGGGGTTCTCGCGGCGGGGTTGCCTCCCTGGAGAGTGTACGGCCGATCGCGTACACCGCCCCCCGCCCCGGTCCGCCCATGATCAGATCCGCCGCCGCCCTTTGCGATCGAACGGCTCTCCGTGACGCGTGACGCAAGCGGCCGCATCGACCGCCACATGAGCATCACTCTGTGGTCCCCGGATGCTTCTCCTTCGCGGCTCGGCCATGGGGGCACCATATCGCCGCGCCACCGATGGCGCACGTCAACCCATCGTGCCGAATGTTCGGCATTGCCGATGCGCAAATGTCGTGCCGAGGGGCCAATCCGGAAGATTCTGGCACACCTCGGCGAACCGCTCGAGCCGCCTCCGCTTTCACCTGCGCGAGGCCCGCCCACCGACTGGGGCGAGATCGTGCAAGCCCACGACACGCCGGGCATTCTTCCAAGCGACGGATAGACGAGCTGCCCGTGATCGACATCCACAGGCTCTGGGCGGTGCCGGACGCGACCCACGCATGTCGGGAAACTGCGAACCGGGAGGCTATCCTCGGGATGGTCAATCCGGCTGCGCCGGGGTGCTGGCAGTCGCGGCATCCTGGACCACGACGAGTTGCGGCTGATAGTTCCAGTCGTAAGCGGTGATCACCTCCGCGGTGCCGAGGCGTCCCACTGACGAGGTTGGTGTCAGGCCATGGGGAAGCCGGCTGGTCATCGCCAGCGTATAGCCCTGTTCAGGATGCGGCTGGAGCCAGGCGAGGCCGTCGGGCTGCAGGCAGAGAATCTGCCCGTTCTCCCTGACCGCGACCGGCGTCAGCCGCCGCGTGTACAGCACAGGCACGTCGATGCGTGCGGACGCGGTGCAGAGCCGGACGCCGTGACGCGCGAACGGGACCGGTGCGGCCAGGAAGCCGTCATCACCCGGGAGCCCAAGCAGCGGAACGCCCGCATCGGCAAAGAAGCGAAGACTCCCGGGGCCGAGCACCTGCCAGATGCGTCCACCGTTGTCATCCACAAGCAGGGCGGAGCGATCGCCGGCGGCCAGCGTCACGTTGATCGGCACGGGGGGCGGCGGTGGCTGCGGGCCGGGTTCGCGGGTCAGTCCCTTTTCGATCTGCACACCCGTCGCGGTCGGCGTCATCCAGGCGAATCGCTCACCCTGTGTCGGATTGGCCAGCACGAGCACCGCCGGCCGATCCGCCGGTCCGAAGGGGCCGACGAGCCGCGCCTGATCAAGCAGGAGGCCGGCGAGAACGAGACGATCGTTGACCGCGAGCGGTCGGCCACGGGCATAGATCTCGACCCGGCCATTGGCGTTGACACACAGCATGTCGCCGACGCGGAGCAGCTGTGGCGGCGAGTCGCCCGCGTCCCCGGGCCGTGCGTCGCTGCTTCGATGCGGCGACAACGCCAAGGGGGCGGCGGCGAGCAACGCGTCGAACTGCCTCTCGGCCAGGGCGTGCGGATCCGTGGATGCGCGGAGCAGCTCGCCGGAGAGAATGGCGGTCGTCACGTCCGCACCGCGTTGCGGCCCGAAGAACCACAACGCTTTGTGGCCTGCAGCCAGGAACGATGCGGCCGGGTACGCCGGCATGCGGTACTCCGTGACCGCACGTGGACCGGTCAGAAGGCAGGGCAACGGCCCATCCGGTGTGCCCGGGAACGTCGGCTGGACGCCCTGTGCATCCGGATCGGGAGCGGCCCTCACGTCGATGCGCTTCAGGTCCACGTCCGGCGCGGCTCCCTGCGGCCCCGTCGCGGTTCGCGGGCCTGGCCGTCGCAGGAACCAGATGCCGTCGGCGGAACTGACTGGTGGCGGTCCGGTCGTCGGCCAGTGCCGCACGGCGACGGTCGCACCCTCAGGCGACTCTGGCGTGAGAACCCACACCGGCGGCGGTTCAAGAGGCAGAGATCCGCGGGCGCTCGGCGGCGTCTGCCGGAGGTAGAGTCGGCCGTGGCAGTCCACGCCGCGCAGGTCGGCCGAGCCCTTCAGCCGTCCGCCGGTGGCGATCCACGCGGTGTCCCGCGGCCCGATTCGGACAATGCCGCGGCCGTTGACCGACGCATACATGGTGTCGCTGTCCGGCGCGACCACGTACGAGCACCGCCCGGGCTCGACGTCCACGGGAACGTTGGCGACGATCCGCAGGCTGCCGTCCGGCTCGAGTCGGGCCAGGGCCGTCGTGAATGGGCCGTGCGGTCGGTCGTCCGCCAGCCTGACCCAGAGGAGCGCCGAATCGATGGTGTCCTGCCGCACGATGGCCAGCACCGTGATCCATCGGTCTCGATAGAACTGCATGCCCGATCCGAGACGGGCGGCGATCTGGGGGGCGGAACCCAATCGCAGATCGGGCACGACATCCCCGAGGTTCGCTACGGTCTCGCGCAACTGTCTTTCACAGGCCTCGAGCATTTCGGTCACGCGATCAGCCTGCGTCGGAGCAAGTCCCTCGGTCGCCGGAATGCCGCTCAATTCCCGCCGCGTCTTCTCCAGCATGTCGCTGACGGCCTGCAGGGGCAGGCCGCTCTGCGGCAGCGTCTGCAGCATGGTCGCAAGTCCCCGGGTCTCGCGCCCCGGATACGACGAAAGGTTCGCGAGCAGGGGCCGCAAAACCGCCCAGTCGCCGGCGCGTGCCGCCGTGAGCGCCGCCTGAAGTTGCGGCTCGGTCGGGAGCGGCGGCCTGTCGGCGCGGAGTTCGACGATCTGGGAACCGATCGCCAGCCAGCAGCCATCCGCGCGACGAACGGCTGCCAGCGGGATGTCTCCGGGAATCGGCAGGGTGCCGCTGGTCAGCCTGCCGCGGTCCCAGATGACATGCCGGAGCGTCTTCGTCGCGTCGGCGGCACGATCCACGGAAACCGCGGCGAGCCCGTCGGCACCGACGCGAACCATGCGGTGCCAGGCCGCCGACCGCAGGTTCTCGGTGCCCGCCCAGGGCATCGTCTCATGTTCGCCAATGACACCTGCCGAGGTCAGGGACACCCACCGGTCACCGGCACGGTAGGCATTCAGGACGAATGTATTGGCGGGGAGGGCGATCGTGCGCGATGTCTCCCCATCGAACACGCTCAGCGACGAATACGGGGAACTGGTGACCGCCAGGCAGCGGTCGCCGTGGTGGCCCACGAGTCGGGCTTGGAGGAGCAGACGGAATCCGGGAGCGTGGCGGGCCACGCGCCCGCCGGCCGGATCCGGGGAGGATGATGCGCCTTCGGACGCAACGAAGCAGGGTTCGCCCGCCGGTCCGATTTGGACATCGACGATGTTGCGCGGCAGCGGCACCAGCCGTTGCCGGCACTCGAGCGTCGTGGCTATCTCCGCGATCAACGCGCGATGGAGAGTCGCGTCGTCGATCGTCCGTCGGGAGACCGGCTCCCCAGCAGCCCGTGGACCGGGCGCGATGCAGATCACGAGTAACAGCAGCGTGACCAGGACGCGGGCGGGGCAAGGCGGCATGTCAGGGTTTCTCAGGGGACGACAGTGTGTCGGGCCGTGGCAGCCGCACGAGCGCGATCCGCCGGGATCCGGCGGCGCCGTCGAGGGGACCGGCGGAGTCGTCGAGCGCGACGGCCACGAGCATTCCGTCGGCTGCCGAGGCGACGGGCCAGAAACCGCCGTCGATGCCGCGCAGGGTGTAGCGGGCTGCCACGCGGTACGAGCCCCCGACGCCATCGGCAACGAGATGCGTCAGGCCGCGGCCAGTCCGCGCGACCACCGAACCCGGCCGGTCGTTGATCAGCGAGACCCCGGGCGCGAGCGGCGGATCGGTCATCAATCCGGGAATGGTCACGCTTCCAGCCATCGCCCCATCCCGCCACAGGTTCAGCGTGCCTGGAGAGTGCCCCTGCACCCGGTCCAGCCAGACAACGCCGTCGGCATCGCAAAGGACCGGCCAGCCGGCATTGCGCAGCGTGGTCTCCGTGCGTCCCGCCACGAGGCGGACCGCGAGTTGGTCGGTCTTCGCCGGTCCGGGCGGCGGGGTGTCAGGCGGAGCGATGCCGACGTCGGTCGAGAGCCACCAGCCCCCCTGCCGATCGCGGATGCCGGTGGCCGCGGGCGCGATGTCGAAGGAGCACGGAGCGGCACGGAACACCGGCCGGCCGGCGGTGATCGTGGCGAAGAACGACCGGCCGCTGCCATGGACCGCGCCGCGCTGGCCGGCGTAGACGGTTCCATCGCCCAGACCCACGACGCTGTCGGGACGTTCGATCCCCGAACCGGCCTTCTGGAGTTCAGGCCGCGCGTCGACCCAGCCGTCGCCGACGAACACGCCGAATTCCCTGGCGCCGTGATCGACCATCCAGACATTGCCGGCGTTGTCGCTCGCGACGCTGAAATCGCTCCAGCCGGTTCGCGGCCGTTGATCGGAGCCGAAGGATGCGGCGATCGTGTTCCGATTCTCTTTGACCAGTGATTTCAGGCTCGGTTCCCACCGGCTCTCCCCTTGCCGCCAGTAGCCGCACACCGTGCCCCGCAGGATGACGTCGCCGCGGCTGCCGGCAAGCATGCCGGTGACGCTGCCGCGACCGTCGCCGTCCGGTATCGGCACGGCGTTCCAGACACCGTCATGAAATCGTGCCAGGCCGATGTCGGCGCGGTTCGCCCAGACGCCCCCGGCTGCATCGACGCCGAGGTAGCCCCAGCCCTCGTCAGAAAGCGGCCACGATTCCGCCGTCAGGCTGACGAAGTCATCGGTCTTGCCGGGACGAAACGCGGCCATGGCGAGGCTGGTGCCGGCCGCCCGCGGATGTCGCCGGGCGACGAAAATGGTGCCGTCCGGCAGGGTTGCCAGCGGCCATCCGAACAGCGGGTCCGGGACTCGGGCCGACACGGCGCCGGTATCGAGATCGAGTCGAAACACGGCCGTGGTCTCTTTCTTCGATTCGACCCACACCGACCGGCCGTCGGCCGCGAACATGATGCTGCGGATGAACAACGCGCCCCGGGCAACGGCGTCGGCGGCGAGGAACCGCACCGGATCTCGCGGCGGCACCACGAGCAGGCCGTCGCCGAGTCGCTCATCGCCGCGGCGGGCCTCGCGGACGGCGACGATGGCCGTGCCCTGCGCGTTGTCGAGGCCGAGAAACCGCCCGCTTCCGACGGCAAAGTCGCCCAGTCGGTTCGTCTCCGTCCGGCGAATCTTCTTCAGCGCGGTCGCGAGGCCGGCAAGGAAGTCGGGCTCCAGGCTCGATGCCATCGCCTCCTCGATCGCAGTCGTGGCGTTGGTCGCGGCCAGCATGTCGGCAAGGGCGGATCGATCATCCGCGGTGGTGGCCGCGCGGAGCCGGGCGACGAGGGGTGCCGGATCGGCGGTCGGTTTGCCATCGGCCCGCAGCGGCACCGTGACAACCGTGCCATCGACGCCAAACAACCACGCCCGGCCATCCGGAGTGGGGCAGGCATCGGCGATGTGCTGTATCGGACAGCGAATCTGCGACCAGTCTCCATCGCGCCACAGCCACACTTTCTGTTCGGTCTCGTCGCGAAGCATGAGCACGCCGGCGCCATCCTGCTGCCGGAGCAACTGAATCGGACGGATGCCGTCCGCAGTTCGCTTCGTGCGGAGCGACGTCCACTCCCGGCCGTCGAAGACGTGCACGCCGTCGGTGCAGGGGAGGAACACCCTTCCCCCGGCGGTCACGATCGGCGATTGTCTCGTCCCCTGGAAGCCAGGGGCCGGTTCCTCGTCGAGCAGGCGGCCGTCGTCGAGCCGTCGCTCGACCCACTCGTGGCCATCGAACCCGAGGACGAAGCCCAGACGCGAACCACCGAACCAGATCCTGCCGCCGGGTTCGAAGTGCAACGGCCGGATGCCGGCCAGCCGCGGCTGCGGGCTGGAGAACTCCCGGGCGATCGCGTCCTTCGCAGCCGCCGCGGTGAGCGGTGTCGCCGGAGCGGCTTCGAGCCACAGACGTCGGTCCGGCCCCGCGGTCACCCCGCCGACGTCGTCAGGCAGCATCTGCCACAGGACGTCCGCCAGGGCCAGGGAAGGGGTCCGGCCCGAGGCGTCGACCGCCGTGGCCGCGTCTCCGTCGGCCGACCGGACCAGACCCCCCAGGATGCCGATGGCGACGGCGAGAGTGGCGCGGAGCCACCCCTGGCGAGCGTCGCGCCGGCCGGACTCGACGCAGTCACTCATGCACCGCGTTCCTGTGTCGCGATCGCGCTTGGCGATCATGGTCCGGCGAGGATCAGATCATCCCGCAGACGACTGTGCAGCGTGTCGCAATAACATACTTTCCTCTCCCCGAAGATCACGAACCGCCCTCCCTCCGGGTGCATGAGCAGGTGGCTGATGTGCCTGTCTTCGCAACTGAATTCGGCAATGCTCCCTCCTCGCGGACCGAAGGCGACGATCGTATCCATATGGCTCTGGACGCCGAAAATTCTCTGGGAGGGTTGATCGAAGGCGATCGCGCTGGCTGAGATGGACAGGGTGAGCTGCGGTTTGTCCAGATCCAACGCCTGATAAACGTCGCAGAAACTGCCGGGGGTGGGAGTGGCCAGTAATTTGCCGTCTGCGCTCAGTGAAAATCTCTGTAGATTGCCGTGGAAGTCGGGGCTTTGCTGCTCGAAGACCAGGTCGGTCCCGTCAACGCGGAAGCGTTTGACGTTGTTTTCCGCCACAAACAGGTATTTCCCGTCACGGCTCATTTCCAGGCAGACCACGTCGCGGTTGAGCAGTAGTCTGCCATCGACCTCCAATGGGTAGACGCGCGACGGGGCATCGTAACGGCCGCGAATCGCGTGCAGCGGCGTGCCTGTGGAAAGATCGACCATCGTCAATTCGGGGCTTGTTCCTTTGTATCGCTGGTCGAGGTGACGGCCGGCAAAAAAACCCACGTTGCTTCCGGGCGCGCCGGCCACCCAACGCACGTTGGGTGCCGGTATCTCGCGCCGCACCTCCAGCGTCTGCGGGTCGAGCACCCAGACCACTTTGGCGAGATGGAGCGGCACGATCAGGCCGGCCTTGCTCATCGAAATATAGTTGCATTCGGCCCCCAACTTCAACACGCGATCCAGCTTCAGAGACTTCGTCGAGATCTTGTGCAGCTCATTGGCCTTGTTGATGAAATACAGCCACGTACCATCGGCGGAGAAAGTTGCCGAAGCCCCGTCGCTGGCCCCGGCGTTCAACGCCAACTCAACGAGTCCATAGCCTTCCCCGACGGTCTTCACCTCGCCGGCGAGTCTCTTGCCGCTCACCTGAGGCTCGGGGAATGCCGCGTCGGGAGCTTTCCGTGGCTGGTCCGGGACGCGCGTCTCGGCCGACGTCAGCTGCCACCCTCCCTGTGGCAGCCTCACCGGCCGCGGCATGTCGATCGGCAGGCCATCCACGCCCGGAACGGCGGGGAGCGGCCTGTCCTTCCCGGGGTTGTCGCCGTACTGGAACCGCGCCGTGGTCCAGCCAAAGGAGATTTCGTTGCCGGAGGCGTCACGATCGACGAGCTCGACGTTGAATGCATGCTCCATCGGCACGCCGTCATGCTGCCGTGTCAGCCGGCCGACGTACACCGTGGCATCCGCGCTGATCGCCTCGTGGCTGACCAGGTACGGCAGGGCAGCCTGGCTGGGAGCCCCTTTCTGCAGCGGCACATCGATCGGCTTCTCGCGGCGCACTTCCGCCGGCGGAGCCTGCCCGACCATGGACAATTTGCTTCCGCGATAGGCGTGCAGCATCGGGTTGCGCAGCGTGCGCAGGGGGTCGTTCACGTAGATGACCAGTTCGTACTCCGTCGCCTGCCGGGTGCCCGCCACCGGCACGGCCTGCGACGAATGCACCAACGCCGGCCGCAGTTGTGCGATGGTTCGCGAGAATTCCCAGGCGTGGAACGTCCAGCGCTGCGGTTCGTTCGCCCCGGGGGGCTGCGGGGTTTCGACTCCGTCGCGGATGTATCCGAGCACGCGATCGGCCTTGTCCACGAGCAGTGCGCTGCGGACGTTCCGCAGGTCCTCCGCGCGGCCGTTGAACATCACTGGTGAGCGGTTTGCATCCGCCACCACCCCAACCATCGTGGCGGGGAGGACGACCCGTTCGTACTTCGGAGGTTTGGCGGCCTTGTCGATCCGATAGCCCATCACGCGGGCCGGTGTCGGGAAACTCTCCGGGGCTGGAGCCACGGCCGGCGCGGCGGGCAGATCCCCGGCGGCCGCGGCATACAGGGTCTGATCCTGGTTGAAATACGAGAACAGTCGCCTGGCCTTCACCCGCCTGGTCCCGTCCTTGGTTTCGTGGATGACGGTTACCTCGTCGGTTTCGATCCACTTGTCGTTGGAGTAAAATCTGATCGCCGGGCTGAGGATATAGGCGTTTTCCTTGTCCGCATTGAAGATAAAGCCCGGCGCGTAATTCACCTCCTGCCCGACCCGGGCCTCGACCACCAGCGTCGCCGGATGGAACGCCACCTCGCCGACGGGTGTCTCCGGCACCGTGAACGGATTGTCCGCAACCAGCGCGGCAAGGTGGTCGCGATCGGCGGCACTGAGTTTGGCGAGCGGGATGGTGATCAGGCGGCCTTCCGCCGTGCGGAGCTGGACAGAGTCGTCCGTTTGTTTCACCAGTGCCGCCACGACCTCGTGTTTCCCGGACACGTCGCGCCACGTGCGCTGCCCGTCGTCTCCACGAGTCGTCGAAGTGAGGGCAAGAAGGCACGCCACCAACGAGTGCAAGCACGCAGAGGATCGGAACTTCATTGGAGTTGCTCGCGTGGACAGTCAGGAACCCCCGACGATTTTCGGTCGCGGCGTCGGTGCGGCCCCGCCGGCCGTGCGGACCGACGGGCCGACGAGTAAAATAAGAATGCCTATTCGCCGGGTCAACATTCCCTGGTCACGAGTCCCTCCCATGCCATCTCGGTCGTCTGTTTCGTATGTCTTGCCGCGCCTGCTGACGGCATGCCTGATCGCGTTCCCCTGGGCGGCTCGCGGGGGCGACGAGCCGCGCACATGGCGTGACGTGTCCGGCAAACACGAGGTCGTGGCGACGCTGGTCGGGCAGACGGGCGATGCCGTTGTGCTGCGTACCGGGGAGGGCCGCCAGATCAGGATTCCCCTGGCAAAACTCAGCCCCGGTGATCGCGAGTATCTTGCCGCCAGAAACGACGACAACCCCTTTGCCGTGCCCGCCGCCGTGCTGGAAGCCGGGGCCTCGCGGGCGGTGGTTGTCGTTCACGCCATTCATGGAGCGGAGCAGCGATTCGGCCACGGCGTGGTCTTCTTGACGAGACGGGACACGTCCTATGTCCTCAGTTCCCCGTTGAGATTTCTCGCGGGTGGCAAGTGGATCGATCCAGACGACGTGACCATCTTGCAGGAAACCAACGAAGGCCCGCGGCGTGTCGCTGCGAAGAGGCTGGTCACGTTCGCCGGAGAACAGCAGACCGTCTATGCCGCTCCGGCCGCCTCACTGCAGCCCCCGCCGGCCGGCGGGCCGATGCCCGAAAGACTTCCGGCGTCCGTCCGCGTCCTCGGCTGCCGCATCAACCCGCAGGTCGTTCCGCCGACGTACGAACGGTTCGGCATGCCCGCAACGCTGGAGGGTATCTCTCGGGATCAGAATGGCATGCCGTTGCTGCTGTCTGGGAGCACCACGAGCCTGGAGCACGTGAGAAACGCGTTGCTGGTGGACGAGCATGATCGCGTGCTCGGACTGATTCCGGGCGGAAACCCCCCGAATCGGTTGGGACACGGCCGGGACTCCTGGACCTTCCAGGCCACGGCATTCGCCCGGCTGCCTGACCGGCTGCGGCCGGTGCTGTCGCCCGACTGCAAGGTTGTTCCGGTGTCCGGTGATCGGCAGCAGACCACCTATGAACTCGTCATCTACGTGATCGACCCGCTCCGACAGGTGCGCAGCCCTCGTCTGCGGGCCTACGACTCCGTTGAATCCTCCCCGACCGGCTTGAGGGTGGCAAAGGAGAAGATGCGGTCCCCAAAGCCGATCGACGTCGAGCTGAAAAGCGGCGAACCGAGCGAAGCCGCTCTGCCGTATCTCCCCGCCCATGAGCAGTTGGCCGCGAACGCCACGGTGTACATCGGTCGGCTGACGAGAAAACATGCCGGCGTGCTCATGCCTCATGCCTTTCACGTGGAGTTGCTGGGGCATGATGCAGAGGGCAAGGAGACCGTGCTGGGCGAGGCGACCGCGAACTTCATATTCGGTGTAGGCTCCGGGCTGACTGTCCCCCTTCCCGACATCCCCGGCGTCGACGGCCTGCCGATGGACATGCCGCGGCCGGTCAAACTGCCCGGCGGAGGGTGGCGTCTCACTTCGGACGCGACGCGGGTCGCGAAACAGCCGGCATCTTCCCGGCCGGAGCAATACCCCACGGCCGAAGAGAGTGGGAAAAAACTCGCCGGCGATGTGAAACGCGTGGGAGAGGGGTATGGACTCGTCGAACTGGATCTCGACAACTCCAGTAAGCCGGGCATCCGCGGCCGCGGGCCGGCGGCTTTCTCTGCCGACGGGGCGTGGCTGTACTTCGTGGACGGCAACAGCCGTCTTCACAAGATTTCGACGAAGACGTTCAAGGCGGAGCGGATCCTGAAGCTGGGGGCCGAGTGCGACCATGTCTCGATGAGCAAGGCGGGATTGGTCGTTCCGCTTCGCCAGGCGAACCTGGTCTGGGTGCTCGATCCGGGAACACTCGCGGTGCGGC
This sequence comes from Pirellulales bacterium, assembly GCA_044360305.1. Taxonomy (GTDB): domain Bacteria; phylum Planctomycetota; class Planctomycetia; order Pirellulales; family UBA1268; genus QWPN01. Next base: position 35,904 of record JBIKKQ010000007.1, read on the forward strand.
GCGAAATGAAGTCACCGGGCATCGCGCTCGCCGTCGGATCGCCGGGCACGAACATCGGCTTCCTGCTCGGGAAAGTCATCGACAATGCCTCGCGGACGGTGCAGGAGCTGTCGCTGGTCGACCTCTCCACCGGCACGGCCCTGCATGCCATCAGGGACATCTACAGTTCTCCGTCGAACGCATTTCCGCTGCGAGTCGAGAGCAAGCCGTTGTTTCACGAATTCGTGCTCTGCATGCGGATGTCCGTCGACGGTACGTGCCTGTTCGTGGCGGACAAGGAACTGACCCGCTTCCGTATCGACGGCACGGACCTGGTCTATGAGCAGAAGAGTGGGCCACTGGTGAACGGCCACACCACGCATGCCTCACTGAGCGGCGATGGCAAACGGATCGCCATGCCCACCGGCGGAGGCAACGGAGGGGGCTATTGCATCGCGATATTCGACGCCATGAACATGGACACTCCTCGTCTCAGCCTCAACACCGGTGCCTATCCGAGTGCCGTGGTATTCGATCCGCGGACCCAGAATATGTTTGCCAGCAACTCGCGCGAGATCATCACGTTTGCCCCGCGTGGCGGACGAGGCGTTGAATTCACCCCCGGCGACGGTGATCTGGGTTACATGCTCATGCACCCGGACGGAGGGCGGTTCGTGATCTTCGGCAACAGGAAAGTCTATTACTGCGACACACTCGAGAATCGCCTGCGGGATGATCTGATTCTCGCCGGACCATGAGGTGTGAAGGGGCGGCCGGCTCGCACATGGCTTGGCCCTTGGCGGTGCCGGACGCGACCCACGCATGTCGGGAAACTGCGAACGTGGAGGCGGTCTGCGCAGATGCGAGAAAAACGCCACCGCAGCGGGTGCGGGGCGTTTCGAGAAACCCGCTCCGGACGCCCGGGCCGCTCCTCCCGAGGCTCACGAGTCGCTCATCAGCCGGAAGACCGTTGCCGAAGTGCCATTGACCGGGCTATCCTTTTTCTACACGTTGGTCCGCTGCGACACGGCCCCCGTGCCGCCGTTTTAGACCGCCGTCAACATCGGCGACATGACCGGCACGATCGCGGAGACGCTCGACCGGCTGGCCGACCGGCTCGAGGCGGAGTCGCGGGCCGGCTTCACGGCGGCGGCGAAGGTGGTCGGCTTCCTCGCCTGGGCGGCCGTGGCCTGCCTGATCGCCGCGATCGTGATCCGCTTCGCGTCGTTCTACGCGGGACTGATCGATCAGGCCGCCCGGCCGCTGTGAAAAAATCGTGGACGGGCGTGACTTTCACGCACCAACCAGGACCGGCGGCCGCGGATCGAGCGGGGCGGACCATGAGGCGGGAAATTCGCTCCCGTCCCTGTTTTTCAGATCCGATACTATGGAGTGAGACGCGGCGACCGCCCCCGCCCGGCGTCGAGGGAGATCGATTTCAATGCGAATTCGCATCCACGGCTGCTGCCTGCTGACGATGCTCATGGTCGCCGATCTCGGCGTCCCGGCGCGGGGCGACGATCCAGCGTTGGCCGAGGACGCGCCGCCCGCCGCGGAGGCTGCGGCGCCGGAGCCGCGCCGGTCGCAGGAGGAACTGATGGGCGACCGTGGCTTCCTGCGACACAGCGGGTCATGGCGGACGGCCCAGGAAATCGAACTGCTCGAGCAGCGCGACCGGGCGACGCTGGCCCGGAAGGAATGGAAGCCGAAGCTCGATCGGCTGGTGAAGCGGCTCGAGCGTCCGGCCGAGGCCGACCGGGCGGCGGAGGAGATCCGCGAGATCGCCGACCCAACCGCGGTGCCGGCGCTCGCCGCGGCGCTCACCAAGGAGAGCCGGCGGCAGGTGCGGGGCTGGTACGTCGAGGCGCTGGGGCGAATCCGGTCCCCCGAGGCGTTCACGACGCTGGTCGCCGTGGCCCTCGACCATGCGGATCCCGAGACGCGGATCGCGGCCGTGGAGCGGCTCGCCCGCATCGACGCGCGGGCGGCGGCCGTGCCGCTCGCGGCGGCCCTGCGCAGCAGCGACAACTCGCAGGTCAATCGGGCGGCGGAGGCCCTCGGCCGGCTCCGGGTCCAGGCGACCGTGCCCGTGCTCGTCGATGCGCTGCAGACCGTGCACGTCGTTGCCGCGGGGGGCGACGACGGGCCGGGCCGCGTCTCGACCACGTTCAGCTCGGCCGGCGACTCCGGCCTGTCGATGGGGGGCAACGGCCCGAAGGCGGCGAAGGTCGCGGCCCGCAACGAGCGCGTGCTCGAGGCGCTCGTCGCCCTGACCGGTCAGAACTTCGGCTACGACGTGGCGGCGTGGAAGGCCTGGCTCGCCAGCCGCGAGGCTCCGCCGCCGGGTTTCGATCTCCGGCGCGGCTAGCAGCCAGGGCTGGGGCGGAAGGTTCGTCAGCCGGCTGGCGTCGCCGGCGGCCCGCCGGCCTTGCGGCCGGCCACCACCAGCATCGCCAGCCGGTTTTCCAGGTTCGGCCGGAAGACCACGAGCAGCAGCACCGGCAGATACCAGGCCATGAACAGGCCGCCGTTGTGCGCCTTCCAGAACTGGCAGCCGAGGAGCACCGCAGCCGTGCAGCTCATCAGCGTGCCGAGGTTCTTCGGCGCGGGCCAGATGGCGAGCGTCGTCATCAGGGCGATGAACAGGGCCAGGACCGGCAGGCGGAAGACGGCGTCGGTGAACGGCAGCGCCCAGAAGCCCTCGACCGTCACGGCGCTGGGCAGGATCCAGCCGAACATCTGCCGCAGCTGGCCGAGAAACACGCCGGCGTCCGGCGAGGTCCACCACAGGGCCAGCACCAGCGCCGCCAGCGCCGCCGCCACGCCGGCCGCGAACCGGCGCACTCCGCGTTCCCAGTAGAAGCTGCACCACAGCGGGAGGAGGAACACCGGATAGTAGATCGTGCCGATCGCCAGGCCGATCAGGCCGCCGGCGACCGCCGGCCGGCGATAGGCGGCCACCGCCCAGACGACGAGCGCCCCGGGGAGCGCATGGTCCACGCGGCCGGTCATCGTCGCCGTGTAGGGGAGGAGCAGGTAGAGCACCGCCGCGGCGATGCCGAGGCGGACGTTCTCGAAGTGCCGCCAGGCGACGAACACCATGCCGGAGACGATCGCCAGCTGCGACACGATCGCCATGATCCGGGCCGTGGTCTCGTGGACCGCCCGATGGCTGGCGACATCCATCGGGTCGGTGGCCGGGTCGGGGGCGAACAGCCGCTGGGTGGGGATCTGCGGGAGGAGAAACAGCAGCGGATAGCCCGGGCCCTGCTTCGCCAGCCGGTCCTTGTCCACGCCCGCCGTTCCCGACCGGATCCGCTCGGCCGTCGCCGCGGTGTCGACGTCCTCGGTCTGGGGCCGCTTCGTGATCACGTTGGCCAGCAGGAACACCAGCAGCGCCGCGCCGAGGAACCCGAGCCCGCCGCTGGTCAGGTTCGGCTCCAGCATCGGCCGCCGGACCATGGTGGAGTCGAACAGCATCCGCAGCAGGAACAGCAGCGAGACGGCGAACAGCCAGATGAAGCCGACGCCGAGGGCGTCGCCGCTGGCCCGGCGGAGGCCGAACTCCACCGCCAGCAGCCCCGGGGCGAGGAGGATGATCAGCAGGACGTCGAGGTTGCGGACGCTGAGCAGCCGGTTGAACTTGAAGAACAGCGCGATCGACAGGAGCGACGACAGGTAGAACCACGACGTGGGGTTGACGCCGTAGTAGTGAAACAGGACTTCGCTCATGCGGCCGTCTTGCTGAACCCGGGCGGGATCGGAAGCACTCGACCGTCAGTCTACCGCACCGCTGCGGCCGGCTGCGGCGCCGGTTTTGCGGCGGCCTGCCCGGCTCCCGGCGTCACCGAGCCACGGGCCCGAACGGCCAGATCAGCGGGGCGAGGGCGACCGTCAGGGCCATCACGAGGAGGTTGAGCGGCCCGCCGAAGCGGACGTAATCGCCGAACTTGTAGCCCCCCGGGCCGTAGATCATGAGATTGGTCTGGTAGCCCATCGGCGTGGCGAAGCCGCAGCTCGCCGCGACGGTGATCGCCATCACGAACGGCATCGGGTTGACGTCGAGGTCGGCGGCGGTCTGCCAGGCGATCGGGAAGGTGAGCACGGCCGCGGCGTTGTTGCTCATCAGTTCGGTGAACAGCATCGTCACCAGGTAGATCGCGGCGAGGACGACGTGCGGATGGTCCCCCGCCGCGGCGATCGTGGCCTCGGCCACGCCGGCGGCCAGTCCGGTCTTCTCCATCGCCCGGGCGAGGCCGAAGCTGGCGGCGATCAGGAGCAGCGACTCCCACTCGATAGAGCGTCGGGCCTCCGCCGAGGAGATGCACCGCAGGGCGACCACGGCGCCGGCCGCGACCAGCGCCGCCGTGACCATCGGCACCAGCTCCATGCCGGCGGCCAGCACCATGCCGGCCAGCACCGTGCAGGCGATCCACGAGCGGTCGTGCCGCGGGGCCGAGAAGTCGCGGACCTCGCTCACGAGGTAGAAGTGGCGGCTCGACCGCTGGCGGTCGAGGAACGTCGGGCCCGCCTCCAGCAGGAGCGTGTCGCCCGGTTCGAGCGCGATGTCGCCGATCTTCATCCGCAACCGCTCGCCGTTGCGGGCCACGGCGATCACCACCGCGCCGTAGGTCGAGCGGAAGCGGCCCTCACGGATCGTGCGGCCGAGGAGCGGGCAGGTGTTCGACACCACCGCCTCCACCAGCACCCGTTCCGACCGCGGGTCGTCGAGCTTGAACACCTGCTCGGTGGCCGGCCGCAGGCCGCGGATCTTCTGCAACTCGACCACCGAATCGATGACCCCGACGAACACCAGCCGGTCGCCCGCCTCGAGCCGTTCGGTCGGGGACACGGCCGCGATCACGTGGCCGCCGCGATCGATCTCCATCAGGTACAGGTTGTCGAGGTGCCGCAGGCCCGCCTCCTCGATCGAGCGGCCGACGAGCGGGCTGCCCGCCTCGACGAGCATCTCCAGCGAATACTGCCGCGGATCGTCCCCCTGGCTCATCGGCGGCCGCCGGTCCTTGAGCAGTGTGCGGCTGGCGGTCACCAGATAGGCGAGCCCGACGACGAACAGCGGCACTCCCAGCCAGGTGATGTCGAACATCCCCAGCGGCCGGCCTGTCTGTCCCTTGACGAGTCCGCTGACGACGACGTTGGTGCTGGTGCCGATCAGGGTGCAGAGGCCGCCGAGCACGACGGCGGCGTTCATCGGCATGAGCAGTTTGGAGACGGGGAAGCGGTGCTTCCGGGCCCAGTCGCGGATCGCCGGCACCATCAGGGCGACGACCGGCGTGTTGTTCATGAATGCCGAGAGCAGGCCGGGGGCGATCATCGTCCGCAACTGGGCGGCGGGGAGCGTCTGCGGGCGGCCGAGCGCCCGATCGACGAGCGTCGCCAGGGCCCCGGTCCGTTCCACCGCCGCGGCCACCACGAACAGCGCCGCGACCGTGATCATGCCCTCGTTGCTCATCCCCTTGAGGGCCTCGTCGGGCGTGATCACGCCCGCTGCCAGCAGGGTGACGACGCCGGCGATCATCACCATGTCCGGGGACCGCTGCACGAACAGCAGCAGACCGAGGACGGTGACGACGACCAGCGCCGTCAGGCTGGCCGGCCAGGAGGCGGGCAACGATGAGAACAGGTCGGCGGGCATGGTGGGCCGGGCTTCCTCGGGCCGGCGGACGTCGCCGGCTCGCCTGGCGTGGTGAACCTCTCGCGGATTCAGCCTTAAAAAACGCCATCGACAATCTGAACCCGGTAGTATGTTCCGGGTGCCGCCCGCTGGTGCAAGGCCAAAACCGGCCGGTCCGCCGGGGGCGTCCGAGGAGACGACGCGCCATGCAGGTTTCCGGTGATCCGCCCGTCCGCCCGGCTGCGGAGCGGTTTACGGCCGCCTATGCGGCGGCGCGGCAGCCGTGGGACATCGGCCGGCCGCAGGCGGCCTTCGTGGCGGCCGCGGAAAACATCTGCGGCCGGGTGCTCGACATCGGCTGTGGCACAGGCGACCTGGCCATCTGGCTGGCGGAGCAGGGGCGGACCGTGACCGGCGTCGATTTTCTCGCCGTGCCGCTCGCCCGCGCCCGGGAGAAGGCCGCCGCCCTGGGCGTGCAGGCCAATTTCCTCCAGATGGATGCCCGCGCGGTGGGAACGCTCCCGGAACGGTTCGACGCGGTCACCGACTGTGGTCTGTTTCACACCTTCGACGACGTCGGGCGGGCCGCCTACGTGCAGGCGCTGACCGCGCTCCTGGAGCCGGGGGGCCGACTGTTTCTCCTCTGCTTCGCCGACGCGGAGCCGGGCACGCACGGCCCGCGGCGGGTCAGCCAGCAGGAGATCCGCGCGGCGTTCGCCGCCGGCTGGGTCATCGAGTCGATCGAGCCGGCCCGGTTCGAGGTGGTGTCCGGCATCGAGGGGGCCGAGTTCACTTCTGGCGGCGCCCGGGCTTGGTTCGTGTCGGCCGTGCGCTGCTGACACAACCGAAGCCGGATCGGGGCAGGCCGGCGTACAGTTCTTGTAGTCCGTGTTTCCGGCTGATCCGGAAACGCGGAGGACTGTTTCTGGAAGTCCGTAAGCAAAGGAGTCGTTGATGTCCCGTTTCCTGACCCTGATGACGATGGCGGTCGTCGTTCTGGCGAACGTCGCGGAAGCCCAGCAGGCGACCCAACGGGCGACTCGCCAGGCTCCGCCGCGTCCCATCCGTTCCTACCGCAGCTACTCGGTGACGCCCGCGCCCCGCGGCGACGTCTCTCCGGGCAGCCGGCACGCCACCGAGGCGACCTGGCGGCATGCTGGCGCCAAGCCGGTCGGTCACTACGGCAGCGGCCGCTGAGCCACGCGGCCATCCTCCGCCAAGCGCAAGAGAACGGGCCCGGCATTCAGAGAATGCCGGGCCCGTCTGGTTTCCGACGTTCCCGATCCGTGAGGGCGTGGCCGGCGTCCCGAGTCAGGGAGAACGCCCGGCCAGCCCGAAGGTCTGCATGGGTGGCACCTCCTTCCAGGCGAGTTCGAGATCAGTGACCGAATGCAGGTCATAGTGGCGTTCAAGGGCGGTCGCGAGCCCCAGCTCGGGGCACTGCTCGAGAAAGCGGACGAACGTCGGGGCGTCCTTCCGCGCGATCAGCCAGCGAACGAGTGCGGCGCTCTGGCCGTAGAACACCCGTTGCCGGCCGGGCCCCGGCGGATAGTCCTCGAGCGCGACGAGATCGGCGGCGGTCCAGGCCTGGCCGCGGTGACGGGCGGCGCGAAAATCCTGCTCGTGGTCCCGCTGCTTCCCGAACTGATCGAAGAGCACGGCCAGGCCCTCGTCCGCCCAGCGCGGCGGCGGGCCGGCCGTGAACCGGTCGGCGAGAACGACGTGCACCAGTTCATGTGCCAAAGCCGGCGGAACCGACGCGTTCCCGTCGGCGAGCAGATCGATCCGCCGCAGTGACACCGTGTCTCCGGAGAAGTCGATTGACGTCGCTCCCTGGGCCACCTCCGGCGGGCCGCCCACGGCGGCGGCGAACGCGGCGGGCGTCGCGTGGACGTGAACGTCGCACCGCGGCAGCCAGGGCCGCGGTGACGAATCCCCGAGCAGTGTCTCGAAGGCGCGGGCCCGCACCGTCTCCGCATGGGCGCGGATCGAGGCAGCCCGTTCGGCGGCGACGCCGTGGACGACGAAGTTACCGGGCCCGCGATCTCGCTCGCCGGCACGAGCGTCTCGATTCGACAGAGTGACCGTCAGCGCGATCAGCACGACTGCCGGCAGGAGAAGGCGACTCGGGGGCGATCCGCCACAGCCGCTGCGGCGCCCCGCAGAGGTGCCCGACGACAAAAACAACACCCGCCACATGGCCAGCACTCCGTCAGCCAAGATGCGTCCTGCCCAAGTGGAGCGGGCATATCACGTGCCAAACGGCGAGGCGGTGGCGGTGATCGCGGTTTCATCGCGGGAAAACCGGCTCGTGCCCCGACGACGCCGTCTGTCCGGAGCGTTCGACTGCCCGTGAACGTGGCACTCCCTGCACAGGGCCGCGGCAATCTCGGCCCGCGCGGAGCCGCTCCGGGAGTCAAGCATCGTCCTGTGCCCGCGAACGGCCAGCCTCAACCGTTCACGGGGGTCGCCGTTCATGGCCGGCGGCTGATTTGCGGTAGTCTGGGGAACTCGTCGGCCATCCGTCCCGCGGAGACTGCCGGGCGCCATGCGGCTCTTCCCCTCCGATCGCTATCCGCTGCCGCTGCCCGCGGGGCACCGCTTCCCGGCGATCAAGTACCGGCTTCTGCGCGACCGGCTCGAGGCCCATGCCGCCGCCGGCGTCCCCTTCGAGTTCGTCGAACCCCACGCCGCCACCGACGACGAGCTGCTCCGCGTGCACGACCGGGCATACGTCGGCCGCGTCCTCGCCGGCACGCTCTCCGACGCCGAGATCCGGCGGATCGGCTTCCCCTGGAGCCCGGCGCTGGTGGAGCGGTCGCTGCGTTCGACCGGCGCGGCGGTCGATGCGGCCGCCGCCGCCCTCGCCGACGGCCTGGCCGCCAGCCTTGCCGGCGGCACGCATCATGCCGGCAGCGACTGGGGGGAGGGCTACTGCCTGTTCAACGACACCGCCGTCGCCGCCCGGGAGATGCAGGCCCGCGGGGCGGTGGACCGGGTGCTGATCCTCGACTGCGACGTCCACCAGGGCAACGGCACGGCGCAGATTTTCAGCGCCGATCCCACCGTGTTCACGATGTCGATCCACGGCGCGCGAAACTTCCCGCTGCGCAAGCATCCCGGATCGCTCGACATCGGGCTGGAGGACGGCACCGGTGACGACGAGTACCTGGCGGCGCTCGGACCGGCGGTCGAGGAGTCGTTCGCCCGCTGCCGGCCCGACCTCGTGCTCTACATCGCCGGGGCCGACCCGTTCGCCGGCGACCGTATCGGCCGGCTGCGACTCTCGAAGGCGGGGCTCCTCGAACGCGACCGGCTGGTGCTCGAGGCAGCACGGCGGGCGGCGGCTCCGCTGGCGATCGTCTGCGGGGGCGGCTACTGCACCGACGTCGAGGAGATCGTCGACATCCATGCCGCCACGATGCTCCTCGCGGCGGGCGTGGCCGGCGTCACTCCAGCCCCAGTGGCCGATGGAGCTCCCGCAGTTCAGCGGCCGGAATCTTGGCCCGTACCCGATCGTAGGTCAGCAGGCCGTTAATCTCGGCCTCGACGTCGCTGGTCTGCGTGTAGACGCCGGCCGCGATCCCCTGCTTCCGGAGAGCCACCAACTTCTCGATCGATTCCCGGTAGCGGGCCTTGTACTCCTCCGCGTTCTTCGGCAGGCCGCCGTAGCCCCAGTTGCCCGCGCTGCCGTCCCACAGGTGCCCCGCCACCGGGAGGCCGTGGCCGCCGAACTCCCCCACCACGTGGATGAAGTCGCGGTAGCGGTCGGCGTCGAAGGGAAAACTTGGATGCGGGTAGGCGTGGAAATCGACGATGTCGCCGCCGGCGAGGAAGTTGCCGCCGCTGGCGATGTTGACGGGCCGCGTCGGGTCGCGGTCGGCGAGCCAGCGGCCGACGGCGAGCGTGCGGTGCTGCCCCCAGGCCTCGTTGAACGGCGTCCAGACGGCGATCGACGGATGGTTCTCCAGGCTCGTCACCATCTCGGTCAACTCGGCCATGAACTGGGCGTGGTCCGCGTCGCTCCAGTTGGCTTCGGGCGGGTCGCGGTCGAGCAGTTTCCATGCGGGCTGCAGGCCGCCGCTCACCTGGTCCTGCCAGACGAGCATGCCGATCCGGTCGCAGTGGGCGTAGTAGCGCCGCGGTTCGACCTTGACGTGCTTGCGGATCATGTTGAACCCGGCGGCCTTGAGGTACTCGATGTCGGACCGCATCGCCGCGTCGGACGGGGGCGTGAGCAGGCCTTCGGGCCACCAGCCCTGGTCGAGCGTGCCCCAGTGGAAGATCGGCTTCCCGTTGAGCGTGAACCGGAGGTGGCCCGCCTCGTCCCGCACCTTGCCGAGCGTGCGGATGCCGGCGTAGGAGGCGACCGTGTCGAGCACCGTGCCCCGGTCGTCGAGAAGTTCGAGCGTGAGGTCGTAGAGATGCGGATGGGACGGCGACCAGAGCTTCGGCTCTGCCACCGTGACGGTGACCGGCGCCGTGACCGGGCCGTCGGCGGCCCCGACGGGCTTGCCGGCCAGCGCGGCCCGGACCCGCAGCCGGTGGCCGGCCGTGCCCGCCACCGTCGGCCGGACCGTGATCGTTCCGCGGGCGGCATCGGTCGTGATCGCGGCCGATGCGAGCCGGTTCTCCGGGACGGTCTCCAGCCATACCGTCTGCCAGATCCCCGACACCCGCGTGTAATAAATGCCGGCCGGCATGATCGACTGCTTGCCGCGCAGCTGCATCCCCTCGGTGTCGTCCTCGACGCGGATGACGAGTTCGTTGGCGCCCTCGCGGATCGCCGGCGTGGCATCGACGCTGAACGGCGTGTTGCCGCCGGTGTGGCCGCCGACCGCCATGCCGTTGACGTACACGCGGCAGCGGTAATCGACCGCCTCGAAGTGCAGCAGCGTCCGCCTTCCGGCGGCCGGCGCGGCCGTGAACGTCCGCCGGTACCAGAGCGCGTCGGCATCGCTCAGCGGCCGGCGCACGCCGCCGAGCCGCGATTCGAGGCAGAAGGGAACGAGGATCGTGCCGGCCCAGGTCTGGGGCATCGTCTGCTGGCCGCGGGGCGTGATCTGGTAGTCCCAGTTGCCGTTGAGGTTCGTCCACGTGTCGCGGACGAATTGCGGCCGGGGGTATTCCCTCCAGGCGTTTGCGGGCGTCACGTCCGCCCCCCAGCGCGAGACGAGGTCGGAGGCAAAAATCCGCTTCGTGGCCTCGGGCTGCGGCAGCAGGGGAATCCTGTTTTCATCGATGACGTGGACGTCGATGAACTGCGCGCCGCGCCGCTGCCGGCAGTGGGCGGCGACGGTGTTCCTGCCCGGCCGGAGCGCGGCCCGGGCCTGGGCATCGAGCGGCACGAGCCGGTAGTGAGACTGCGAACCCGGCAGGCTGACGACCTGGCGGCCGTTGATGAACACCTCGGCGTCGTCGTCATGGTGCACGTATAGGGCCGGTGCGGCGGGCAGGGCGGGAATTTCGACCGTGCGCCGGATCCAGATATCAGACGTCTTCCACTCGCTGCCGACCCGGGACAGGGGGGCCTTCCCGTCGCCGAATCCGCCGGGCCCCTGCTTCCAGGCGGAGTCGTCGAACCCTTCCTCCATCCAACTGGCAGCGGGCTGCTCGAACGTGTACCGCCACGGGGGGTCGGCCGGCGGTTCCGCGGCCCCCGCGGGCATGGCTACGACGATCGTGAGCAGGCTGACGAACGACACTCGACTGACGGGCATGGCAGGCCGCCTCCACCGGGTGGCGGTCGCTCCGGATTACCGCCGCTGCGACCGACCGGAGCATACCACCTGGCCCGGGGGCCGGGATTGGGGAGTGTGGGGCCGCGTTCCGGCGACTATACTTGCACGCAGCAGCCGCGCAGCGGCCATCAGCTAGGTCCTACAGATTTCAAGGAGCCATCATGTCACCGCTCGCCGATGTCCTGCCGATGGTCACGCCGGACCGCATCGCCCGACGCATGGCCGTCAAGGGTGTGACCCTCGGCGCGGGCGCGGTCGTCCTGCAGCCGTTTCTCAATGGCCTCGCGGCCGAGGCCCGCGGGGAGAAGCCGGCGCCGCGCATCGTGTTCGTCATCGAGAGCAACGGCCTCTGGGATCACCACGTTCGACCGGCAACCCTCGGCAAGCCCGGCGTGTGGAACAGCCCGGTGGACGCCCTCGTCGACGAGCCGCTGGCGGGCCACGCGTTGCCCGAGCCCATCGCTCCGCTGGAGCCGTTCAAGGACAGGATGTCGGTCGTCCTCGGGTTGTCGGGCAAGCACATCAGTCCGAACCACGGCGCCGGCTGCGGGGCGCTCAACAACTGCGCCACGAGCGTCCCCGGCACCCGCCCCCTGCACATGCAGACGATCGACCATGCGCTGGCCGGGAAGGCGACCACGCCGTTCCCCGTGCTCGGCCTGGCCGTCCATCCGACACCGGGCACCGTGTTCGTCAGCAACGCCTCGTTGATCGCGCCGCGTCGCCCCCTGCCGCTCATCGCCGACCCCAACGTCGCCTTCCGGACCCTGTTCGGCAGCGTGGCCGGTGGTGACGCGGGCAAGGTGTTCGCCGCCCGGGCGAAACTCCTCGACCACATCCGGGGCGACGTCCGGCGTGTCCGCGACGCGTTGCCCGCCATGGACCGGGAGAAACTCGACATCTATCTCGACTCGTTCGACCAGATGCGGGCCCGGCAGGACAGCATCGACGCGATCGGTGACCAGTTGCGGGCCAATCGGCCCGATCTTGCCGGATTCGAAGCCAAGCGGACGACGGATCGGTTCAAGGCGCAGTGCGCCATCGCGGCCTCGGCCCTCGCCGCGCGGCTGACGAACGTGGTGGTGATCGACGCCGTCTGCTTCCACCAGGGATACCATCACTGGACCGACCTGGGCGTGAAGATCGACGGCCATGCCATCGGCCACATGGCCGGACAGCCCGGTCGTGAGGAGCACGCGGTGCCGGTGCGCCGCTTTCATGCCGAGCGGGTCGCCGACATCGCCACCCGGTTGGCCGCGGTGAAGGAGGGTGACGGCACGCTGCTCGACAACACGCTGATCGTTTGGATGAGCGACGCGGCCGAGGAGCACCATGGCACGGGCCAGCAGTGGCCGCTCGTGCTGGTGGGCAACCTCGGTGGCCGGCTCAAGACCGCCGGCCGGTTCTTGCAGTACCCCGGCTACGGCAAGCCCGGTCACCGGACGCTGGGCAATTTCTACCTGGCGCTGCTGCGGGCCTTCGGCGACGAGCGGAAGACGTTCGGCGAGGTGGACCGTGGCCTGGCGGGCATCGACACGGCCGGGCCGCTGGCTGAGATCCTCGCCTGATGGCCTGACCGGACGAGTGGGGACGAGTCACCGTTACGGTCCGTGGAGATGTTTGGCCCCGAGGTCGTCGCGGCGATTCTCGCCCGTCGTTGGCCGGCCGGAAGGGGCACGTCGCCCTTCATGCCCTGAAGCGGCTGGAGGGGCTGTCGCCGCGTGGTCTGAACGCGTTGTTGCAGAAGGCCGCCCTGCTCCTCCGCGCCCGCAGCCGATTGGCCTCAAGTTGGGCGACGCAGCCGCCGAAGATTACTGCGACGATACCCCTCTATTGGGCGTGAGATCCCGTCGGCGGCGTGCCCCCGCCGCCGCCGGGCGGGCGGCAACGGTGTGGAGGCGAACAACAAATACTCCCGACAGGGATCGAACCTGTAACCTTCAGCTCCGGAGGCTGACGCTCTATCCAATTGAGCTACGGGAGCGAACGCAGACTTCGGAAGTGTAGCATCGGCCCGCTCCCGGCAACAGGATGCTGCGGGCCTGCCCA
>JBIKKQ010000239.1:0-4460 GCA_044360305.1 Pirellulales bacterium
GGCTCCCGCCCGGATGCCGGGCGGCGAAGTCCGCCGGCGTGAACCGGCGCAGGCGGCTGGTGACCAGTGCCAGGGCGTCGCCGACGGCCAGCATCAGCGCCGTGCTCGTGCTCGGGGCGAGCCCGAGTAGACAGGCCTCGCGGACGGCGCCGGTCGCGACCACGACACGGGCCGCGCGACCGAGCGTGCTCCCCGGACGGCCGGTGATCGCCACGAGGTCGATGCCGCGGGCGCTCACGTGCGGCAGCAGCCGGACGATCTCCTCCGACTCCCCCGACTGCGACAGCGCGAGCACGAGGTCATCGCCGCGCAGCATGCCGAGATCGCCATGCACGGCCTCGGCCGGATGGAGGAAGTGGCTCGGCGTGCCGGTGGAGGCGAGCGTGGCCGACACCTTGCGGGCCACGATCCCCGCCTTGCCGATGCCGGTGACGACGACGCTGCCGGTGCAGGCTTCGACGAGCCGCACCGCCCGGACGAAGCCGGCGTCGAGTCCGGCGGCCGCCTGGAGCACGGCCTCGGACTCGGCCCGGAGAATCTCCCGGCCGTGCGCCAGCACGTCGGCGTCGGTCATGTCGCGGATCTCGTCCATGGACAGGCAGGCCCCTGGCCGCGCGGCCGCGCGGGGGCGGGACTATAGGCCCCCCGGACGGGCCCTGCAACGGCTGTTTCCCCGCCGATGGACCAGGGACCGGCGGCACGGGCGAAGCCCGACCGCGGCACGCCGCCCCAGGCCGGTCAGGCTCGGGCGTACCGCTGGGCCATCTCCGCGAGCGTCACCGTCGGCACCTTGCGGGCGTTGCCCGCCTGGCCGAACTGCACCATCCGTTCCGCACACACCTTCTTCATCGCCTCGCGCGACGGCTTCAGAAAGTCGCGCGGGTCGAACTTCTCCGGGGCCTCGGCGAGCACCTTGCGCACCGCCCCGGTGATCGCCATCCGACAGTCGGTGTCGACGTTGATCTTGCGGACGCCGTGCTTGATGCCACGCTGGATCTCCTCGACCGGCACGCCCCAGGTCTGCGGCATCCGGCCGCCGTACTTGTTGATGATGTCCTGCAACTCCTGCGGCACGCTCGAGGAGCCGTGCATCACGAGGTGGCAGTTCGGCAGCTTGGCATGGATCTCCTCGATCCGCTTCATCGCCAGCACCTCGCCGTCCGGCTTGCGGGTGAACTTGTAGGCACCGTGGCTGGTGCCGATCGCCACGGCCAGGGCATCGACGCCGGTGGCCGCCACGAACCGGGCCGCCTCGTCCGGGTCGGTGAGCAGCTGGTCGTGTGACAACTGCCCCTCGGCCCCGTGGCCGTCCTCGGCCTCGCCGTGGCCGCTCTCCAGCGAGCCGAGGCAGCCGAGTTCCCCCTCCACCGATACGCCCTGGCGGTGGGCGAGGGTGACCACGTCCCGCGTGACCTTCACGTTGTAGTCGAAGTCGGCAGGCGACTTGCCGTCCTCCTTCAGCGACCCGTCCATCATCACGCTGGTGAAGCCGTGATCGATCGCGCTTTGGCAGGTGGCCGGCGAGTTGCCATGGTCCTGATGCATGGCGATCGGGATCTGCGGGTAGAGCTCCGCGGCGGCGAGCATCAGGTGCCGGAGGTAGTTGTCCTGGCTGTAGCTGCGGGCGCCGCGCGAGGCCTGGACGATGACGGGCGACTCGGTCTCCCGGGCGGCCTCCATGATCGCCTGGATCTGCTCCATGTTGTTGACGTTGAAGGCGGCGAGGCCGTAGCCGTGCTCCGCGGCGTGATCGAGGAGGATGCGCATGGGAACGAGAGGCATCGGGTCGTCTCCGGCACGAGGGGGAGGGGGATGGTTCCGCGGTCTGACGCGGTGGTCGGGATCATACGGCAAAGGCCGACGTGATAGAATCCCCCGCATCGACTCCTGCCGCCGGCCCGAGATCCCGAGCGATGGACCTGCGCCCCACCTCCTCGCCAGTCGCCAGTTTTCTCTACGTGGCGGGGGGCTGGGCCTGCGTCGGCCTGGCAGTCATCGGCGCGGTGCTGCCCGTGCTGCCCTCCACGCCGTTTTTGCTCCTGGCGAGCTGGTGCTTCTACCGCGGCTCGCCCCGGATCCATGCCTGGCTGCACCGCTCGCGGATGTTCGGCCCCAGCCTCGACGACTGGCAGCACTACCGCGGCATCCGCCGCGGCCTCAAGCACCGGGCCGTGGTCATGGTGCTCGCGGTCGTCGGCCTGAGCCTGCTGCTCAGCGGCATGCCGTGGTGGCTGCGGTACGTCTTCCTGGCCGCCGTGATGATCGGCCTGTACGTGATCTGGACCGTCCCCACGCTCCCCGACGACGCGCCCCGGGCCCCGCGGACGACGCCGGACTGACGCCGGTCAGTGTTCGAGCGTCGCGTCCGGCTCGGGCAGCCAGTGCGTGAGGATGGCACCGAGCAGCGCATAGCTGCCCGCCACGGCCGCCCCCATCAGGGCGATCCGCACCGGGTCGGGGGGCGTCGCCGCGGAGAGCGTCAGCGTCAGCCAGGCGGCGGCCGTCCCCAGCACCCGGCCGCCGATGTTGGCGGCGAAGCTCTCCCCCGTGCCGCGGAGGTGGGTCGGAAACACGAGCGGGATGTAGTTGCCCCAGAAGCTGAACTGGGCGACCGTGAGCAGGCCGGCCACGAAGATGCCGGCCTTGATCCACGGCAGCGACGCCGCATCGCCGAGCTGCGTCGAGATCCACCAGAAGAGCGCGGGCACGACCACCAGCGCCGGCCACTGGAAGATTCGCAGCAACGTGCGCCGGCTCGCGATCCGCACGGCGGCGAACGCCAGCAGCACGCGACCGACGAGGCCGCCGACCTCCTGGAAGATGGTCACCTGCGCGACGGCCTCGTCGGACGCATTGCCGGCGATCGCCTTGACGTTCGGCTGCTTCGGCTCGGGGCGTCCCGCCTCCTTGGCCTGCCGCACCGCCTCGCCGTGCGCCGCGACCGCCCGGTCCTTTGCCCCCTGCGCCTCGGCGAGGATCGCCGCATGCCCCTTGGGGCCGCCGAGAATCTGCGGCAGCTGCTGGATCGCGCCGAAGGCGATGCCGTAACTCGCGGCGAACACCAGCGTGGTCACGACCGTCGTGCGGACCAGTTCGGGACTGAAGAGGGCGCGGAGGCTCGGCCGCCGGAGCGTGCCGGCCCGCTTCTTCTCGGCCCACACCGGGCTCTCCGGCAGGAACGGACGGATGAGGATCAACGGCAGGGCGGGAATCACGCCCGAGACGAGCGTGTACCGCCAGGCGTCGTGCCCGCCCTGGATCGCCGGGAGCAGGTCGGCGAACCGGGCCGCCAACATGTTGGCCGTCCCGACGAGCAGGCCCCCGAGCGACGAAAACGCCTGCGTCCAGCCGAGCACCCGCTCGCGCTGCCCGCGATCGGGAAACAGTTCGGCGAGCCAGGCGACCGCCGCCACGAACTCCACGCACACGCCGATGAACACCAGGCAGCGGAAGAACAGCAACTGCGGCAGCGAGGTGGCAAACCCGGCCGCCAGCGCCGCGAAGGCGTAGAGCAGGATGCTGAACGTCAGCACCCGGCGCCGGCCCAGCAGGTCGGTGAGATACCCGCCGAGCAGACCGAACACGCCCCCGGCGATCGCGGGCACGAAGAACAGGGTCCGCGCCCAGCCGACGTAGCTCTTTCCGCCCGGGCTCCACAGGGCGGCGGCGTCGGCCGGCGACATGCCCCCCTGCACGAGGGCATCGACGAGCGGCCGGCTCAGGTCGCGGATCGCCGGCTTGATCACCAGCGGCAGCATCAGGAGTTCGTAGATATCGAACGCGAACCCGATGGCCGCGATCGCACACACGAGCCAGCCCGTGAGCGAGAGCCTGCCCGCGGCGGTCATACCCGCCCCCTGCCCTCCGGTCCCTGCTGCCATGCCTGCGGCTCCTCGGTGTGCTGCGGCCGGGCCCTCCCGGCAGGTCGTCGGGCAAGGTTACCGCGGCCGCTCCGACGCCACCACGCGCCGCGCGACGGTCGGCCTACTGCGGCCCGATCGACGGCGGGCACTTGGCGAGGAAGTCGCGCGGGCCGCGGGTCGTGTAGTAGGGGTAGGCCACCGCACCGGTGGGCGGACCCGGCGGACCGATCGCCCCGTGATCGGAGGCGGCGAGGGCCGCCTTCTCCTCGGGCGAGAGGTGGTGCTTGGCGAGGCCACCGTAGCGGCCCCCGGCAGGCAGGCGACAGGCGCCCCCCTCGCACTCCCGGCAGCCGCCGGGCTGGCAACTGCCATCCTCGCAATCCCCGGCGGGGACGCCGCCGTGCCGGCCGCCGACATGCTGGGCGTGGTGCGAGTAGGGGCCGTCCGTGTTGAGGAGAAAAAGCCGGTCGATGATCGAGCAGCCACTCGACGTGCCGATCAGGGCGGCCACTGCGGTCAGGCCGAGCATGCGATGCAACGTGGTCATGGGCGAGGTTCCCCGCTGGGCGGCCGAGCGGCCGGCGGCGAACCACCGCC
>JBIKKQ010000240.1:0-4458 GCA_044360305.1 Pirellulales bacterium
CAGTTGGAGGCGGCCGCCGCCAACGGCCGCGCGACGGCCTCCGCCGGCGGCACGAGCCGACCGTCCACGAGGTAGATCTCCGGTCCGGCATCGGCCCCGGCCGCGGCGGCGGCCCTGCCGACGGCCGCCACGATCGCCGCCACGCCGGCGGCCCGCGACGGATAACAGTCGGCGATCTCGCCGGTCATGGTGGCGACGACGCGCCGGCCGCCGCTCGCGCGGACGATGTCGGCGAGCCGGGAGTCGAGATCGCGCCACTCGCGCCACAGCGCGAACGGCTCGGCGTGCGTCCAGCCCCGACCGTCGGCCGCCTTGAGGTTGGCGCCGCCGACGTCGAGGGCGACGAGATCGCGTGCGAACGCCGGTCGGTCAAACGCCGGTTGATCAGGCATCGGCGTCGATCCGGAAGTCGAGAGCGGAAACGTCGAGGCCCATCGACGCCTGGTCGTGGCAGTGGCGGGAAGCGGGGGCGAGCATGGCGCCGACGAGGCTGGCCGGCGCGCGGGGGGCGAGGCCGACGAACGCCGTCGTCAGCCGCGGATTGACCTCCAGCACCCGGTCGGCCATGCCATCTTCGCGGTCGCCGAGGATCATGTCGACGCCCACCCAGCCGCCGGCCGCGGCGGCCGCGGCCCGCGACACGGCACCGACCGCGCGGCGGGCGAGGTCGGCCGCCCGTTCGCGGGCCCGGCCATCGGCGAGGGAACGCCCCCCGCGGTACGAGCCCGGCTCCCCCGGCGCGAAGACCTGCTCGAGCACCGCCACGATCCGGGCTTCGCCGGCCGCACAGATCAGCGCGACGCCGACCGGGAGTCCGGCCGCGAAGGCCTCGATCCGGCTCGGTCGGCCGAAGACGGGGGGTGTCGGACCGGCGCGGTCCACGATCCGGAGGCCGTCGCCGCCGACGCCATCGAGCCGCTTGCAGATCGCGGGACGGATGAAATCCGCGGGCCACTCGGCGTGCGGTTCGAGCCGGCGTCCGGCCGGCACGGGGACGCCCGCCGCCGCGAGTGCCAGGGCCGTCGCCTGCTTGTCGGCGGCCACGGCGATGAAGGCCGGGTCGCAGGCCAGCGGCCTGCCGCCGGCCGCGCGCACGGCGGCCACGCGGCGGCCAAGGATGCCGGCGGTTTCCGGGGCCACGACGACCACGGCATCCGCGCCGGCCGCGGCGTCGGCCAGGGTCTCGATCTCGGCCCCCGGCGGCACCGGGCGGCGGTCGATGCCCGCCGGGAGCTCGAGCGGACGCGTCTCGTCCACCAGCGCGACGACGTCGAGGCCGGGGCACCGGCGGGCATCGACGAGCAAGGCTCGGAACATTCCGAGAGCCTCGGGGAGGATCGCGTCGGCGGCCGGGCCGACAACCGTCGCCTCCGGTCCGGCGAGGCCGCCCGAGCAGCACCACTCGTGGACGACGATCCGCATCGGCGGTTCGCCCCCCCGCGTCAGGCCGGTCCGCCCGGCGTATGGCGGTCCGGCCCGTGGGCGATGTCCGCGGCCCCCTTTCGCTCCGGGAAGGCGAGCGACGCCGCCACGCTCGTGCCGATCAGGCCGACGATGACGGCCAGGGACACGCCCGGATGGACGAGGTGTCCCTTGGCATGCGCGTCCCAGCCCCCCTGCGCCGCCAGCCACTCGTTGTGGCGGGCCGCCTCGGCGATCATCTTGCAGCCCACGAACACGAGCACGGCCGAGAGGCCGTAGTTCAGGAACCGGAACAGGTCCATCACCCCGGCGAGCAGGAAATACAGCGCCCGCAGGCCGAGGATCGCGAACACGTTCGACGTGAAGGCGATGAACCGCATGTAATGCGTGCCGGGGGAGACCACGCCGAGAATCGCAGGCACGCTGTCGACGGCGAACAGCACGTCGGTGCTCTCGACGACGAGGAGCACGAGAAACAGCGGTGTGGCGAGCCAGCGGCCGTTCTCGCGGACGAAGAACCGGTCGCCGGCGGGCTCCTTGGAGACGGGGATGAACCGCCGGAAGAAGCGGATGATCCCGTTGTCTCCCGCCTCGTGGTCGCCGCCGCCGAAGGCGAGCTTGATCCCCGTGTAGACGAGGAACCCGCCGAACAGCCACATCACCCACTTGTAACGCTCGACGAGCTCGGCGCCGAGGAGCACAAAGGTCAGCCGCATGACGACGGCGCCGAGGATGCCCCAGAACAGGACCCGGTACTGGTACTTGAGCGGCACGCCGAAGTAGGCGAACACCACGGCGAACACGAACACGTTGTCCATCGACAACGACCATTCGACGAGGTAGCCGGTGAGGAACTCGATCGCCGGCTTGCTGCCCAGCCAGCGCCAGACGAGGAGGTTGAAGCTCAGGGCCAGGGCCGACCAGAAGATCGTCCAGAACGCGCTCTCGCGCAGCGTCGGCTCGTGGGACTTCTTGTGGAACACCGTCAGGTCGAGCACCAGCATGACCGTGACGAAGACGGCGAACGCCAGCCAGTGGATCGTCTGGATCGTCGCACCGGTGGCGATGTCGGCGAGCGGAAGCACGAGGCAGCCTGCGGGGGAGGGACGGTGGCCGCCGGAGCGGCAGGCGGGAACAACCGGCCGCCGCCCATGCCGCGGCCGTCCCAGCCCGGGAAATGGTAGCAGGTCAGGGCGTTTCGCGGGGGCCGGCGCTGGCCGCGGCGGCCACGAAACTCGCCGTCATCGCGGCGAACACCGGGGCGACCCGCTCCCACTCGCGATCCTCCGCCTGGCAGAACAGCAGGTAGGTCGTCGCCGGCAGACGCAGGGTGCGGATCTGCGCCGTGTTCGTCAGGTCGAGGCAGTAGAAGTTGATGTCGTGCCCCGGCAGCGTGACGCCGGCCGCCGTCGTGGACGCCGGCTCGTCGTCGAGGTTCGGATACTCCTGCCGCATCTGCGCCGCCACCGCGGCGGCGACCTCGGCCGCGACGCAGTCCGGCCCCTGGTCGCTGACCGCCCAGAAGCCCCCCTCGGGGGAGTACACGGTGACCGCGATCCGGTCGGCGGTCGTGTTCTCGACCTCCAGTTCCCAGCCATCGGGATAGTCGAAGGCGATGCCGCGTCGTGAAAACTTCATGGCCGGTGTGCCGCGAGGAGTGGAGGAGGACGACGCAAGGGAGAAAATCACGATCGCCCGGCAGGAGAGTGTAGTTTTTTTCGCCGCGGGGAGCGATCTGGACCGGCGTTGCGGGCTCCGCTACCGTCCCCGCCACGCAGTCGAGGGCATCGACCGATCGCCCCGCCTGCGAGGAACGACCAATGTCCCAGACACTCCCGGCGGGCGCGGCCCTGCGCCGTCCCGTCGCCGCCACGCTCGTCGACCTCGCCATCCCGGTGGCCATGCTGCTGGCCGTGCTGGTGGTGCTGGCACCGGTGCCGGCGCCGCTGGTGGACACGCTGCTGGCGGCGAACCTGACCGTCTCGGTGCTCGCCCTGCTCGGCGCCCTGGCCGCGCGGACGCCGCAGGAACTGAGCATCTTCCCCACGTTCCTCCTCGGCGCGACGCTGGTCCGGCTCGTTCTCAACATCGCCACCACGCGGCTGATCCTCTCGCGGGCGGCGATCGACGGCACGGCGGCCGCCGGCCGGGTGGTCGAGGCCTTCGGGGAGTTCGTCGCCGCCAACAACATCGTCGTCGGGGCGGTGATCTTCGCGATCATCGCGGTCGTGCAGTTCGTGGTGATCACCGCCGGCTCGACCCGCACCAGCGAGGTCGCCGCCCGGTTCGCGCTCGACGGGCTGCCGGGGCGGCAGATGGCGATCGACACCGAGGTTCAGCAGGGCACGCTCAGCCGGGAGGAGGCCCGGGGCATGCGGCTCGAGCTCCAGCGGCAGGCCGACTTCTTCGCCAGCATGGACGGCGCCAGCCGGTTCGTGGCCGGCGAGGCCGTGGCCAGCGTGATCATCACGTTCGTGAACATCGTCGGCGGCCTGGCGATCGGCGTGCTCGAGAAGGGCATGCCGCTGGGCCGGGCCATCGACATCTATTCCCGGCTGACGATCGGCGACGGGCTGTCGAGCGCGGTCCCCTCGCTCCTCGTCTCGGTGGCCACCGGATTGCTCATCTCGCGGTCGAGCCAGGCGGTGGACCTGCCGCGGGAGTTCACCCGGCAGTTCACCGCCCGGCCGCAGGTGCTCGCGGTTACCGGCGTGTTTCTCGCCCTGCTGTCGATGACCGACCTGCCATTCCTGCCGCTGGCCGCGATGGCGACGTTGGCCTTCGTGGGGGCGATCGTCTCCGGCCGACGGGGTGGACGGGCCACGGCTGCGGGGACCGCGGTGGGCGCGGCGCCGGCCGCCGGGAACGGCGCGCCGCTGGCGGCCCTGTTCGCCGACGAACGGATCGTGGTCGAGGTCGGCGCCGGGCTGGTGCCGTTGATCGCCGCGCCGTCGGGGCCGCTGCCGTCCCGGGCGACGGCGCTGCGCGGCCAGCTCGCCGGCGACCTCGGCATCGTGCTGCCGGCCGTCGCCTTCC
>JBIKKQ010000076.1:0-15597 GCA_044360305.1 Pirellulales bacterium
GGGCCTCGTGGGACGGCGGCACGATCCTGGCCGCGGACGCGGTGCCGGACGTCGCAGCCGGCAGTTCAATCCGGGTGATCGGGTTCGAGAACGTGGTGCGGGTCGAGCATCACGCGGTGACCTTGCAATGAGGGACGGACACATGAGCGCCCCTGGAAAGTGCCATCGCGATCCCCGCCGTGAGGGCGTGCTGCTCCTGCTGGTGCTCATCGCGCTGACGCTGTTTCTGATGCTCGGCGTGGCGCTGCTCGTGAAGGCCACGCGGTCGCGGACGGCGGCCCGAAGTTTCGGCGCGCGGACCGACGCCCTCGAGGCCTACACGGACCGGGCCGCGCTCGACGAGGCGCTGATGGTGCTGCTGCGCGGATCGCGGAACACGCTGCCGCCGCAGATCAGCGAGTCGATCCTCGCCGACCGCTACGGCAGCGGCGCGGTGACGGGGACGGTCAGCGGCCTGGCCGGCGGCGGGACGAGCCCGATTCTCACGGCGACTCTTCCTGGCCTGCCGGCGGGCGTCTCGGCGGCCGCCAGGCTCAACGGTCGTGTGCTGACCCTCGTGCCTGGACCTGGCGCGGGGAGCGTCGCCAGCTTCAGGATCCTCGCGGCAAGCGGCTCCGCGCCCTGCACCGTTCAACTGTCCAACGTGCCCTTCCGGCCCGGGCTCATGCTGCCGAGCGGGAGCTGTGAGGCGCGGATCAACGGCCGGGACTTCGCCGGCACGTTCCCCGCCAACGAGCCGTGGGACGGGTTCACGACCGGCTCGGCCGTCAGCGGCACCCTGCTCAGCGATCCCTGGCTGGCCCGCGTCGAACTCGCCTCGGGCGCCGTCACGAACGTGCGCCAGGCGACGTACCAGACCGTGCTCACGAGCACGACTCCGGCGGCGCTGCCGCTGGAATGCGACAACGACAACGACGGCGTGGCGGACGGCGTCTGGATCGACGGCACGGCGGGGTTCCTCGCACCGCGGCCCTCGCCGCACGGCGGTCGGATCACCAACCGGGTCTCGTACCTCGTGCTCGATCTCGACGGCCGGCTGAACGTCAACGCTGCCGGCATGGCGGCGCCGGCCCCGGGGTCCTATGCCAACTCGCCTGACACGCCGTTGGGAATGGGTTACGGCCCGGCCGACATCGACGCCTCGCTGCTTTTTCCGGCCACGCTCCCGTCGGCCTCCGGCCTGTCCGCGTTCACTTCGTCCGGGGCCGCTCCGACCGGCATGTGGTGGTCCATGCTGGCCGGCGGAAGCTCGAGCCCCGGTTCCGCAACCACGACGCAGCGGCGGCCGCCGCCGGGGGTCGGGGCGTTTTCTGGCCGCTACGGACCCAACGGCGTGCCCGGGGCCGCCGGAGACGACCCGGGCCTGCTCCAGTCCACGACCGGGGGCAGATATGCGGCCACGGTCGCCGGCGCGAACGCCGTCGCCGACCTGAAGGGGCACATGCGGATGTACATGACGGCGACGATCTCGGGCACGGCCAACACACTGACGCCGCGACTGACCTGGTTCGTTCCTGCCGCCACGAACGACGAGAGCGACGATCCGTACGAAGTCCGTCTCGATGCGGGGGCGCCCCGGCTCGGGAGCAACGTGCGGACGTCGTCGCCGGCCGGGGTCAACGACGATCTGCCCTACAACGTTGGCGAACTGGAGCGGGTGTTGCGGGCGAACGATCCCGACGCACCGATGCTCGCACAGCGGTTGGCGGCCGCCCTGGGCACGAACGCCCAGGCCCAGCGGATGCTGATCACGACGGATAGTTGGGACACCCCGGGCCTGACGGGGACCGCAGCCGGTCTCGTCGAGAATCGGCTCGCGAGCCATCCGCCGACCTACCCATGGACGGATGCCAATGCCTGGTCGCCCGACGTCGCGGCCGGTCTGCGGTTCAACATCAACCGGCCGGTGCTCTCCGGATCAACGGCCGACGCGCTGGCCCAGCAGCCGGAGTACTGCAAGAGCCTGTATACGCTCGTGCGGGCGCTCGGGGAGTCGGATGCCCGCCGGGCCGCCCAGTGGGCGGTGAATGTCCTGGATTTTCGCGACGAGGATTCGACGATGACCCGGTTCGTGTACGACGCCAATGTCGACGACGGCTGGGACGTCTCGGGCACCACGACGGGAACGGTGTGGGGGGTGGAGCGTCCGGATCTGGTGATCGTGGACACGGCGGCATGGCGGGGGACATCGGGCTCATCGGCCCTGTACGTGGGCCTGACGAGGGCGCCGTTCGCCGCCGAGCGTGTCGTCGTCGGCAGCGGGACAGGGGCGCGGGAGAGGATCGATCCGGTGATGCGGAACGGGACGGATCTCCAGGGCACACTTTCTGCGACGGGGACGGCGGGGACGTTCGGGGTATGGCAGTTGCGATTCGCAGACGACCGTGCTGTGCCGTTTCGGCCCCTGACCGGCAGTTCGACCCAGACGCAGTGGTTCGTGGACGGCACCCAGTCGCGCAGCCGATCGATGACCCTCCTGGGCAACGCGAACGGGTTGAGCACCAATCCGCTGTCCGCGGCCTCCTCCCTGTCGTCGGTCGTCGTCGCGAGTGCGGATGTGCGGGAAATCGTCAACACTCCGTCGATTATGCTGGTCAATCAAGGGGGCCGATTCGAGATCGTGCCACCTGCCACCAGCGGTACGGTGATGCTGGAACGGCTGGCCGACCCGTCCCGCGCGAATGGTCCCGACAACCCGTACATCGTCATCGACACGGCCCCGGTCGAACTTTCCACCTCGGGATCCACTCCCGGCTCCGGCATCACGTGGCGTCGCCGGCGGCCCGGACCGCGCGACAGCGTCGCCGGCAGGCATGCTTTGGCGGCGTTCTGGCAACAGCCGGCGAACATCGCCAACTGGATTCAGGACTCCAGCAAGGGAGTACCCTCGGGCAGAACGGGAACACCGTGGCTTTTCCAGCTCTATTTTCAGGGCGCCGGGATGGTGGCTGGGACTCCCCCCACCAACGATCCGGTGCCCTGGTTCCACTGGCCCAACCGGCCGTTCGTCAGCACGGCCGAACTGGCCCTCGTGCCCGCGGATGATGCCAATGGCCTGTTGCGCAACTACTCGATGCCCACGACCTCGCTTGTGAACGGACCGCTCGGGCACTTGATTCTCGACGCCACGATCGTGCCATCGCGGTTCGCTGGAACCGCCCTCACCGTCAGCGCGACGACGGGCACGACCGCCGTCGCGATGCAAAACCTGGGCCTCGATCGGTTGCGGGCCGGCCAGTTTCCGACGTGGCGCGAGCCGGGAAGAATGAACGTCAACACGCTGCCGACCGGAACCGCGGCGGCGACCGACGGCCTGCTCTGGCAGTTGCTCGTTGGCGGCACGCAGACGGTGCTCGCCACGGGGGCCGTCCAGGCCAATCCGTTCACGGCCACCGGCACGTTCACGCCGACGCCGGCCCGCTCGCTGCGGCAGATACTGGCGCTGTCCGGTGGTGCGGATGGACCGCCGGCGATCGAGTCGGTCCCGACCACCATCGTCGTGTCGTCGGGCACGACGCTGCATCCGCGGGCCAAGAACCCGTTCCTCGCCATGGTCGCCGCCAATCGGCTGGCGAACTGCGCCACCATCCGCTCCAACATGTTCGCCGCGTGGATCACGGTGGAGACGACCGACTCGTCGCCGGGGGCGCCTCCGCCGGTCACACGCCGGCTGTTCGCGATCATCGACCGGTCGATCCCGGTCGGCTACTCCCAGGGTGAGGACCTCAATGTCCGCGACACGATCCGCCTCGTGCGGTACCTCGACTGAGTGCCTGCCGGGCCGCTGCCGGACCGGCTTCACGCTGGTGGAGCTGCTCTGGGCGATGACGCTCTCGCTCGTCGTGATGGGGGCCGTGGCCAGCCTGTTCGGCGTGTTCACGCGGTCGCTGAAGCAGGCTCAGGCAGCGGCCGACATCTCCGCGCGAATGCGGGCGGGAGCCTGGCGGTTGCGGCAGGATCTGTCCGGCGTGACGGTCGATCTGCTGCCCCCCGTGCAGCCCGAAGCGGAGTCGGGCTACTTCGAGTACACCGAGGGTCCGTGCCGCGACGCCCATGCCAAGAACGGCTACGGGGGCTGGGGGCTCGTGGGCGACGTGGACGACGTCCTGATGTTCACGACGCGGAGCGACGGGCAGCCGTTCGTCGGCCGCTTTGGCAACGACACGATCGAGTCGCCGGTGGCGGAGGTGGCCTGGTTCTGCCGGCCGTCGTCGGTGCAGCCGCTCGGCAACGTGACGCTGTTCACGCTCTATCGGCGGCAGGAACTGGTCGTGCCGTACGTCGGCCGTTCGCCGTTCATGTCCGCGAATTCGGCGGCGACGTTCGATGCCAATCTCAACGATCTTTCGGTTCGGCTGGAGGGGGGGCGTTTCGTGCCCAACTCGCTCGGCGACCTGACGAAGCGCGAGAACCGGTTCCTGCGCGGGGGCACGACGGCGTTTCCTCACGCCTGGGGTGCCAGCGGGAGCACGACGATCATCACCGGCACGCTGTCGGGCTCGATGCCGGCCGGTGCCGTAGTTAGCGGAACCCTGTCGCGCACGTTCCAACTCGTCCCTGCCGGAGCGACGCTTTCCGGTGCTCGCGAATGGGAGGATGTCATCCTGTCCAACGTGCTGTCGTTCGACGTCCGCGCGTTCGATCCCGACGCGCGGCCGGGATCGGGGGCGTCGTTCCGGGTCGTCGCCTCCGCAGGATCGAGCCAGGTGCAGGGGTTTTTTCCGCGCGCGGGGGTCGACACGTCACCCATGTTCGCGGTGGACCTCGACGTCTTTGGGAACGAGCTACAGAGCGTGGGAAACCCATATTCCTCGCCGCTGCTCGGTTCGGGCACGATCGTGGCCAGTAATTTTTTCGACGGCCTGTGGCCCATTCCCCCGACCCTGACCCTGTCGGCGCCGGCGACCGCCTCGGGCACCACGCTGCTCACGTTCACGGGCCGCGTGCACCAGCCCGGCGATCCGTATTGGGGCGGGCCGGGTTTCATCGCCGCATCCGGGTCCTGGCGGGCCGGCGGCTATGCCGATCTCAACTGGGGGGGCGAGACCCTCATGCCGTTGCAACCCTATTGTTACAATGCATACCGGATCGCCGAAGCCAGCACCGCCGGTTTGCTCTGGCGAGCGGGAATCAACGACATCCTCATGCCGTCGTTCGCGCCCCGCGCCTCCGGTTCCGTGGGGGCGGCATTTCCGCCCGCCGGCCAGACGGCCTTTCAGTCGGGGGGCGTCCGGGTGCGGAGCGGGACGACGGCCACGGTTCTGGATGGCGGCCTCTCCCGGACCTACGACAGTTGGAGTACGCACTACGAATCCAATGGCTTGGACGAGGACGGCGACGGCGTCGTTGACGAGGGCACCAACGGCGCCGACGACAACAACGACGGCGTTCCGGACGATCCGGCGGAGGCCGAGACCAGCCCGCCGTACCCTGCCCGGCTGCGCGGGCTGGAAATCCGCATCCGGTGCTACGAGCCGGAGAGCGGTCAGATCAGGCAGACGACGCTGCGGCACACCTTTCTTGCCAGATAGGCGGGGGATAGAATGATCGTGGGAACAACGGCAATCACGGAGGTTGAGGCCATGCACCGCACACCTGAACGTATGGATCGGCGGGCGAGGGGCCGGCGTCGCGGTTTCACACTCGTCGAACTGCTTGTCGTCATCGCGATCATCGCGGTCCTGCTCGCCCTGCTCATGCCGGCAGTGCAGTCCGCCCGTGAGAGTGTTCGCCGGTCCGCCTGCGCCAACAACCTCACCGTGCTCGGCCAGGCGGTCAACCGGGCCGCCGACGTGCAGGCCCTCGGCTATGTGGTCGGCTGGCGGAATCCCGATCCCCGTGGTGACGTCGTCTGCTGGCCGATCCCCCTGCTGGCCTACATGGACAGGACCCTCGCCTATCAGAGCTACCAGCAGCAGGGGTATCCCGCGCTCGTGTCGCTGGAGATCTCGACCTTTCTTTGTCCCACCGCCTACCCGGCCGATATCGACACGCTGCGCTGTCAGACGTCGTATGCCGGCAACTGTGGCATCGGGGCGAACGGATCGAAGTGGACCGGGGTGATGAACAACACGCAGATCGCGGCCAATCGCCTCACCATGCAGGATATCGCTGACGCCGACGGCTGTGGCTCGACGCTATTGTTGGCCGAAAAGTGTGGCTCGGCCATCGCCCAGGCTTCGTGGATCAACACCCCGCCCGGGGGCGACATCCTCTCCCTGCAGCCCGACGGCGGCCGGACCCGGCCCGTGTTCGGTTTGGGTGCAAGCGTTACCCGGGTGATCAACGGCAGGGTGAGCATTCACAACACCCCGACGTCGTCCCACGCGGGGGGCGCCTTCGTCGCGTTTTGTGACAGCCGGGTCCGGTTCCTCAAGGACACGCTCGACCCGGGCGTTTACGCCTCTCTTGTGACATCGTCGAACGTGGCGGCATCCGCATCGATCCCGGCCGGCTGGACGCCCAAATCGCCGATCAGCGAGGCCGATCTGAACCAGTGATGATGGAGACGGCCGCGGATCGGACCGCCGTGTTTCAGCATTCGCGGCCCGGGGAGGACAAAGTCATGGAGAATGCAGTCGTGTCGGAGGTCGGGGCGTCGCCGGCGGTCGCCGGCCAACGCGGCGGCTTCACGCTCGTCGAACTGCTCGTCGTGATCGCGATCATGGCGATCCTGATGGCCCTGCTCGTGCCCGCCGTGCAGGGCGTGCGGGAAATGGCTCGCCAGAGGATATGCCGAGGCAATCTGCAGATGCTCGCCAATGGCGTCGCCAGGTACGAGGATTCGCTGGGGTACGTGCCCGGGTGGCGAAACGCCGATTCCAGCACCTTTGGACCGGTCTGCTGGCCGATCGCCCTGCTGCCGTACATCGAACAGACGCCTGTCTACGACGCCTTTCAGTCTGGCGGGGTTCCCGCGGTCGCGACCGCGCAGATCGGCAGTTTCCTCTGTCCGACCGCCTTTCCGCAGGACATCGCCGCCACCCCTGCACAAACGTCGTACGCCGGCAACGTCGGCCTCGGCACGGTCGGGCAGGTTTGGACCGGGATGATGAACGATACCACGGTCGGTACGAATCGGATCCGGCTCAGTGACATCGACGTTGCCGACGGGACAGCCTGGACGTTGCTGCTGGCCGAGAAATGCGGGCCGACGATCGTCGCCCAAGCCGTCTGGACAGGGACGGCGAGGCTGGCGGTCTCCGGCAGTTTCCTGAGCGCAAACGGCTCTACGTGGATCCCGGCGATCTCGACAGTCCTGGCCGGTCAACCGGATGCTGCCGGTCGCACCAGGCCCGTGTTCGGCCTAGTCTATGGCGGTCTCAACCTCGACACCAATAACACTAATGGCAATCTGCCGATCAACGGCCCGAATCGTCCACACACCGTGCCCTCGTCTGCCCACAACGGCGGTGCCATGGTCGCATTCTGCGATGGCCGCACCCAGTTCCTCCGCAACATCGTCGATGCCGGCGTCTACGCGCAGCTCGTCACGGCATCGCACTCGCGTGCCGGCAATGTCTTTGGCTGGACGGCGAAATACCCCCTCAGCGACGCCGACCTGCGGGAGCTGAAATAGGGTCCTGGGCGTCCCGGACGGGACGCTTGGTGCAAGGGCCTTTTTTCGGCCAATGCCGCGGGATTTCCCGCCTGTTAGTTTCTCATGAGGCTGGGCGATCCGCCGGGTTCCGGACGATAGACTCAGCGGGTCGGAGGGTAGCAGAGACCCACTCCCGGAGAGCACGTCTGGTGCACATCGTCGTGCGGAACATCGCCGGGCTTGAAGCCGGGAATCAGCGGTCCGGGTTCACCCTCGTCGAACTGATGGTCGTGCTCGCCATCATCGCCGCGCTCGCGGCCCTGATTACCCCCGCCCTGCTCAATTCCCGCACCGCAGCCCGCAATGCGGCCATCAAGACGGAAATCGACTCGCTCCACATGGCCCTGATGAACTACCGCAACGAATATGGCAGTTTTCCGCCGTGTGCGGACGCCAATCCGACCGCGGCCGGGCCGCCGATCACCAGCGCCGCCCAGACGCACCTCAAGCGGCTGTTCCCCCGCTGCACGACCGTCTCCGGCAGCACGGGGCAGTTTCAGTCGGCCACGGCCATCACGCCGGCCAACGCGCTGGCGTCGTGGCTCCTGGGTTACACGGGCAGCCCGACGAACCCCCTGATTCCGGCCACCGACCGGAAGCGGCTCTTCGACTTCGACGACACGCGGATCGCCGCCGGCGCCTACGCCCCCGCGGGCAAGCCACAAAGCCCGTACATCTACATCAACGCGGCCCAGTACACCCAGCAGACGGCCAGCCCGCTGGTGCTCGGGTCGGGCACCTATCGTCCGGTGATCCGGACCGGCAGTTCCTATTTCAACCCCGACACGTTCCAGATCCTGTGTGCCGGCCTGGATGAAAAATTCGGCACCGACGACGACCTTTCGAACTTTTGGAAGAGCACCCGCGTAATGGCGGTCGGCCAGTGACGCCGGAAGCGGGCAGGTATGCCATGAACACCCCTCCCCGGAGGCAGGACGGTCGGCCGCAGCCTGCGAGGAGATCCCTCGCCGGAATGGGTGGGTTCACGCTCGTGGAGCTGATGGTGGTCGGCACGGTGATCGCCGTGCTGACGACGCTGTCGGTGGCCGGGCTCGCGGCGACGCGGCAGCGGGTCCGAGCCGACAAGACCCGGAATACGATCCGCAAGCTGCACGAAATCGTCGTCGGCCACCACGAGAGTTACCTCCGCCGTCGCGTTCCATTCTCTCCGTCGGCGACCGACCCGCGAGGCGACAGTGCCCGGTTGGAGGCTATCCGGCGTCTCATGGTGTACGAGATGCCCGACTGCTGGGCCGATGTCGCCGCCAGCCCGGTTGCCGTCATGAGCACGCTGCCGACGCACCTCCAGACGGGGCCCGTCCTCGGCTATGCGGCCTCGCGTCCGGCCTCGGCCTCGGCCTCGATCGAGAGTGCGGAATGCCTGTACCTGATCGTGTCCCGCGGCGGTATCGAGCCGGACCTGATGGAGCAGTTTCGTTCGGACGAGATCGGCGACACCGACGGCAACGGGGCCCCGGAGTTTCTCGACGGCTGGGGGAACCCGATCCGCTTCATCCGCTGGGCGCCGGCGTTTGCCGGCTCGCTCCTGCAGAAGGCCGATGCGGTCAATGCCCACGACCCGTTCGATCCGCAGCGGGTCGACGCCGCCGGCTACGCGCTCGTGCCGCTGATCCTCTCCGCCGGGCCGGATGAGACGGTGGGCATCACCCTGTCCAGCGGCTGGCTGTCGGCCGCCAGTCTGGCGTCGCTCGTGACCACCCGGCCGACATTCGGCGTCGTGGACGGCAGTGAAGGATCGAAGGACAACATCACGAACCATGACCTGGTCACGAAGTGACGCCGATGGGCACGTTCACCAGCCTTGGTCGTCGCCGACACGGTGCCTCGATGAGCGAACTGCTCGTTGTGGTGGCGATCATGGGCACCATCGCCGTCAGCGTACTGCCCAACGTGATCGGCACGGTGGAGTCGCGGCGCAGCCGGGAGTCGACGAGGACGGTCGTGGCGTTCGCGGGCAAGGCCCATGCCCGGGCCCTCGGCCGCCGCGAGTGGTCCGGCTTTCTTGTCGCCGCCAGCGGATCGACCTCCTTCGCGGCCCTCGACGTGCAACTCGCCGAACAACCGGTCGCCTACCGTGGTGACACGGTCGATGCCGCGGTGACGATCACCGGCACCGCGGCCGAAACTCGGACGGTGACCGGCACGTCGCTGGGGCTGAGCGGCTCGGCCGCCGTGGTCGCGGGCGACCTGATCCGGTTCGGCGGTCGCGGGCCGCTGTTCGAAATTACGTCGGCCTCGACGACGCAGGTCGTGTTTCGCCTCCGCGGCAGCGACGGCTTCGGCGCGAAGGAGGATGCGGGGCTGACGCAGCACAACACCCCGTGGCCCGCCCCGGCGCCGGCCATCCACACGTTCGAGATCCTGCGCAAGCCGCTGCCGGCCGGGTCGCCGCTGACGCTGGCCGACGGCCGCTGCATCGACTTCTACTGGTCGGGCTTCGGGCCGCCGCAGGTGGGTGCCGTGGCCGGCACGTACCAGCAGTTCATCATGCCCGGCTCGACGGTCAGCGTGCTGTTCGACGGCACCGGACGCCTGCGGCAGGTCGTCGAGACGACGCCGGCCGCGACCCAGCGGCGGACCGTGACCGGGCCGCTGTTCCTGTTGATCGGCCGAGCGATCAGGGCCGACGGCAAGACCACGGCCCCGGCCACGTTCAACCCCTCCGATGACACCAGCGGGGCCAATTGGCAGTATGCCGATTCCTACTGGATCGCCATCGATCCCGAGACCGGCATGGTGAAGTCCGCCGAGTGCATGAACCGGCGCGAGGATGGTACACTCGTCACCGACCCGATCGAATCCCAGACTTTGATCCGTCGGCTGCTCCTGGCGGATGGAGGGTGAACGGTGCCATGCCCCCGCGCGTCCGGCCACCCGCCGGGATCACGCTGCTCGAGGTGCTGATCTCGATCGGCATCCTCGCCGTCGGGCTCAGCAGCCTTGTGGCCTTGATGCCGGCGGCCCGATCGCAGGCAGAGCGGGCAGTGGTGCTGAATCACGCCGGCGCGTGTGCGGCCAACGCCCTGGCCGACGCGGCCACGTTCGGGCTCTTGCGGACCGATTGCCTGACCGCCGTGCCGACGCCGACGGTGCCCGTGATCGTTGATCCCGAAGTGACCCAGGCGGGCGTGTATTTCGCCGCGGCCGGCACGGCGACCCTCGGGCAGCTGAAGTCCACCGGAGTGTTCGCCGCCGCCTCGGCCACGACCGCCGCGGCGCAGGGCAGTGCGGGCCTGTTTGCCCGCGCGACCGATGACGTCGTCGTCACCCGGTCCGCCGTCGAGGACCGGCCGCCGCTCAATGCTTTTGCCGACGGTGCCCGGTCGTTCAGCGGCCGGGTCAGCTGCCTGTATTGCATCCGCACCGGGTCGGCGAACGCCCCGGGAACGCTGTCGGTCGTCGTGTTCCACGGCCGGGATTCGACGCTGCCGGCCGTCTCCGGCACCGTCGTCGGCTATCGGGCCAGCATCTCCGGCTCGATCGGCGACCGGGTGCCACGGGAGATCATGCGGCCGGGGAGCGTCCTCTACGGCAACGGCCGGTTTCACCGAATCGCTGCGGCCGCCTTCGACGCCTCGGGCAGCACGGCGTACCTGACGCTCGCGACGGGCAATGCGCTCGGCAGCGGGACGGTTCCGGTGCAGTTCCTGCCCGATTCGGTCGGCCTCGCCGAGCGGCCCTTCACCCCCGAGACGACGGGACCGTACACCGAATGACCGCCGCGCCTCGAGCCGCCGACTGCAGTTCCCGCCCGGCCCGCCGCGGCGTGCTGCTGCTGGTCGTGCTGAGCATGCTGGCGCTGTTTCTGATGCTCGGGGCCGCCTATCTCGTGGCGGCAACCCGGGCGCGAGAGTCGGCGCGGGCCCATTCGCGGCTGACGTTCGGCGGCGACGAGGCCCGGATTCCGCGCACCCGGCTCCTCGACGCGGTGCTGCTCAAGGTGCTGCGGGGCGGGGGGGCGCCGGTCGTCGCCAGTGGTTCAAGTCCTCCGGCCGTGACCTTCGAGTCGCTCTTGGCCGACCGCTACGGCCTGGCCGCGACGCTCACGGGAACGCTGTCAACGGTGACCGTTTCCGGGCCGGTCGCCTCCGGCGAACTCGTCCTCGGGGGGGCCACCGTGCAGCCGACGGACCTCGCCGGCCGGCTGCTCACCGTCACCGAACCAGGACGGTCCATATCGACGCACCGCATCGTGCGCGCGGCGGCGGCGGGCGTCGCGACCAACCAGCCGGGGAATTCGTTTTCGATCGTGTTCGACGTGGCGGGCGGCCTGCGGGCCTTTTCACCGTCGGCGGACCCCTGCCGGGTGATCATCAACGGCCGTGAGTTCGCCGGCGAGCCACCCGACAACGAGTCGTGGGACGGCTTCGATGCCGCGAACCCGTTTCTGGCCCGGGTCGGCCCCGGGGCGACGATCGTCTCCTCGACGGTCACGCGGCCCTCCTACCTCGCCGCCGGTGCGACGCTCGACGCCGACAACGACGGGGACGGTGTCCTCGACGGCAGGTTTCTCGACGTCGGCCTGCCGTCGACGGTTGATGCCCATGGCAACACGGTGCAGTTGCAGGCCTCGATCCTGATCGTGGATCTCGACGGCCGGTTCAACGTCAACGCCCACGACGGCCTGCCGCGCACGATCTACACAGGCTCGAACTTCGACAAATGGACCACCGCCGTGGCGACCGGCTCGGTCCCACTGGGGAGCGGCTACGGGCCAGCCGAAATCGACGGCGGCAAGATGTTTCCCACGGCGACGCTGAATTCGGGGTTGGCCGAGAACCCACTGCTGTTCACTGTCGTCGGCGGGAAATCGGCGCGGCAGGTCGGCCTGCGGCCCACGAACAGCCGATTCACCGCCGGCCAGTCCACGCCCCGGCTGGAGGCGTTGGAGGGGCGTTACGGCGAGAAGGCTCCGACCTACTGGCCCGCCTCCAGCCCGTTGCCCTCCGACGTCGCCCTCGCGGATGCCGACTTCCGCTTCGCCCGGCCTGGGATCGCCATGACGGACGACGAGGCGAGCCGGACGAACGACCGGCGGGCGCAACCGCAGCAGCCGCAGGGGGTGAACTACGGCATCCCGCCGCTGTGGTGGACCGGGCAGGCGACCTTCAACTGGGGGGACGACGGCGCCGGCAGCTATCCGCTGCCGCGGGGCATCTTCAACTCGCCCCCCGACCTGCACGGCCGGATGCGGACCATCGCGGTCGCCGCCAGCGGTTCGGCCGTCGTCCCGACCGTCGCCTTCGCCAAGCCCGAATGGTCCACGACCGGCGACCTGTTTCGCGAGACCCGCGATGATCCCTACGAGATCCGGCTCGACACGCGCCGCGGGGCCGGAGGCCAGCTCCACGATCCGCGGACCGACGGCACCGTCACCGCCGCCGTGCCGTCTCCGGACAACCCGTTTACCGTCGCCGAACTGGAGGCGGTCCTGCGGCCCTACGATGTCGATGCCAACCGGCTGCCGCCGCGGCTCGTCGCCATGCTCGGGTCGGTCGCCGAGGAGGCCCGGCTCAAGGTGACGACCGACGCCTGGGACACCACGGCGATCGTCGGCGGCGACTCCACGACCGGCGCCGCGGCCCGGATCCGCTCCTGGCTGGCGGCCGCGACCAGTGGCACGCTGCACGGTACCGGCCCGCTCGCGGGGATCATCGGTGGCGAGGTGTCGCGCGGGGAACGGTTCGACCTCAACCGGCCGCTGGCCGCCGCCGCCCCGGCCACCGCCGGCTACGACGCGGCCACCGAGTATTACGTCCAGCGGCAGGCGTATTTCAAGGATCTGTACACGCTGCTCGTGGCCCTCGATTCGGCGGCCGATCGGGCCACGCTCGCCCAGTGGGCCGCCAACGTGGTCGAGTTCCGCGACGCCGATACCCGGATGACGCCCTTCGAATACGACACGAACCCGCAGAACGGCTGGAGCGTCGATGGCAACGTGACCACGGACGACGGCGGGGAGCGGGCCGTCGTCTGGGGCGTCGAACGCCCCGAGATCCTCGTCACCGAGACGCTCGCCTGGGAGAATGCGACCTCCGGCGGGCTGTTCGTGTCGCTGCACCGGCCGTGGAATGCCCGCGCCTGGGCCAGCGGCTCGACGAGCATCTCGGCCGAGACCTGCGATCCTGCGTTCGACACGCTCTCCAACGGCAACTCCGGCAAGCCGACCAACGTCGTGGACCTCGGCAAGAAGCCGCATGCCGGCATTCTCGCCCTCGGCACGAACGCCCGCTACGACGACGTGACGGGCACGGCCTATCCGATCTGGCGGCTGCGGATCGTGGCCGGGGGATCGACCCGCTACCTGCGGCTCGACACCGGCACGGCGGGGGCCGACGAGTTTGCCACGCTGGGCCTGACCGCCGGCGACTCGAAGCCCAAGCTGGCGGTCGATTCGACCCTCTGCCTCGCCAGCGGCAGCACGCTGACGTCGCGGACCGGCACCGTCACGGTGACGCTCTCGGGCAGCGGCCGGTATCTGACCGGCATGCGGGTGCCGGGCACGCCGGACGCGACTGCGGTCCGATCCGGCACCATCCACCTCGAGCGGCTCTCCGACCCCTCGCAGGTGCCGACCGCCGACACCTGGAACATGACGAACACCGCCACGGCCAGCCTGAGGTACGTGACGGTCGATTCCGGCAGCCTGGCGGTGATCAACACCGGCCTCCTGTCCGCACAAACCCTGGCAGGCACGCGGCGGTCCGTGGCGAGCGGCACGACCGCCTTCTGGAGGACCGGCTGGCAGTCCACGGGCAGCATTCCGAGCTCGGGCGCTCACGCCTTCCCGTCTTTCACCGGCAGCACCTCGATCGCCTGGATGCCGTGGCCCAACCGGCCGTTCGTCAGCGCCGCGGAACTGCTGCTCGTGCCGCGCGGTGACGCGATCGGCATCCTACAGAACTACGTCCGGCCGACGCCGGCGAACCAGGGGAGCGTGGGGGCGCCGGTGTCGCTCGACCTGCTCTTCGATGCCGTGCACGTTCCCTCCCGGTACGCCGGGCTGCATGTCACCAGCACGGCCGGACTCCCGGCCGAGACCGGCATCTTTCCGGCGACGACGCCGGTCAACCAGCTGTCGTCATTTCGCGAGCCCGGCCGGGTGAACCTCAACACCGTGACGGCCGACGACGTCTGGAACGCCGTGGTGGCCGGTCCGCTGACGGCCCCGGTCGTGACCCGCTCGGCGGCCGGGTTGGCGACGACGCCGAGCCGCACCCTGGCCGCGATGCTGGCGCTCTCCGGCACGTCCACGATCCCGGTCGCCGACGCCGACGTGGCGGGCGTGCTGCCGGTGAATCTCAATCCGCTCCACGGTCTGTACACGGCGACGCGGCTCGCCAACACGGTCACGCCGCGGTCGAACCTGTTCGCGGTCTGGGTCACACTGCGCGAGCAGGTGACGGGGGATCCGGACTCGGTCCGCGACCATCGCGCCTTCTTCATCATCGACCGTTCGATTCCCGTCGGGTTCGAGGAGGGGCGCGACCACAACGTCTGGGACTGCGTCCGGGTGCGCAGGATCATCGAATGAGCCGGCCTGCGATGACCCTCGTCGAGATGCTGGTGGCGCTGGCAGCGACGCTGCTGCTGATGGCGGCCGTCGCCCAGGTGTTCGCCGTCTTCGGCGGGGCGATTTCCGGCAGCCGCGCGGTACTCGACCTTGACGGCCGGATGCGGTCGGCGGCCTGGCGGCTGCGGACCGATCTCGGCGGCATCACGGCCCGCACCGTGCCCGCCCCCGGTCCCGGGGCGGCCGAGGGCTACCTGGAGATCATCGAGGGCCCGGCGACCGACGCCACGGATGCCGCCGGGCTTTCGACCGTGAACGGTCTCGTCGGCGGCGACGACGACGATGTCCTCCTGTTCACCACGCGAAACTCCGAGGCCCCGTTCATCGGTCGGGCGCCGACGAACTCCGTTTCGGCGGCGGCGCTCGTGGACACGTTCGAGAGCACGTTGGCGGAGGTCGCCTG
>JBIKKQ010000077.1:0-15560 GCA_044360305.1 Pirellulales bacterium
CTCGCGGCACGCCGACGCCCAACCAGTGCATCGTCGAGGTGGCCTACGCCGTCGGACTCATCAACGATTCGCGACGTGAGTCGCTGCTCGACGCCCTGGGCGCGAAACCACGGGCCGGAACAATAGGCAAGCAGCGGTCGGCAGCGGTGCCGCACTGGGATGAGGCCTCGCGGGAACTTCGGTTCCAAGGCAAGGTCGTGCGCGTTGTCAAACGGCCCAAGCAGGCCCACAACATCGTGACGATCCTGCGGACCTTCGAGGCGGCCGGATGGCCGCCGCGGATCGACGACCCGCACGGCCGCAAGTCGAGCGACGAAACGCGACGACGGGATATGAGCAACCTCAACCGCGGGCTCGACACGTCGCTGATGAAGTTCGAGTGCGACGGCGACGGCACGGGTTTTCTGTGGAAGAAAATCCCGCAGCCGAAAACCGCCAAGACTGCGAAGCGGCGAAAGCGATAGCGAGCGCGGGCGTTGCCACCAATACGTAAGTCCGCCGCCCATGCGGCGGGCTTTTTCTTTCCCTTCGGCGAGAGCTGCACCGTGGCGCCGTCCCGAGGACGGGCGCTGCACGGGCGCTCCGCGGATTCCTCCAACAAACGGAGTTTCAGACCATGAATAGTGTTGATTCGGAGCGAGTCGTGACGGATGCGACGGCGAATCACGGTCGAGCATGGAGGTTGATCATGGCAGTCAATAGGACTCTTGGGTGCGTGAAGCTCACGGCGGATGAGCTCACCAACTTTGCGAGCGGCCCCTGGGCCGAGAAGTATCCGCCGATCCTGACGATCGCACAGGCAGCCGACATGCTGCAGGTGCCCATCGGCACGCTGCGCTTCTGGCGCACGACTGGCCGGCTCAACGGCTGCAGCCGTCGCTACGGGCGCGTGCTCCGCTTCTATCGAGACCGCCTCATCCGGTGGTTCTTCGAGGGGGAGCGGCGACGTGGCGCGTAACCAATCTCAACACGGCGAGCGTGCCGGCGGCGGATATGAGCGGATCGGCGAACGCGTTTCGATCTTCATGAACGGCCGCGTCTGGTACGCCAACTGGCAGGAAGGGCCGAA
The DNA here is from genome assembly GCA_044360305.1 of Pirellulales bacterium. Taxonomy (GTDB): domain Bacteria; phylum Planctomycetota; class Planctomycetia; order Pirellulales; family UBA1268; genus QWPN01. Next base: position 1,070 of record JBIKKQ010000077.1, read on the forward strand.
ACAGCAGCGCAAGAGCCTCCGGACCCGCAACCACGAAGTGGCGCGGCAGAAGGCCCGGGCGCTCGAGGCCGAACTGTCGGGGGCGGTGCCGCGGCAAGCCGGCGCGTTCGACATCGCCGCCGCCGTGCAGGCGTATCTCGACGTGCAGGAATCCAACGATCGAGCCGCCAAGACCATGATCAAGTACCGCGACGTGCTCACCCGATTCGCCGCTCACTGCAGCGATGCCGGCGTACGGCTCATGCATGCGATCTCGACGCAGACAGTCGATGAGTTTGGCGTCCGGCGGCGGCGCGACGGCATGGCCGCCAAGACGATATACACCGAGCTGACGGTCGTCCGGCAGTGGCTCAACTTCGCTGTCACCCGACGGATGCTCACCATGAGCCCGGTGGCCGGCACAAAGCTCGTGAAGCCGAAGCCAGGCCCCCGCGACTATTGGCGGCAGGAGCAGCTCGACGCGATCGTGGAGACCGCCAGGGCCCCCTACAAGGCCGCGTTCCTGCTGATGGCCGAGACCGGCATGCGGATCGGCGAGGTCGTCCACCTGACGCACGACGACCTGACACTGGATGGGCCGACGCCCATCGCCCACATCCGGCCAAAGGAGGTTGTGCCCGGTGCCCGGCCCTGGCGGCCCAAGAACGGCGAGCAGCGGGCCGTGCCGCTCTCGCCCCGAGCCGTCGCCATGCTCCGGGACCTGCCGCGCCGCCGCCGATGGGTGATCGACCGGATGGACGGCACCGCCGCCACGGCCGACCTGCCGGCCAACGACCGCCATATCCTTGCCTACCTCAAGACCGTGCTCGCGAAGCTCGGCCTCGAGGGCACGAACCACAAGTTCCGGCATTCCTTCTGCACGATCGCCGTCCTCGCCGGGGTGAATTTCTTCACGCTCCGCCGCTGGGTCGGCCACATCGACGAGGAGGCGCTCAAAATTTACGTCCACATCGCGGACGAGGAGGCCCAGGTGACCATGCGGCAGCTGGCCGAGCGCCGCCAAGCCGCCGGGCGTGCCGCCAAATCCGCCCGGGGACGGCAGGGCATCAGCAAAGTCTCAGCAAAGTCGCCCCGCGGCGGTCGCGGGGCTGGTGATGGTTCAGCAAAGTTTCAGCAAAGTCATGGAGGTCAAAAATGACTCGCTGTTCAAAGAGCCTTGGAAACAAGGCCCGTTCGATTCGACGATTACCAACCAGCGGAGAGGGCGGGATTCGAACCCGCGGTCCAGCTTTTGACCGGACACGTCTTTAGCAAAGACGCGCATTCGACCGCTCTGCCACCTCTCCGATCGCCGCAGGATCGCGGTCGGCCCGCGGCGTGAAACCCCATTCTGGACCGCGGTCCGGCCACCCGCAAGCCACGGGCCCGGATTCGGCCCGGATTCGCCGGGCCGTCGGCAGCGGTGGCCGGGCACGGTCAGTCGTCCACAGTGACCGCCGTGAAAAATTCGTCCGCCCGGGCGGGCTCCGGGAAGCCGAGCGTCGGCAACTGGCCGATGGCACGACGCAGCTCCCGCTCCCAGCTGCCGCGAATGTCCACCAGATCCGGATCGTCGGCGTTCAGCCGGCGGTAGCGGCGCACGGCGAACTCGTCCGTACCGTAGACCAGCAGGTCGATCGGCGGGCCGACGGCGACGTTCGACCGCATCGTCGAATCGAGCGAGATCAGCGCGTACTTCACCGCCTGGTCGAGCGTCGTCGCGCCGTAGCGGACGCCGCGGTCGAGGATCGGCCGGCCATACTTGGTCTCGCCGATCTGCAGGAACGGCGACGCCTGGGTGGCCCGGATCGGGTTGCCCTGGGCATAGATCATGTAGAGTTGCGGCGGCTCGCCGCGGATCTGTCCGCCGATGATCAGGTTGACGCTGAAGGCGACGTTGTCGCGCTCCAGGTATTCCCGGTCGAGCGCCGCCACCTCGCGGACGTGCCCGCCGACGCAGCGGGCGGCCTCGTACATCGTGGCCGCCGCCGCCAGACCGCCGCCGGTCTGAAACTCGTGCTGCAGCCGGGTCATCACCGACTGCGTCACCGACAGGCTGCCGCTGGAGAGGATCGTGAACATCCGCTCCCCGGGCACTGCGAAGTTGTGCATCTTGCGGCAGACGCAGACCTGGTCGATCCCCGAGTTCGTCCGCGAATCGGAGGCGAGCACGAGCCCCTCGTGCGTGCGGATGCCGACGCAATATGTCATCGCTGGTCTCCGGTTTGGCGCGCGGATTGCTCATCATGTCTTCCGCGGTCGCAGGCGTGGTAGCCTACCCGCAAAATCCCTTCGACACACACGAACGAGGCGGCCGGCTGCCCGGGAAGCAGGCAGCCGCTGCCTTGCCTGCGCGCACGCACCACGACCGAATGCCGAGCACCGACGCCACCCTCGACACCGCCCGCGCTGACGGTGAGCCGTTCACTGGCTACGAGCTGGGGGCGGCCTATGACGAGATGATCGCCCCCGGGGGCGTGCCGCGGGACCACTATCGGCCGCTCCACGACCGGCTGCGCGGGCTCGACGGCGAGGACCTGCGGCGGCGGAAGGCGATGACCGACCTGTCGATGCGGCAGGATGGCGTCGGCTTCACGGTCTACCGGGCCGAGGAGGGGATCGAGCGGGTCTGGCCGATGGATCCGGTGCCGCGGATCATCCCCGCGGACGAATGGCGGCGGATCGAGGCCGGGCTGGTGCAGCGGGTCACGGCCCTCAACCTGTTCCTCCATGACGTGTACCACGACCAGCGGATCCTGCGGGACGGCGTCGTGCCGCCGTGGCTCGTCCTCCAGGGGGCGTTCTTCCGCCGCGAGTTCGTCGGCGTGGACGTGCCCCGGCGGATCTACGTCCACATCTGCGGCACCGACCTGATCCGCGACGCCTCCGGCCGCTACCTCGTCCTCGAGGACAACGCCCGGACGCCGAGCGGCGTGAGCTACATGCTCCAGAACCGCAAGGTGCTCAAGCGGGTGTTTCCCGCCCTGTTCAACGACTACGACGTCCTCCCCAACGACGACTACCCCGCCGCCCTGCTCGACGTCCTGCAGTACATCGCCCCGGCGACGTCCAACCAGCCGACCGCCGTGCTCCTCAGCCCGGGCATGTACAACTCGGCCTACTTCGAGCACAGCTTCCTCGCCCAGCGGATGGGCATCGAGCTGGTCGAGGGCCGCGACCTGTTCATCGACAACAACCGGGTGTTCATGCGGACCACCCGCGGCCCGCGGCAGGTGGACGTGATCTACCGGCGGATCGACGACGACTTCCTCGACCCGCTGACGTTCCGCCACGACAGCGCCCTCGGCGTGCCGGGCCTTGTGAACGCCTACCGGGCCGGCACGGTGGCCCTCGCCAACAGCATCGGCACCGGCATCGCCGACGACAAGGGAATCTATCCGTTCGTGCCGGCGATGATCCGCTACTACCTCGACCAGGATCCGCTCCTCGACAACGTCGAGACGTTCCGGCCCGAGATCCCCGCCGAGCGCGACCACGTGCTCGCCAACCTCGACACGCTCGTCGTCAAGCGGGTCAACGAGTCGGGGGGCTACGGCATGCTGATCGGCCCGGCTTCGACGCAGGCCCAGCGGGACGAGTTCCGCGCGCTGATCCAGGCCGACCCGCGCGACTTCATCGCCCAGCCGACGATCCAGCTCTCCACCCATCCGACGCTCGTCGATGGCCGGCTGGAGGGCAGGCATGTCGACCTGCGGCCATTCATCCTCTGCGGCGAGCGGACCGTGGTCACGCCCGGCGGCCTGACCCGCGTCGCCCTCCCCAAGGGGAGCCTGGTCGTCAACAGCTCCCAGGGGGGCGGCAGCAAGGACACCTGGGTGCTGGCCGAGGACCGCGGGCAGCGGGGGACATCATGCTGAGCCGGGTCGCCGACGCCCTGTTCTGGATGAGCCGCTACCTGGAGCGGGCCGATCACGTCGCCCGGGCGGTGAACGTCACGTCCCAGCTCGACCTCGACCTGCACGGCGTGCTCGCCAACCCGGCCGAGCTGGAGTGGAACGCGCTGGTGGCCCTGCTGCGGCAGCCCGCGCCGCCGGTCGGCGCCGGCGAGCATCCGGTGGCGGCCGTGCAGCGCTGGTTGCTCGTCGATGCCGGCAACCCCGGCAGCGTGATGGCCTGCATGAACCGGGCCCGGAACAACGCCCGCAGCGTCCGCGGCACGATCAGCCCGCAGATGTGGCGCGAGCTCAACAAGCTCCACTGGCGGCTCACCGAGCCCGCCCTGCAGGCCCGGGTCGCCGAATCGCCCCACGACTTCTGCGAGGAACTGCACGCCGGCGTGCTCTTGTTCACCGGCGCCAGCGAAGCGACGCTCGTCCACGACGAGGGCTGGCACTTCATCCAGCTCGGCCGCTACCTGGAGCGGGCCGACAAGACGCTGCGGATCCTCGACGCCAAGTTCGCCCTCCTCGAGCGGTCGGGCACGGTCGATCTGCCGATCAGCAACCTGCAGTGGGGCGCCGTGCTCAAGAACTGCGCCGCCTACGAGGCCTACCAGCGGCTGTACATCAGCCGCGTCGAACCGGAGCGGGTGATCGAATTCCTGCTCGCCAACGCCGACTTCCCGCACTCGGTGCGATTCTGCCTCCAGCGGGCCATGCACTCGCTGGCGGCGATCAGCGGCCGCCCCGCCGACCGTTGCGACGACGACGTCTCCCGGGTCGTCGGCCGGCTGCACGGCGACCTCGCCTACCTCGACCCCGCGACCCTGGAGGGGGACCGGCTCCACGCCTTCCTCGGCGACGCCCAGGCCCGCTGTGCCCGGATCGCGCAGCTCCTTCAGCAGCAATACTCGCTTCAGTGACCGGTGCCCGGCGGCCGGGAGGGTGGAACCATGATCCTCGAGATCCAGCACGAGACGACCTTTTCCTACGAGCACCCGATCCGCGAGTGGCTCTGCGAACTCCGCATGGAGCCGGCCAGCGACCGCGGCCAGCGCTGCCATTCGTTTCGGATCTCGACCGGCCTGATGCACCCCCTGGCGACCTACCGCGACGGCTTCGGCAACGCGGTCCACCACTTCAACCTCCTCGCCCCGCCGCAGCGGGTGCGGATCCTGGCGGCGAGCGTCGTCGAGACGGAGGACGCCGCGGTCGGACCGGTCGCCAGCCAGGCCGAGTTCCCCGAGTCGGGGCCGTTGGGCTGGGAACTGCCACTGCAGACGCTCGACTATCTCGCCCTGCGCGGGCCGGCGCGGCGGACGCCGCTGCTGGAGCCGGTCAGGGCCGCGGTGGCGCCGCGGCCGCGGACGCGGGTCGGGATCTGGGTCTGCCAGGTCGCCGAGCACATCCGCAGCCAGTTCGAGTACGCCCGCGACGTGACCGACGCCTCGTCGCCGATCGACCACATTCTCACCCACGGCAAGGGCGTGTGCCAGGACTTCACGCACCTGATGATCGCGATCCTCCGGTCATGGGGCGTGCCGGCCCGGTACGTCAGCGGCTACATCCACCGTCCCAACCGCGAGTCGCAGAGCCATGCCTGGTGCGAGGTCTGGCTGCCCGACATCGGCTGGACGGGCTTCGATCCCACCAACGGCTGCCCGATCGGGGGCGGGTTCGTGAAGACGGCGGTGGGCCGCGACTTCAGCGACGTGCCGCCCAACAAGGGCATCTACCTCGGCTCCGGCACCGAGCGGATCGAGGTCCGGGTCGCGACCAGGACGCTCGACCGGCTGCCGTCGCTCGACTGGCACGCCGACCTGGCGCCGCTCGACGCCCCGGTCCACACCGTGGTGCACGCCGTCAACTACGAGGCCGAGGGCGACGGCGAGCAGCAGCAGTGACGCGGCCTGGCCTGATGCCGGGCCGACCGGGCGGGTCATCCGCCCCGCCGCGGCCTACTTCGGCTTTTGGCTCCCGTAGAACGGGGCCTTCGCCGAGTCGCGCGACAGCGTGTAGGCCAGGAGATCGAGCACCTCGGACTCGTTCAACGGGTCGAGCAGTCCCTTGGGCATGAGCGACTCGGTCGCCGACCGGATTTCCTCGATGGCCGACCGCCGCAGCTCGACGAACCGGGTCGCGTCCTCGGGATCGGTGACCACGATGATCGAGTCGGGCGACTCGCTCACGATCCGCCCGGTGATCACGCGGCCGTCGTCCGTCTGCACGATGCTCCCCTTGTACTGGTCGCTCACGACCCTGCTCGGATGGACGATCGCGTCCACGAGATCCTCGATCTTGAAGCGGCCCGCCGCCTGCGTGAGATCCGGCCCCGTCGCCCCGCCGTCGGCGCCGAAGCGGTGGCAGACGATGCACCGCGCCGCCGCGAAGGCCCGCTTGCCGGCGGCGAAATCCCGCGTGCCCGGATCGAGCCCCTCCTTCGCCGCCGCGATCACGGCCTCGCTCGTCCAGGCCCGGCCCGGCCCCTGCGGCGTCGGCAGCGGCGGGGGCACGTACCGCTTCCGGGCGCCGAGCGTCTCGAGCGCGAGCTTCTCGTTTTCAGTGAGGCCCGCGAGGCTCTCGTTTTCGATGTTCGTGAGGAACTTCCGGAAGCTATTGCCGCCCGCCCACTGCTGCGCCCGCCCGAACCACTCGTGGTAGCCCCGGCGGTCGGCGAGCGTCCACGCCCCCTTGTCGTTCAGGCTGCGGAGGGCATAGGCGTAGTGCATCTGCAGCAGATCGGACCGGCGTTCGAGCGCGGCCCGCACGGCCACGCCGTACTCGGCGTTCCGCTCGATCATCCGCTGCAGGTCGTCCTCGCTTTGCGCGAGGTTCGTCGCGGCCGCCGAGTCCGTGGGCTTGGCGAGCAGGCCGACGAGCTTCGTCACGATTCCCGGCGCCCGCACGGCGACGAGCAGGCTCGACAGCTCGCGGTCGAGGTCGAACGAGCCGGATGGAAACACGGGCGCGAGCCGCGCGGCGATTCGCCCCCGAGCCTCGTCGGACGGCTGCCCGAGCCGCACGAGCGCGAGCTGGTAGGCCCGCACGAGATCGATCTTGCCGGCCGTGTCGACCGCTGCCGGATCGACGCGATCGAGCGCCGCGAGCACCTCCGGCTGGGCCGTCGGCTCGGCCTGCCGGGCCGCCGCGATCGCCCCCTGGATCAGGGCCCGGGGTTCTGTCGCGGCGAGCGCCCGCGCCTGCCACGTGGCGAGCGGCTGGTGCTCGAGCGCCACCCGCGCGGCGTAGCGCACGAACCGGTCGGGGCTGCCGAGCTGCTGCAGCGCCAGTTCCACGGCGGCGGCCGTGTCGGCCGCGGGCCGGTGGAAGGCCTCCAGCGACCGGCGGATCCGCCGGGCCTCGGCGTCGGGCGTGCGGGCGTCCACCGGCGTGGTCGGCTCCGGCCCCGCATAGCTGACCCGGTAAAGCTCGCTCTGCGCGCCGCGGCCGCCGACGATGAAGTACAGGGCGCCGTCATGCCCGACCGTGACGTCCGTGAGCGGCAGGCCGGCGCGGGCGACGAACTCCTGCTTCGTGCCCCGGTAGGTCGAGCCATCGGGCTCGAGGTGGATCGCGTAGATCGTGCCGAAGGTCCAGTCGCAGATGTAGAGCGCCTTCTGGTACTTCGCCGGGAACCGCGTCCCGTAGCCGAAGACGACGCCCACCGGCGATCCGGGGCCGATGTCCACCAGCGCCGGCAGGCTGTCGGGATAGCAGGCGGGCCACTTGCCCGTGCCGCTCCGCCAGCCGAGCTCGCTGCCGCTCGTCGCGTGGTTCACCCGCGTGGGGCGGTACCAGGGGGATCCGATATCCCATTCCATGTCCGCGTCGTAGACGAAGAGTTCGCCGTCGGCGTTGAAGGCCATGTCGTAGGGGTTGCGGTAACCGGCGGTCCAGAGCTCCCACTCCCTGCCGGCCGGATCGGTGCTGACGACGTAGCCCCCGGGCGCCAGGACTCCGACGGCATGGCCGCTGGAGTCCCACATCCGCGGGATCAAAAGATCCTCGTCCCAGTTGGCGGGCAGACGGCTCGCGGCCTCGGGCGGCAGTTCCACCCGCCGCTGCGACGTGCGGATGCCCCCCATGGTCTGGGGCTCCGTGAGATTCTTCACCTGGAAGGGAAATTTCGTGAAGTTGCCGCAGATGACGAACAGCCGCTTGCCGTCGGGCGAGAGCACGATGTTGTGCGGGCCGTGCTCCCCCCCGCCCCCGAGCCCGTGGAGCTTCTCGACCTTGTCGAGCATGTCGTCATCGTCGGAGTCGGTGACACGGTACAGCCCGTTGCCCGGGCCTCCGTTGCAGACGACGTACAGCGCGTCGAAGGCCCAGAGGAGGCCCTGGGCTCCCGAGATGGCGGCGGGGATCCGCTCGACGACGGTCGGCCGCGAGCCGTCGAGCGGCGCCGGGGTGATCCGCACGAGCCCCTTGTCTCCTTGGTCGCTGGCGATCAGCCGCCCCTTCGCGTCGGTGGTGAGCGAAACCCACGAGCCGAGTTCGTTCTTGGGGACGACGAACAGCCGCTCGACGACGAAGCCCTCGGGCACGGCGAAGGCATCGGTGGCCCGCGCGGCTCCGCCCGCGACGGGCATCCTCTCGGCGGCCTGCTCATGGCGGCGGGACTGCGCCGCCACCGGAACGGCCGGCCACAGCCCGGTGAGCAGCAGGGCGAGGGGGACGAATCGGCCCGCGCGCACCCCGACGATCAACGCCCGCTGGGCAGGAATCCGTGGAACAAGCTGCATGGATGGGCTCCGGGGAGGCGTGCCAAAATTATAAGCCGCTCGAAGGTCTGGTCGCAGGTGTGTTCCGGTCGGTGAGCGGTCGATCAGCCGGATGTCGTTGCCGGTAGCGGCGTCGGGGAACCTGCCGTCTCGCCCTCTGCCGCTCGGCGACCGGCGATCGCGCGAGGAGCTGCCAGCGACGGGTCTTGTCTTCCTCGGCTTGGCGTCAGGCGATGAACTCCTCGATGACGCGGCCGTGCACGTCCGTGAGCCGGAAATCCCGCCCCGCGTGCCGGAACGTCAGCCGGGTGTGGTCGAGGCCGAGGAGATGGAGCATCGTCGCGTGCAGGTCGTGCACGTGCACGGGCTTCTCGACCGCCTTGAAGCCGAACTCGTCGGTGGCGCCGTAGGCCGTGCCCCCCTTCACGCCGCCCCCCGCCATCCAGACGCTGAAGCCGTGGTGGTTGTGGTCGCGGCCGCGGCCGTCGCCGCCGACGTCGTTGCTGAGCTCCGCGACCGGTGTCCGGCCGAACTCGCCCCCCCAGAGCACGAGCGTGCTCTCCAGCAGGCCGAGGCCGACGAGGTCGTCGAGCAGCGCGCCGATCGGCCCGTCGGCCTGCCCGGCGAGTGTGCGATGGTTCTTCTCCAGGTTGCCGTGGCTGTCCCACGGCTGGCCGTTGCCGTGCCAGACCTGCACGTAGCGGACGCCGCGCTCGACGAGCCGCCGGGCGAGGAGCAGTTGACGACCATGCGGCGTGTCGCCGTACCGGGCCCGAACGTGGGCCGGCTCGCGCGACAGGTCAAAGGCCTCGGCCGCGTCGGCCTGCATCCGCCAGGCGAGCTCCATCGTTCTCAGCCGGGCCTCGAGGGCCTCGGCGCCGGCCCGGGCCGCGGCGTGCCGCCGGTCGAGTGCGAGCGTCAGGTCGAAGCCGCGCCGCTGCACCGCGGGATCGAGCACCGGGTGGTGAACGTGCTCGATCAACTCCGCGCCGGCGGCCTGCTTCGAGTCGATGTACGTCGCCTGGAAGGCCCCGGGGAGAAAGCCGCTGCGCCAGTTTTCCGTCGCCTTGACCGGATAGCCGCCCGGGCACATGGCGACGAAGCCGGGGAGGTTCTGGTTCTCCGAGCCGAGACCGTAGGTGACCCAGGCGCCGACGCTCGGCCGCGGCAGCCGGCCGTCGCCGCAGTTCATCAGCATCAGCGAGGGCTCATGGTTCGGGACGTCCGCATGCATCGACCGCACCACGAGCAGCCGGTCGGCATGCCGGGCGACCTGCGGAAAGAGTTCGCTCACCTCGAGGCCGCTCTGGCCGTGACGCGCGAACCGGAACGGGCTGGGGAGGAGCGCGCCGGTGCGCCGTTCGGTCTTGAGGCTGGCGGGGAGTTCCCGGCCCGCGTGCGTGTCGAGGGCCGGTTTCCGGTCGAAGGTGTCGAGGTGGCTCGGCCCGCCGTTGGCGAAGATGTGGATCACCGCCCGTGCCCGGGCCGCGAAGTGCGGGGGACGGACGTCGAGGGCCGTCGGGACCGGCGCCGCCCCGGCCGGCCGCGGCTGGTCCGCGAGCATCGCCAGGGCGCCGAGCCAGCCCATCCCCATGCCGGCGCGACGCAGGACCGCGCGCCTTGGAACGGACCAGTCGCCTCCGGCGGTGAATGCGTTCTGGTGCTCGTGCATGCCAAGGCTCCTGCGATCGTCGGGGTCACCGGTCAATCGACGTACTCGAACTCGGCCGTGGCCAGGACGGCCTGGGCGAGCCGCTCCCAGGCTCCGAACTGCGGTGCGGCTTCACCGCCGGTCGCCTCCCGGGCCAGCCAGTCGCGGGCCAGGGCCGCCTCGTCCGCGTCCGGCTCGCGGCCGAGCGCGTGCCGCCACAACGCCGCGATCCGCCGGCCGGCGTCGTCGCCGGCCTGTTCCCCGGTCCTGGCGGCGAGGCCGCGGGCCGCCGCCACCACCAGCGGCGCGTTGAGCACGGCCAGCGACTGCTGCGGCACGACGGTGCGGCTGCGGACATGGGTGCAGAAGTCCGGGGGCGCGATGTCGAAGGTCCGCATCAGGCCCGGCAGGAACTGCCGATCGACGGCGAGGTACAGCGTCCGCCTCGCGGCGGCGTCCGGCGCGTCGCAGTCCATGCCCGGGCCGCCCCGCCTGGCGACGTCGAGCGTGCCCGCGGCGGCCAGCAGGCTGTCGCGCCACGGTTCCCAGTCGAGCCGGCGAACGTTGGCCCGGCTTAGAAGCCGGTTCTCGGGATCGGCCTCGGCCTGCCGCGCGGTCCCGCGGCTCGCCCGCCGCCACGTGCGGCTGCCGACGATCTCCCGGTGCAGCCAGCGCAGGCTCCAGCGGCCCTCTTCCACGAACCGGCGGGCGAGATCATCGAGCAGTTCGCGGTGCGTGGGGGGATCACCGCGCAGGCCGAAATCCCCCGCCGTCTCGACGAGCCCGCGGCCGAAGTGATGGGTCCAGGCCCAGTTGACGAGCACGCGGGGGGTGAGCGGATTGTCGTCGGCGACGATCGCCCGCGCCAGTTCCAGCCGACCGCTCGACCCGCGGGGCAGCGGGCCGCCGCCGAGGAGCCGGGGCAGCCGCCGTTCGACCGTCGGGCCGCGCCGTCCGGGATCGCCGCGCAGAAACACCGGACTGTCGATCGGCGTTGGCCGATCCGCGACCGCCATGGCCCGCGCCGGCCCGCCCCGGGCGTCCGCCTCGTGCGCGGCCACGGCCGCCTGCGCCTTGCGGAGTTCGTTCCGCTCGGTCTGGCGCATGACGCGATCGGCATCCTCGAGCGTCGGCACGAACGGGGTGCCGGGTTCCCCGAGCGCCTTTCGCAGCGCGCCGACCGCCGCCGGTTCGTCGCCGGCGGGTGCCGGGCCGCCGGCCCAGACGGGCGCCACGCGAATGGCGAGCCGGGCGTAGAGTTCGGCCAGTTCCCTGATGCTGCGCGGCCGTTCTTCCGCCGCGGCCTCGACGACCAGCGGGTTCGCCCGATCCCCAGCGCCGGCCCGCGAGCGTTCAGCCAGCCACCGGTCGAGGCGTTCGGCCACGTCGCCCGCGGCGTCCGGTTGCAGGGCCGCCTTCCAGGCGCCGAACACGGGGTCGTCGTCGGGGACGTTGTCGAGCATGCCGCGCACGCGTTCCATGACCAGCCGCTGGAACTCGTAGCCGTCGGCGAGCCGCGGCGGGCGGCCGTCGGCGGCCGGAGGCCGCGGACTGGCGAACTCCTCGAGGTAGTCGGCCACGTGTGCCAGCGCCTCGCGGGCCACCCGGTCGCGGGCCTCGCGCCGCAGCGTGGCGACCGTAGCCGTCAGCTCCGCATACCGTGTCTGGAAGGCGACGGCGTCCGGTCCCGGGGCGGGTTCGCCGATGATCGGCAGTTCCGCCGGCAGCGTGGTGCTGGCAAACACGCCGTGAAGCCCGTAGTAGTCGGCGGCCGCGATCGGCTCGTACTTGTGGTCGTGGCAGCGGGCGCAGGTCACCGTCAGGCCCATCAGCCCCCGGGTGACGACGTCGATCACGTCGTCGATCCGCTCATGTTCGCCGAGCGCCCGGCCGACCGTGAGGAAGCCGAGGGCCGCGAGGTCCCCGCGGCCGGCCGCCGGCCGATCGGCGGCCGCCTCCTGGCAGTGATCGGCGGCGAGCTGCAGTTCGATGAACCGGTCGAGCGGCAGATCGTCCGCCAGGCTGTTCACGACCCAGTCGCGGTAGGTCCAGGCGAACGGGTACTTCGGCTTGAGCACCACATCGCCGATGTATCCTGGCGAATCGGCGTAGCGGGCGATGTCGAGCCACTTGCGGGCCCAGTGCTCGGCGCACTCCGGCGACGCGAGCAGGCGTTCGACGACCGCCCGATAGGCCTCCTCGGCCGGCGCGGCGGCGAACCGTTCGACCTCGGCGGCGGGCGGGGGCAGGCCGGTGAGGTCGAACCACAGCCGGCGCAGGAGCACCCGCGGCTCGGCCTCGGACGCGGGCTCGAGGCCGGCCTGCGCGAGCCCGGCGGCGATGAACCGGTCGATGCGGCCACCGTTCAAAGTGGACGCCGGTGGATCGTGCCGCAGCGGCGACCGGAACGACCAGTGGTCGCGCATGGCCCGCGCGAGCCGTTCCTCCATCAAAGCCGGTCCCGCTGCCGCGGCCGGCGGATCGTCCCCGGCTCCGGTTCCCCAGGCTGCACCCGCCGCCACCCAGCGTTCGAAGACCGCGATCTCGTCCTCGGCCAGTTGCCCGTCAGGGGGCATCTCCAGCCCCTCCTCGTGCCTGACCGCGGCGACGAGCCGGCTGCCCTTTGCGTCCCCGGGCACGACCACGGGTCCGGAGTCGCTCCCGGCGAGCAGGCCGGCGCGGCTGTCGAGCCGCAGGCCCGCCTCGGCGATCTTCTCCCCGTGGCACTTCTGGCAGCGGTCCACGAGCAGCGGCCGGATCCGCTGCTCGAAGAGTTCCGCCGCGTCGCCGGCCGTTTCGGCCGCCAGCAGGCGTCCATGGCCGACACCGGCCACCGCGAGGGCGAGTCCTCCCATCCAGGCCACGGTCGAAGGGGGTCGGTTCAGCATGCGTTCGACGGGGAGTGGGGGAACACGCGGTCCGGCGGTCTGGCGCTGGGCTACGCGATGACGTCGCGGATCAGGCTGCCGCCGACGTCCGTGAGCCGGAAGTCGCGGCCGTTGTGCCGGTAGGTGAGCTTCTCGTGGTCGATGCCGAGCAGATGAAGAATTGTGGCATGGAGGTCGTTGACCCCGACCTTCTTCTCGACGGCCTTGTAGCCGAAGGGGTCGGTGGCGCCGTAATGAAAGCCCCCCTTCACACCGCCGCCGGCCATCCAGATCGTGAAGCCGTTGGGGTTGTGGTCGCGTCCCTTGCCCCCCTGCGAGTCGCTCGTCCGGCCGAACTCGCCCCCCCAGACGACGAGCGTGTCTTCGAGCAGGCCGCGGGCCTCGAGGTCGGCGAGGAGCGCGGCTGCCGGGCGGTCGGTCGCCGCGGCACAGCCGCGATGGTTCGTCTCGATGTTGTCATGGCCGTCCCAGGGCACGTCTCCGACCGCCCCGTCCCCGCCGGTCGGCTTGCCGGCAAAAATCTGGATGAAGCGGACGCCCCGCTCCAAGAGCCGCCTGGCCGTCAGGTATTGCCGGGCCGTCGGGTTGCACTTGGGATCGGCGGTGCCGTACAGCTCGTGGATGTGCTTCGGCTCCTGCGAGAGATCGAACGCCTCCGGCGCCGAAGTCTGCATCCGATATGCGAGTTCGTAACTGGTGAGCCGGGCCGCCAGGTCGGCCTGCGTCGGCCGGTCGACGGCATGCGCCGCGTTGAGTGTGGCGACGATGTCGAGATCCTCACGCTGCCGTTCGGCAGTGAGGCCGGTGCGACGCGCGAGATCGGCGATGCGCAGTTTGCCGTCCAGGGAGATCGCCTGGTGGCTGCGCGGCAGGAAACCGGCCGACCAGATCTGGTCGTCGCCGCGCGGCTTGCCGTCGTACATCACCACGAAACTCGGCAGGTCGTCGGCGAGCGTGCCAAGCCCGTAATCGAGCCAGGCGCCCAGGCTCGGGAACCCCGGGCGGCTGAACCCCGACATCAGTTCCATGGCTGCCGGCGCATGGTTGTTGGCCCGCACGTGGCAGGAGTGGATGAACGTCATCCGGTCCACGTGCCGGGCGAGGTGCGGAAACAGTTCGCTCACCCAGCTCCCCGACTCGCCGTGCTGCGCCCACTTGAACGGGCTCGCCAGGCAGGTGCCGCTGGTGCCGAAGAACCCGACCTGCTTGTCGGCCCCGGGCAGCGGCTGACCGTGACGGGCCTGCAGTTCCGGCTTGTAGTCCCAGGTGTCCATCTGCGACGGCGCGCCGGGCATGAACAGCCAGATGACGCGGCGGGCCCGGGGGGCATGGTGGAGCAGGGACAGCGCGCCG
>JBIKKQ010000241.1:0-4414 GCA_044360305.1 Pirellulales bacterium
ATGGCCCGTGCCGGCTTGGCAACCCTCCGGTTGCCGGTGCGAAGCGTCGCCTCCGGCGACGCCGTCCGACGACCGGAAACGTTTGGAGTGATGGATGAAAGTCCTCGTCGCCAATCTCGGCTCCACGAGCTTCAAGTACCGGCTCTTCGACCTCCCCGATTCCCGGGGAGCCGTCGATGGCCGCGAGCTTGCCCGCGGGGGCGTGGAACGGATCGGCGCGGCCGAAAGCCGCGTCTATGCGACCGCGCATTCCGGGCCGGCGCCGACGCAGCTGGAGACGGTGATGGCGGTGCCGGACCATGCCGTCGCCCTCGAGGCGGCGCTCTCCCAGCTCACCGCCCCCGGCGGCCCGCTGAAGAGCGTCGCCGACGTGGCGGCGGTCGGGTTCAAGGCGGTGCATGGCGGCCGGGCCGGAGGGGTCGTCCGCGTCACCGCCGACGTCCTCGCGGCGATGGAGGAGATGGCACTCGTCGCCCCGGCCCACAACCCGCCCTATGTGCGGGCGATGCGGCTGCTCGGCGAGCGGCTGCCGGAGGTGCCGCTCGTGGCGGCATTCGAGACCGGCTTCCACGCCACGATCCCGGCGCGGAATAGCCTGTATGCCGTGCCCACGGAGTGGGCGGAGAAGCACCTCGTCCGGCGCTGGGGGTTCCACGGGGCGAGCCATCGCTTCGTGGCCGAGCGGATGGCGGCGGTCGTGCCCGCCGGCCCGCGCGGCCGGCGGGTGATCTCCTGTCACCTCGGCGGTTCGAGCAGCGTCTGCTGGATCAGGGACGGGGCGAGCGTCGGCACGTCGATGGGGATGAGCCCGCAGTCGGGCCTGCCCCAGAACAACCGGGCCGGCGACTTCGATCCCTTCGCCCTGCTCCACGTGGCCCGGGCGACCGGTCGCGGGTTCGATGACCTGCTCGCCGACCTCTCCAGCAAGGGAGGCCTGGCGGGCATGTCGGGCACCTCCGGGGATATGCGTGACCTCGAGGAGGCCGCCGCCGCGGGCAACGCCCGGGCGCGGACGGCGATCGACGTCTACGTGGCGTCGATCCGCCACTGGCTGGGGGCGGGAATCGTCGAGCTCGGCGGCATCGACGCCATCGCCTTCGCCGGCGGCATCGGCGAAAACTCGCCCCTTACCCGGGCGGCCGTGCTCGCCGGTCTCGACGAACTCGGGATCGCGGTGGACGCGGCGGCCAACGAGGCCCGGACGGCCGGCGAACGGTCGATCGGCGCGGCGACCGCCCGCGTCCAGGTCTGGGTGATCCCGACGAACGAGGAACTGGTCGTGGCCCGGCAGACGCGTGACCTGCTCGCCACGGAATCCGCACAGGCGAAAGGCAAAGGTGGCTGAATGTTCGTCGCCCTCGTGACCGGCTCCGTGGTCGCCACGCACAAGGCCGAGTCGATGACCGGCCACAAGCTGCTCGTCGTCGAGCCCTACCGTCTCGACGACAAGACCCGCACGAAGCTCGTCTCCACGGGCCGGACGTTCATCGCCGTGGACACGCTCGGGGCCGGCGAGGGACAGTTCGTCCTCGTCACCCAGGGCTCGAGCGCCCGCCTCACCCCCGAGACCAAGTCACTCCCCATCGATGCCGTCGTCATCGGCCTCGTCGACACCGTCCGCATCGACGGCACCGAGGTCTTCAGCAGGAAGTAGCCCCATCATGAGCAACGCCACCGCCACGCCCACCGACATTGCCGCCATCGTCCGCCAGGTGATCGCGGAGCTGAGCCAGGCCAACGCGACCACGTCCCGGCCGGCCCCCCCCGCCGCCCCGACCGGGGCCGGCTCGTACGCCGGCGCCAACGGCGTCTTCGGCTCCGTGGACGAGGCGGTCGCCGCCGCCGGCGCGGCGTTCCAGCAGCTCGAGCGGCTCGGCGTCGAGGGGCGGAAGAAGGCGATCGCCCACGTCCGCCGGATCGCCATCGAGGACGCCGAGGAACTCGGCCGGATGGAGTTCGCCGAGACGAAGATCGGCCGGCTGGCCCACAAGATCGAGAAGCTCAAGGTCCTCGGCGAGAAGGTGCCGGGGGTCGAGTTCCTGCACAGCGAGGTGTTCAGCGGCGACCACGGCCTGGCGGTCATCGAGCACGCCCCGTTCGGCGTCATCGGCGCGATCACGCCGGTCACGCATTCGCTCCCCACCATCGCCTGCAACGCCATCAACATGATCGCCGGCGGCAACACCGTCGTCGTCAATCCGCACCCCAGCGGTCGGAAGATCGCCGCCGAGGGCGTCCGCCGGTTCAACGCCGCGATCCATCGTGACATCGGCATCGACAACCTGGTCTCCCTCGTCGCCGAGCCGACGCTGGAATCGGCCGGCGCGCTGTTCAACCACCGCGGTGTCAAGCTGATCTGCGTGACCGGCGGGCCGGCGGTGGCCCGGGCCGCCCTGCAGTCGAGCAAGCGGGCGATCGTCGCCGGCCCCGGCAATCCGCCGGTGGTGGTGGACGAGACGGCCGACCTCGACAATGCCGCTCGATCGATCATCGCCGGCGCCGCCTATGACAACAACCTGCTGTGCATCGGCGAGAAGCAGGTGTTCGTGGTGGCCGAGGTGTTCGACCGGATGATGGCGGCGATGGAGCGGGCCGGGGCGGTGCGGCTGAACGCCGGCCAGGTGGACGCGCTCACGAAGCGGGCGATCGTCATGACCGGCGAGGGGGCCCACCGCCATCAGGTGCCCTGCAAGGACCTGCTCGGCCAGGACGCCGCGGTGCTCGCCAAGGCGGCCGGCGTTTCCTGCGGTGCCGACGTCGAACTGCTGTTCGGCGAGACCGACGCGGACAACCCGTTCGTGCCGGTCGAGCAGATGATGCCCTTCGTCCCCTTCGTCCGCTGCAAGGACGTGGACGAGGCGATCCAGCGGGCCCACGAAAGCGAGCACGGTTTCCGCCATACGGCGATCATCCATTCCACCAACGTCCGCGCGATGACCCGCATGGGCCGGCTGCTCGACACGACCCTGTTCGTGAAGAACGGGCCGAGCGTGGCCGGCCTCGGCCTCGGCGGTGAGGGCTACCTGTCGTTCTCGATCGCCACGCCGACCGGCGAGGGCGTGACCACCCCGCTGACGTTCACGCGGCAGCGCCGCTGCACGCTGGTGGACGACCTGCGGATCCTCGGGAGCCCCGACGCGCTGGCCTGAACGCCGGCACGGAGCGACGACGCCATGCAGCTTGCTCGCATCATCGGCACGGCCACGGCGACGGTGAAGCATCCGTCGCTGACGGGCAGCCGCCTGCTCGTGGTTCAGCCGCTGCTGGCGGACCGCAAAAGCCCCGACGGCGACCCGCAACTTGCCGTGGACACGCTCGGGGCCGGCTGCGGTGATGTCGCCGTGATCACGAGCGACGGCCGGCTGCTCCGCGACCTCCTCAAGAGCGACACCACACCGGCCCGCTGGAGCACGATCGCCCTCGTGGACGAAGCATGAGCACGCCCCTTCCCGACCGCGCCACGATCGAGCGTCTCGTCGCCGAGGTGATCGTCCGTCTCCAGTCCGTGCCTCGTCCGGCGGTCGCCGCGACGGTTCCGGTGCCGGCGTCGAGCAGCCACGGAACGCCCGAGGCGTCGAGCAACCATGGGGCGCCCACGGCGGTGGCCGCCGGAGCGGCCCTCGCCGACAAGGTGATCACGCTGGCGGCAATCGAGCGTCTGCCGGCTGGCACAAGCCGGGTCGTGATCGACGCCCGGGCCGTGGTCACTCCCTCTGCCCGCGATCGGGCGAAGGAGGCGGGGATCGCGATCGTGCGGGCCGCGTCCGGCGCGGAGACCGGCCCGGCGGGCGTTGCCCGGCCGTTCGTGATCGCGCATGCCGGGTGTGCGGCGGATCCTGCCGCCAGGGCGGCCGCCATCGCCCGCAGCGTGCCCGGCGCGCAGCGACTGCCCGCGTCGGGGCTCGCCGACGTGATCGCGGCCCTCGTCCAGCACGCCTCGCGCGACGCCGCCCGCGGCATCCTGCTGACCTCCCGGCCGGCGGTCGCCACGATCCTCGCCAACCGCTCGGCGAGCCTCCGCGCCGTCACCGGCCGCGACGCCGCGACGCTCGCGGCGGCCGCCGCCGACTGCCAGGCCAACCTGCTCGTCGTGGACCCGGCCAGTTTTTCCGTCGGCCTCGAGAGACTGTGTGCCGACTTCGCGTCGTGGCCCGCCGCCCCCCTGCCTGCGGAACTCGCCGCCCCTCCGGCCGGCTGCGGCTGCAAGACGCACACGCACTGAAATGAGAAGCGATCGCCCCATGTTCCCCACGACTGAGGCCCGGCGCACCATCCACGGAGGCCCCGGGCTCCTGCCGCACCGAGACCCGGGAGGGGTTGCCCGTGCCCCGGGAGCCGGCGTTGCGGACCAGCGCAGCCATGGATGGCGGAGCGCAGTCCTTTCCCCCTCTCTCATCACCCAAACTGCTTCAGC
>JBIKKQ010000078.1:0-15544 GCA_044360305.1 Pirellulales bacterium
CACCCGCCGCTGCATGCCCTTGGAAAACTCCCCCACCGGCCGATGCTCGACCGCCTCGAGGCCCACCATCTCCAGGAGTTTGCTCACCCGCTCGCGGCGGATCGCCGCGGGAATCCGGAACAGCCGGCCGTAGTAGTCGAGCGTCTCACGGGCTGAGAGAAACCGGTAGAGATAGCTCTCCTCAGGCAGGTAGCCGATGTCCTTTTTTGCATCCACGTGCCGGGGCCGCTTCCCCATCACGGCGATCCGGCCGGCCGTGGGCGTGAGCAGGCCGAGGAGCATCTTGATCGTGGTGCTCTTGCCCGAGCCGTTGGGGCCGAGCAGTCCATACACCTGCCCGCGACGGACCTCGAGATCGACGCCGTCCACCGCGCGGACCCGCGGTCGCATCCAGAAGTCCCGAAAGATCTTCGTGACCCCGACGCACTTGATGTCCACGGGTCGTGAGTCGTCCGCCGCCACTGTGGTGGGAGCCGCCTGTGTGATCATGTCAGTCCTCCCTGCACTATTTTCCGGTCTGCAGCTGGCGGGCCCGCTGCATTTCCTTCTGCTCTCTTTTCAGATTCCGCAGCTGCTCCTGCTGCTTCATCTTCTGGATCGCGGGATCGCGGTTGAGCTGAAGCTGGAGCTGGCCCGGCACGGTGTAGAAGGTCTCGACGTCGCCCGTGAGAATCTGCTCGCGGGCATCCTCCCAGAGCCGCGAGAGGATGATCCGCGGGTTCTGCTGATACTGCGGCAGGAGCCGCTCGAACATCTCCCGCTCCGACTTCACCCGCTCGACCACCTGCGTGCGGTAGGTATTGGCTCCATTGATCACCTGCGCCGCCTCGCCGCCGACCATCGCGTTCTCCACCTTGAGTTCAGCGAACGCCTGGTCGATCTTGGCCTCGGCGGCGGCGGCCTCGGCGGCCGTGCCCGCCTCCACGGCCTGCTCGTACTCCGTCACCAGCGCCACGAGCTTCTCCGCGGCCTCGCCGGCGGACTCGGCCAGGATCCGGGTGCGGTCCTGCTGTGCGGCCACGATCCGCTGCGAACGGTCGGCCTCGGCGGTGGTCACGTCGTCGAAGCTTTTCACCACGGCCATCGGCGCGGTCACCTGGTCGAGGTTGAGCTGGTCGATCGTGAGGCCCGTCTTCATCTCGTCGAGCCGCCGCTGGGCGATGCCGATTGCGAGGTCCCGGTTCACCACCCCCTTGAGAAAGTCCTCCGCCTGCAGCTGCGCCGTGGCCTGCACGATCCCCTGCTGGATCGCGCACCGCACGATCTCCTCGCCGAGCAATGGCTTGCCGACGTTCGTGATGTAGTCCTCTGGGTCGGTGACGCGGTAGGTGAGCGACCAGCGGGCGTGGGCGATGTTGAAGTCGCCCGTGAGGAGCGAGCCGTCCTTGATCGGATTGAGCGGCCTGGCCTGGCCCGACCGGAACGATTCCTTCGAATCACCGCCGCCGGTAATCTCGTACCAGAATTCGCGGTCGAGATCGATCGTCGTGGGCCGGGTGTCAACTTTGATCACCTGCTCGATCGGGAACGGCGCCGCGAGATACGTGCCCCGCTCGAGTACCCGCTGCCCCGGAGCGCCCACGTAGTCGCCGAACCGCAGCCGGAGGGCCACTTCGTTGGAGCCCACGCTGAACGTGCCGCTCAGGCAGTACGCCACGAGCAGGCCGAACATCGCGAACTTGAGGATGCCGAAGCTCACCTTCAGCGCCTCGGCGAGCGACTGCTGCGCCGGATCGAAGACGTCGCCCACATCCTCGGCCTGCGCTGGGGCGGCCTGCTGCGGGGGGAGTTCGTTGACGGTGGGATCGCTCATGGCGCTGTGTTTTCCGGGAACGTCACTGCGGCAGCGGACGGGGCTGCGAGGCCCGCGGCTGGGCCGGGGCGGCCTGGCCGGGATCGCGGTTGAACCAGTCGAGAATGCCGAGGCTGTCGGCCGAGAGCACGAACGTCGTGTTGTGATCGAGCATCTTCTTCAAGGCCTCGACCTTGCGGAGGAAGACGGCGAAGTCTTCGTTGGCGGCGAAACTCTCGTATTCCTTCGATGCCTCGCGGTCGCCCTTGGAGCGGATCGTCTGGGCCCGCCGCTCGGCGAAGGCGAGAATCCGCTCGCGGGCGCTCTCGGCCTCGCTGCGGATCGCGGAGGCCTGGGCCTGCCCCTCCTGGAGCGCGTTTTCGCTGAGCCGCTCGCGGGTGGTGATCATCGTCTCGAACACCTTCTGGGTGGTCGATTCGGGAAGCACGATCTTGTAGATGCCCACGCTCTCCACCTTCAGCCCGTAGCCCGACTGGGCGAGCGACTTCTCGAGCGTCGCCTTGGCTTGGTCCTCGATCTCGGCGAGCTTGATCGCGTTTTTGTCGAGGTTCACGAGTTGGTCGAGCCGATAGCGGCTGATGAGGCCGCGGATCTCGCGGAGCCGGCTGGAGAGCTGCCGCTGGGCCTCGGCTGGGTCCTTGAGCGTGACGTAGAAGTCGAACGGGTTTTCGATCCGCCAGGTGAGGTAGGTCTTCACGATCACACTCTTGCCGTCGGCCGTCTGCAGTTCCTCGACGGTGTCCTCGAGCAGCTGCAGCCGCTTCGAGTAGTGCGTCACCTTGTGGATCGGCCATGGAAGGCGGAACTTGAGCCCCGGATCGGTCTGTACGCTCCCGGCGTCGGCCTTGTCGAACGTCGTGCGGACGGCCACCTGGTCGTACCGCACCTGATACAGAAACATGTAGGAGAGCAGGGCGGCGGCGATCACCGCGCCCATGAGGATCGTGAAGGAATTTTTCATTGATTCACTGTTTCATTCGCCGATGAGCGTGTCGATGGCGTTGGTCGGGTCGCTGAAGTCGAGGTTGAGCACCGGGAGATCCCCCTTGTCGCCGGCGATCACCACCTTGCGGCGGTCCACCAGCGAATTGGCGAGCACCTCCAGATACTGCTTCGTGCGGAAGTAGGCGGGGGCGGCCTTGTAGGCGAGCAGCTGTCCGGCGAATCGCTCGAGGGCCGATCGCTCGCCGATCGTCTTCTTCCAGCGGTCGGAGCGGGCCTTGTGC
Source organism: Pirellulales bacterium (assembly GCA_044360305.1). Classification (GTDB taxonomy): domain Bacteria; phylum Planctomycetota; class Planctomycetia; order Pirellulales; family UBA1268; genus QWPN01. Next base: position 3,040 of record JBIKKQ010000078.1, read on the forward strand.
ACGATCTCGGCCGCCTCGCCGCGGGCCTCGCCGAGCAGTTCCTCGATCTCGAGCTCCTGCTTGGCGAGCTGCTGGGCGGTGAGCGGCAGGATGTCGCGGGCGCCGATCTTGGCAGCGGCCTCGGCGGCGGCGGTGCGGGAATCGTCGAGGCGGATGATCGCCTCGTTGATCTTGCGGCTGCGGTCCACGGAGCCGGCCACCTTGGCGAGGGTCTTGATCGCGTCTTTGTAAGCCATCTGCACGAGCGTCTCCCGCTCCTGCTGGGCGCCGATCTGACGGTGGAACTCGCGGGCCACCTTGCCCGGCGGCGGCTGGAGCGTCGTCACGCCCACGTCCACGATCTCAAACCCGAGGCCGAGAGCATCGACGCGGGCCTGGATTCGCTTCTGCAACTCCGGACCCCCTTCGGTGCGGCCCTTGGAAAGCAGCTCCTCGAGTGTCTTGCCCGCGAAGTAATTGCTCGCCTCCTGCTGCGTCACAAGTTCGATCGATTCGCGGGCCGAGGTCGAGCCTTCGAGAAACTTCACGAGGTCGCCGATCCGATACTGCACGATCACGTCGGCCACGAGAAGCGAGAGCGAGCTGCCGCTGCCGTCGCCGGTCTCGGAGGCACAGAGGAAGAACTCGAGGCCCATCTTCGCCGCGTCGTCGTCGCCGCCCGTCCAGAGGAGCCCTTCCCGCTTCTTCTTGAACCGGCCGAGCTTGTCGCTCGAGATCGTAAGCTGCAGCACCTTGCCGGTCGGATAGATCTCCGAGGTTTCGATCGGCCAGGGGGCCTTGAGGTGCATGCCGGGCCCGAGCGGCCCGCGGGCGAGCGCGCCATGCCGCAGCACAGTGCCCTGCTCGTCGGGGCCGACGATCACGAGCGTGCTCAAGGCGAAGAGCACGGCCCCGGCGAAGACGGTCAGCGGCGTCACCGCCCGGCCGAGCATCTGATAGAACCAGCTCCGCGACACTTCGACGCCGAACTGGTAGTTGATCAGTTCGCCCACCACCTGTCCGAGCGACTCGGGCGCCGTGAGCAGGCCGAGGAACCGGCTGTCGAAAGCGGGCCGTGGAATCTCGCCCGGCCGCTTGGGGCGGTAGGCGGCCAGGAGCGCCGTGAGCAAAATCTCGCCGCCGACGAGGATCATCATCCAGGGCACGAGCCGGGCGAGCCATTCGAAGAACGTCGTCTCCTTGACGATCGCCACCGCCGCCGCCCCCGCGAAGAGCAGGGCCGCCACAAGGAACGTGCTCATCAGGTAGCTCGCGCCGCCGCGGAGCAGTTGCCATTCGCGCACCCGCGTATAGCCGCTGATCCAGCGGGCGGCGATGAAGGCCACAAAGGCAACGCCCGCGGTCGCGAACATGAGTCCCACGGGGTTGCAGTCTTTGGCGAGCGAGAGGGCGACCCTGTCGGTGCCGAGGCCCGCGGCGCGATAGAGCATCGCGGCCCCCGCGGCGATCAAATACAACGCCACGGCGAAGCTCACCGCCGGCAGGCCGTAGGCATAGAGCCGGTCGAGCCGGTTGCGGGCCAGCTGCAGTTCGTCGCTCGTCTCGCCGAAGATGGCGGCGCTGGTGGCGTCTTGCGTGGCGAGCTTCTCGGCGGCGAGCGACTCCGTCCGCTCCACACGGTGCTGCTGGTAGATGATCGCGAGGATGATCCAGATCGGGATGCCGCCGGCGATGTGCCAGGTGGCCGCCTGGATCGCCGGGCTCTGCGCCCAGGCGCCGATCAGGCCCGTGGCCACGCAGAGCACGATCTGGACGGCGAGCCCGGCAAGGGCGGCCGTGGTCGCCCGGCTGTATGTCAATTCGTCGCGATTCATGAAGAAGATCCTGCCATCCCCATCATGCAGCCGCGTATGAGATTTCGATGAGGGCGATTTCCCCGGTATCCTGTAGGCATGCCGCCAATTTTCTCGATCGCCCGTAACGCCTTTTTGGAGGCGATCCGCCAGCCGATCTTCATCGTGCTGGTGCTCGTCGGGCTCTTGGCCATGGTCTGCAACGTGAACCTGGCCGCCTTCACGATGGGGGAGGACGAGAAACTGCTCATCGATCTCTGTCTCAGCACCCTCCTCATCGTGGGGCTCTTGCTGGCCGCGTTTACGGCATCGAGTGTGCTCTCCAAGGAGATCGAAAACAAGACGGTGCTCACGGTCGTGAGCAAGCCGGTGACGCGGGCCGCCGTGATCGTGGGCAAGTTCCTCGGCGTCGCCGTAGCCCTCGGCGTGGGTTACTACATCCTCACGCTCGCCTGCCTCCTGGCCGTGCGGCACAAGCCCCAGATGGGCATGGGCCGCGGCGAGATCTACGACGGCCCGGTGCTCACGTTCAGCCTGCTCTTCGGCCTGCTCGCGCTGCTCACGGCCGGGCTCTTGAACTATCTCTATCGCCGGCCGTTCCCCTCCACGCTCACGGCCTGCCTGGCCGGCATGCTCACGATCGCCGTCGGCATCTGCTCGATCCTGGCCCGCGACTGGTGGCTGCAGGGGCCGCTCACCGACTACAACCCGCAGCTGATGTATGCGATCGGGATGGTGTTCCTCGCAATCCTTGTGCTTTCCGCAGCGGCGATCGCGGCCTCCACGCGGGTCAACCAGGTGATCACGCTCCTGATCTGCTGCGGCGTGTTTCTGTTCGGGCTCGTGAGCGAATTTTTCCTGGGGCGGTCGCTGGCGGAGGGTGCAAGCCCGCTCGTGCGGCTGCTCGCGCCGCTCTACGTGGCGGTGCCGAACCTGCAGGTCTTCTGGGCGGCCGACGCCCTCTCGCAGGGGCACGCGATCACGCCGGAGTATTTCGCGAGCGTGGCGGCCTACGCGGCCGTGCTGATCACGGCGCTCTTGTCGCTGGCCGTGCTGCTCTTCCAGCGGCGGGATGTCGGGTGAGCCGTGGCAGAATCCGCTCTCATGGACACCGATCCAAGGGTGGCAGATACGGCCGAGATCGACGTCACGGTCCTGATGCCCTGCCTCGACGAGCGGATCACGTTGCCCTCGTGCATCGACACGGCCGAGGAGGCGGCGCGGCGGCTGGCCGAGCAGGGGCTCTCCGCGGAGATCCTCATCTCCGACAACGGCAGCATCGATGGCAGTCAGGCCTACGCCCGCTCGCGGGGCTGCCGCGTCACGGAGTGCCCGAAGCGGGGCTACGGCGCCGCGCTCATCCACGGCATCCGTGAGGCCCGCGGCCGGTTCGTCGTAATGGGTGATTCCGACGCCTCGTACGACTTCCGCGAGGGCGTGCCGATGGTGGCGAAGCTCGTCGAGGGCTACGACATCTGCATGGGGAATCGGTTCACCGGAAGGATCATTCCTGGCGCGATGCCCCCGATGAACCGCTACATCGGCAACCCCACGCTCTCGGGCGTGCTCAATCTGTTTTTCAATTCGGGCGTCGGCGACGCCCACAGCGGCCTGCGGGCGTTTCGTCGCGACGCGGCCCTCGGGCTGCAGCTCGTCTCGCCGGGCATGGAGTTTGCGAGCGAGTTGGTCGTGAAGGCAGCCCTCAAGGGGCTGAAGCTGACGGAGCTGCCGATCACGCTCCATCCCGACGGCCGCGACCGCAAGCCGCACCTGCGGCCCTGGCGGGACGGTTGGCGGCATCTGCGGTTTTTGCTCGCGCTCTCGCCACGGTGGCTGTTCATCATTCCGTCACTGGTGCTCGTCGCGCTGGCCACGCTGATCGCCGTCGTGCTCTTCCGAACCCCTCCTCACGAGGTCGCCCACTTCGGCCGATTCTGGATCGGCGACCATTGGCTGATCGCCGCCGGCGCGATGTTTCAGCTTGGCATCTCTGGCCTGACGCTGGGCACGATCGCCCGGGTCTGGGCGGTGAAGCGTGGATTCGTGGGCCGTTCGCGGCGGCTCGACCGGTGGGTGAGCGCGATCCGCGACGACAAGGCGGTGCTCGCCGGCGGTGTGCTCACCGGGATCGGGGCGGTCGTGCTGGCCGGCGTGGCGTTCGACTTCCTGCGCGGCGGCTTTGGCTCCGGCGGGCGGATCCGTGAGATGGTGCTCGGCACCGCGCTCATTGTCGGCGGCATCCAGGTGATTTTCGCGTCGTTCGTCGTGTCGCTTATCGACGACGAGCTGCCGCCGCGGCCAGGAGCGTAAGGAGCGCGGCAGCGATTGCGATCGGGAGACCGAGCGTGAAGCCGGCGGGGCGATACGCGATCGCGAGCCGGCCGGCGGCATGCGGTGGCACGGCTGCGGCGATGGCGACATTTTTGTGGGCGGTCGTGGCGAGCGGTCGGCCGTCGAGCGTGGCCTGCCAGCCGGCATACCACGGCCGCGGGAAGACGACGAGCCGCGGGGCGTCGGTGGCGGGGAGGTCGATCTCGGCGCGGTGGCGGCCGTCGATCACGAGCGGCGTGCGGCGAGGGGCGTGCTCGGCCGCTGCGTCGGGCGACAGAATCGCGGCGGAGCGGCCCGAGATGCCCCGGCGGTGATACACGTCAGCCTCGTCCCCCGACCACACCTTGTCCCATTCGGCATCGGGGAGGCTGCCGAGTCGAGCGGCGTGTTTCGAGACCACGAGGGCATCGACGCCGATCGTGGCGAGCACGTCGCCGGGCCCCGCCCCCTCGGCAAACACCCAGCGGACCGCCTCGGGAAACATCTGCCCGTGCGTCTCGAAGGGGAGCATCGTGCCGATGCCCCGCGGGTGGATGGGGCTATAGCCATTGATCATCCGGATGCCGGCGAGCATCGCGGAGTTGCCGGGGCGAAACGCCTGGCCGAGACTGCCCGGCGGGAGTTTCGTGGAGGGCAGGTCCTCTTCCAGGTAGAGGCTCATGTGGAGCCGGTCGCGGTCGAGGGGCGCCGCGTCGAGAAACGACTCGTCGAACGGAAACACCGGCACGGCGAGATTCGGCGGCACCCGCAGGAAGAGCGAGAGGATCGCCGCGGCGGTGACGGCGGCGGGAAGCCAGGCCGTGGCCGCGGGCCGCGAAGCGAACGCGATGCCGATCGCAGCCCACGCGGCCACGATCACGGCGAGATCGAGCATGTGAAGATCAAAGCTCGGGACCGACCAGCCGCAGAGGGCGAGGTAGCCCGTGCCGAGGGCCACTCCCACGAGACCGCCCGCGTGCCGCCACGAGTGGCGAGTGTTGCTTGGCACGGTCTCGCTCGCCTGCCAGACCTCAGCCGCCGTAATCGCGAGCACGAGGTGGAAGAGCGGCAGCCAGCGGAAGCTCCAGCGAAAGACCCCGGCACTCGGGAGTGTCGCAATCACGGCAAGCAGCGCAAGGAGGCCGAGCAGCCACGGCCAGTCGCGCCGCCACGGGCGCGGCGCCAGCGCGAGCCCCGCGGCGAGCATCGCAAGCGGTGCCATGCCGTTGGCCAGTTCCAGCGGCAGGTGCGGCATGTCGGCATAAAAGCTCTTCCAGACCGTCGGGGCGGTCGGGGCGAGCAGCGCGGGCCAGGACAGGAGCGGCACGGTCCACGTCCAGTTGAGGCCGGTGCCGTCGCCGGTCCGCTCGGAGCCCTGCACGTACTCGACGAGCATCCACAGCGCGGGAAGCGCCATCAGGCCGCCGAGCGTCCAGGCAGCTGTGAGCGGTAGCAGCGGTCTCAGGCCAACGCCCGCGGCGAACCGCCGCGTGGCGATCCAGGCCGTGAGCAGGAGCAGCATGAGCGTGGTGAATGGCCAGCCGGCAGTGAGCGAAAGATAGAGAAAGAACGCCGCAGCCGCGATCCACCGGCCCCGCCAGCGCGGCGAGGCCGCGTGCTCGAGCGCCCACCAGGCCCACGGCAGCCAGGCGAAGCTCGTGAGCCCTGCGATCCAATTCGTGGCCCCCCAGCAGACGATCCAGCCGTTGAGTGCCGCAACGAGGGCCACGAGCGCGGCGAGCGGCGGCGCGATCCCGCGGCTGCGGGCGAGCGTGAAAGCCCCCGTCGCGAGCACGAATTCATGCACGATCGCACATGCCGCCGCCTTGCCCGCGAGGGGCAGCCCGAGGCTCCAGATCGCGACGATGCAGCCATTGATGAAGACCGAGAACGTGCCGTATTGATACTCGCCGGCGAGGTTGCCGCAGACCCACGAGCTCTGCGTGAGCAGCGGCCATTCGCCCGCCCGCCAGGCCCGGTTCACCTCTTCGAACACGGGGATGAACGTCATCTGGCAGTCGTCGTTCCAGAAGAAGCGCGGGTCATGCCAGGCGAAGACGAGGCAGAACGCGACGACGGCAAGGCCGGCGAGAGCGGCCATGAGGATTTCGTGAAGATGTGGCGGCCGGTCGGGATGCATGCGGCGCAGGATACCGTGCCGCTGTGTGAGGCCGAAGCAGAAGTTGACGAGGGGCGGCATGGGGTACGATGTCGACTGCGGAAACATCATGGCAGGTCGCCCGATCAAACTTGGCGTGGGCATCGCGGCGGCGGTCGGGGCGGCCGTGTTTCTTGGCTGGCAGCTGCTCGGATTCGTCGAGGAAGTATGGGGGCCGGAGGCGAATCCGTTCGCGCCGCGACCGGTGATCGCTCCCCCGAGGCTGGCCGTACGGCTGGCGGAAGTCGTGCCGCCGAGGGGCACGGCCACGCTGCGTGACGTGTCGTATGCCGCGGTGCCGGGCGACGTGCCCGGCTGGCGGATGCGGGCCGGCGGTGAAACCGCGGCCGACGCGGGCGTGAAAGACTCTGGGGAGGTTGCGCAGTGGCGCGGCTCCGACAAGCCGCTCTGGCGGCAGCCGCTCGGCGGCCAGGGGAACTCGACGCCGATCGTGGTCGGCGAGTGGATTTTTTGCACGATCGCCGACGGTGGGCCCACGCTCTGGCTGGTCTGTTTCAATCTCGAAAACGGCTTCGGCGTGTGGCGGCAGCCAGTGAGCCGCGAGCCGTTTCCGCCGCGGCACGAGAAGGCGAGCGACGCCGCGTCCACACCATGTTCCGACGGCACACGCGTGTTCGTCGCGCATGCCGCGGCCGACACCGTGCACCTGACGGCCTTCAGCCTCGATGGTCAATCACTTTGGACGACGAAACTTGGGCCGTTCACGGCCCGCTGGGGATTTACGTGTTCGCCGGCCTGGTCGCGGGGCCTCGTGATCGTCGGGGCCGACAATGCCCACGAGGGGTTTCTCGCGGCGGTGGATGGCGAGACGGGCAAAGGTGTGTGGCGACGGCGGCGGCCGCGGGCGGGGGACGAGAGTTATTCGTCGCCGGTCGTGGTCGCGGGAGGCGCAGGTGAACATGGCGAGCCGCAGGTGGTGATGGCGGGGCTCGAGCGGATCGAAGCCCACTCGCTCGCGACGGGCCGCACGCTCTGGGGCACGGGTGGCCTCGCCAGCACGTCGGGCGCGACGCCCGCGATCGCGGAGGACATCTGCGTGGCGACGAGCGGGTATCCGACGCGGGCGATGGTGGCGGTCAGGATGGACCCCGACGGTGCGGTCCCCACTGTGCTCTGGAAGGAAGACCGCGACAGCGAAATCCCGTACGTGCCGTCGCCGCTGGTGCACGATGGCCGGCTGTACGTCGTGCACGACGACGGTGTGGCCCACTGCCGCGATCTCGCCACTGGCAAGGTGGCCTGGAAGCGGCGGGTGGGGGGCACGTTCTCGGCATCACCCGTGATCGTCAACGGCGAACTGTTGTGTGCCGATGAATCGGGCCGCTGCACGCTGCTCGATCTCGACGAGGGCACGGTGCAGCATGAGTTTGCACTCACCGGCGGTTGCTTCGCCACGCCCGTCGTCGTGCGCGACCGGCTCCTCGTCCGTACGACGCAGGAGCTGGTCGCGTTCGACGTCGCAGGCCACTGACCACCGGCTACTCCGCCGAGCCGCCGCCGGCGACGAGGATCGTGCGAATCCGGCCGAGCCAGACCTGGTCGCGGATCTCGTCGAGGGCCGAGGCGTCGAGCACGAACTCGTGGCCGGGATCCCCCTCGTGGGCGCCCGGCGCTTCCTGGAAGGGCCCCAGCCAGCCGTCGCCACGGCTGCCTGCGTAGCCGCCGGTGTCGTAGATCCGCGCCGCATGGCCGTCGGCGAACAGGATCGGTGCCGAGCCCCCGACCATCCGGAAGAGCCGCCCGTCTTCGGCATTGGCGTTCACGAGCCCCCGCTTCGCCTTGTGGATCGGGGCGATATCAGCGAGCGTGTGCACCTGCCGCGTGCCGTCGCCCGTGCCCCAGGGCGTGGCGTGGCCGGCGCGAATCGCGGCCGCCGGGCCGTCGGTCATACCCTCCACGAGCGGGTCGCCGATTTTGGCGGGCCGCTTGCGGCCGGTTGGGTCGGCGAAGGCGTTGCACGCAGCGGCCTTCGCGGCATCCATGATCACATCCTGCTCCGAGTGGCCGTGGCCGCCGCCGTGGTCTTCGCCATGGTCGTGATCGTGGTTGCCCACCTGGGCCGGCCCCATGATCGCGATCTTGTCGGCCGACGTGAGACCGGTCGGATCGGCGAGGTGCGCGGTCGAAAGCGGGCCGTCGCCGTCGAGCGGGCACATTTCGGGATCGCCGCCGTCGTTGTGCGGACTGGCATCGACGGAATGGGCACCCGCGCCGGACGTCGCCGAGATGTTGTTGTCGCCCCGCGAGAGGTGCCAGGTGGTGGCGAAGTTGGTGTTGTAGCCGTCGTCCCACACGGTCTGCGAGGTGCCGAAGTAGCCCGTGCCGTGGAAATCGTCCTCGTCGGCGAGGTTCACGGTCGTGCCGTCGGCCTTCACGGCAGTGGCCCAACGGAGTTCGTTGAGCTTGCCGTGGCCGTCGAGGGCCCCGGAGGCGAAGGCCAGTTCTTCGGAGATCTTGCCCCGACTGATCGGATCGAGGCTCTTGGCGGGATTCGCGAACTTCGTGTTCACGAGATCGGCCACCCAGCCGACCTTCGTGATGTCGCCGTCGCGGTAGTGGTCGAAGGCGCCGGTCGAGAGCCGGCCTTCCTTGTCGAGCGTGGCGTGGTCGAGAAAACCCTTGCCGAAGGCCTGGATGTGGGCGAGGGCGGCCGATGCCTTGGCCGTGGTCTGCACGGCCGCGAGGTTAGGCAGCAAGAGCCCGAGCAGGATGCCGATGATCGCGATCGTGACGAGCAGTTCGACGAGCGTAAACGCCCGGCGGTGGGCGGGAGCGCGGTGCCCCGACGACAGATGGTTGCACATGTGCGAAAATTCCTGAACGAGTGAATGCGGGAGTGTGGGAGAACGCGGTCGCGGATGCCACAACGGCATCGGCGGGCGGACCACGGGGGAGGAACGCCGAGGCAAGCGGCGCAGGCTCGTGCCACGGTGCAAGCGCGGTGGCGGGCCACTCGGTGGCCGAGCACATGACGGCTGGCACCGAGGAGAGGATGGCGATCGACCCGGCCAGGAATTCGCAGCCCAGGCATGGAGCCGCAAGCGATGCGTCGGCGGTGGAGCCGGCCTGCCAGCCGTCGGTCGCAGCCTTCGCCGGCGGTCGCGGAGCGGTTTCGGTCGCGTCGCGGCCGCCATGGCGGCAGTGGGCGTGGCGGCATGTCCGTGACTTCGCCGTGGCGCCAACCAATGACCGGCCTTTCGTGGCCGGCGCGACTGTCGTGGCGGCCGCATGCCTCCGCCCGCTGCAGCAGCCGTGGTCGTGCGCGGCCCAGGCCAGAGGGCCGGCCGTCAGCTGCACTGCCAGACACAGCACCGCGGTGAGCCGGCGACGGATGTGGTGGGCGTGAAGCATGGCGCGCGACGGGCGAACGGCCAGCCAGGCCGGGGCCGGGAAGAATCTGCAACAGAGTTGTAGGTTGTTCCGGGGAGGGGAGCATGTCAAGCGGAGGCCCCGTGATTTGCGGCCGCCGCAATCCGCTCCCGGCAGAGATTTTTCATGGCTTTATCTTCAGTGTCAGCCTGGAGGCTGATCGCGGGTCGGCGAGCATTTGGGCGGGCCGGCCGCGGCCGGTAGTCTGCCCGCATGAAGATCCTGATTGTGAGCGAGATGTCGGTGCCCTACGCCGTGGGCGGCGGCGAGGTGCGGTGCGGTTTGCTCGCCCGGGAACTCGTCCGGCGGGGGCACGACGTCACCTGGCTCTCGATGCGGCAGCGGCAGAGCCCCGACGAAGAGATCATCGACGGCGTGCGGCATCTGCACCGGGGACTGCGGCTTGCAGACCCAATGAGCCGGCCGCTGTTCGCGATGCTTCGCTTCATGCTCACGGCGTTCTGGCACGTGCTCACGCATCGCTATACGATTGTCGATTGCCAGCCTTATGCGCCGCTGCCGGCGGTGTGGCTGGCCTGTGTGCTCTCGCGGCAAAAAATGGCAGCGACGATTCACGACACCTCGAACCGGCCTCCGGCTGCATCGCCCGCGCAGGCCGGCCAGGCTGGCGGCGGCGACGACCAGTGGCTGTCATCCAGAGACCGTTTCATCGTGGGCCCGATCGAGACCCTCCTCTACCGGCTGCCCTACCGGCGGATCGTGACCGACACGCACGGCGTGCGACAAACGCTCGCCCGGTCGTTCGGCGTGAGCGATCGGCGGATGGTCACCGTCCACTGCGGCATCGACACCGACGCGATCGCGTCCGCTCCCGAGGCGGCCGAGCAGGCGGACGTGCTGTTTGCAGGCCGCGTGATCCCACACAAGCATGTCGATGATTTTCTCGATGCCATCGCCATGGTGGGAGCGGCGCGGCGGGCCAGGGGTCTCGCCCCGATACGAGCGGCCGTGGTGGGGGGCGGGCCGCTCTTGGACGAGATGCAGGCCCGGGCCGAAGGGCTCGGGCTGGTGCCCGGCGGCGTCGCGGGAGCCGAGCCGCCGGCCGCGACGGTGGAGTTTTGCGGGAACCTTCCCGATCATGCGGCGGTGATCGGCCGCATGAAATCAGCCGGCGTGCTCGTGCTCCCGAGCACCCGCGAGGGGTTTGGGCTCGTGCTGGCCGAGGCGATGGCCTGCGGCACGCCCTGCGTGGCCTACGATGTTCCCGCCGTGCGGGAGGTCCTCGCGGATGGCGAGGCGGGCGTGCTCGTGGCTCCCCGCGATGTCGATGGGCTTGCGAGGACGATCGATCGCCTGCTCAATGATGCGGCTGAACGGGAGCGGCTGATCGTGGCGGGTCGGCGTCAGGTGGCAGAATACTTTGCCGCGGATCGTTTCGCGGAAGGCATGGTAGCCGTCTATGCGTCATGATCTCGCGACAGCCTCGGGGAATCCCGAGATGGATCGGCCATGAGCTCGGCGCGCAGCATTTTGCTGATCTACGACTGCATGTATCCGGTCTCGCTGGGCGGCGTGGAGTATCGCAACTACTGCCTCGCTCGGGCGCTCGCGGAGCGCGGCCATCGCGTGAGCCTCGCGGGCTGGGGCGACGTGCCCCCGGCCAGCCTGCCGCCCGGGGTGACGCTCGTGCGGCTGCCGCATGCCGTGCGGCTGCACGACCGCGACGGCAAGCGAGGGATCGTGCCCACGCTCCGGTTTACAGCCGCGATGCTGTGGCTCGACCTTTCCCCCTACGACATCGTGGAGACGGCCAACATTCCCTATCTGCACGTGTTTCCGCTGGCCGTGCGGTGTTGGCTGGCCCGCAAGCCGTTGGTCGTGAGCTGGTATGAGTTTTTTGGCCCCTACTGGCGGCGCTACAAAGGCGGCCTGACCGCCCCGCTGTTTCGCGGCATCGAATGGCTCGTGGCCCAGCTGGGCGATCGCGTCAACGCCTCCTGCGAACAGACCCGCCTGAAACTGGCCGCGGCCCGCCGCCGGAAGTCGCCTGAGCCGCCGCTCCTGCCCTGCGGCGTCTGGCTGGCCGACGTGCAGCGGGTGCTCGGGCGACCGCCCGTCGCAGCCCCGCAGCTGCTCTATGCCGGCCGGCTCATCCCGGAGAAGCGGCTCGATTTCTTGCTCCGGGCCGTCGCGATTTTGCCGCCGCCTCCGGAGGGCGTGATCCAGCTGGGCATCGTGGGCGATGGCACGGAGCGACAGTCACTCGAATCGCTCAGCCGGGAGCTCGGGCTCGGGCCCCGCGTGAAATTTTTCGGTCGGCTGCCGGCCATCGAAGACATGTGGCACCTGCTCGCCCATGCCGAGATGGCCGTGCAGCCATCGCGGCGGGAGGGGTTTGGACTGTTTCCACTCGAGGCGTTGGCCTTGGGCAAGCCGGTGATCTACTGCGCGGCAGAGGAAAACGCGATCGGCGACGTGGTTCGCCACGAGCGGGAGGGCCTTTGCACCGAGCCCACGCCGGAAGCCTTGGCCCTGGCGATCGCCCGCCTGCTCGACGATCCGCGGGACCGGGCCGAGTTTTCTCGCCGGGCGCGGGAACGGGCGGCCCACTACGACTGGCCGGCGGTGGCCGAGCGGGCCGAGCGGCTTTTCAGCGGCGGTTCGCCGGCCGGGGTGTGACCGTCATGAACGGCACACATTTCCGGATACGATCTTCGGCATGAAAACCGCTCTCATCACCGGCATCGGCGGGCAGGATGGCTCGTATCTGGCCGAGCTGTTGCTCGACCAGGGCTATGCCGTGCACGGCCTCGTGCGGCGGTCGAGCGGCTTGAACCGCGAGCGGATCGATGGGCTGAGGGCAGCGGCAGGAGCTTGCGGACTGCCGTTCGAA
>JBIKKQ010000242.1:0-4411 GCA_044360305.1 Pirellulales bacterium
TCCCCATTTTCCTCGTTCTGGAAATTCGCTCCCGTCCCTATTTTCCTTCCCTTGCGGAGGGGTTGCCGAGGTGGATAATTCGCGGCGGGTTCGGACGCAGCGACCGCGGAGCCACGATCATGGCCAGTGCAGGCGAGTTGTTTCGGGCGGGCAACCTTTCCGCGGCCGTCGACGCCGCGACGACCGCCGTCAAGGCGGCGCCCTCCGATCTGGCGGCCCGCTGGCTGCTGGCCGAGCTGCTGATGATCCGCGGCGACCATGACCGGGCCGACGGCCAGCTCGACACGATCATGTCGCTGGAGGCAGGAGCCGCCGCCACGGTGGTGCCAGTCCGCCACCTCCTCCGGGCCGCGACGGCCCGGCGAGACTTCTTCGCTTCGGCCCAGTTGCCGTCGTTTCTCGACGACGGCCCGACGCCGGTGATGCGGCTCCTGGTCGAGGCCTTCGTTCACCTCCGGGCGGGGGACGCCGCCCGGGCCGGCGGCCTGGCGGCCGAGGCGGAGCGTCTCCGGCCCGCGCTCGCCGGCCGGCATGGCGAGGAGGCGTTCTCCGACTTCCGCGATCTCGACGATCTCACGACCGGCGTCTTCGAGGTGCTGACCAAGACCGGCAAGTACTACTGGATTCCGGCGGAGCGCGTGGAACGACTGGAGTTCGCCAAGCCCGAGCGGCCGCTCGACCTGCTCTGGCGGCCGGTGCGTATGGCGGTGCGCGACGCGTTCGATGCCGACGTCCACATGCCGGCGATCTACGGCCTGCTCGACGGCGCGGACGATGCCTCGCTCCTCGGTCGGCGGACCGACTGGGTGGGCGAGGAGCCCGCGCCGGTCCGCGGCCTCGGCCAGCGGACGTTCCTGCTCGACGGCGAGCGCGAGGCCGGGATCATGGAACTCTCGACCGTTCAATTCAGATCCTGACCGAACCCAGCGGGACCGCCCGTGCGGGCGAAGGGGAACAAGATGGCCGGCCTGCCGTCGGAGCGTCGCGTGGTGCCCGGCCTGCTGGACAGGCTGCTCGACGACGAGCCGGAGACGGCGGTCGAGCCGCCGTGGCGGGAAGGGCAGGTGGTGCGGGAACTGAAGAAAAGCCTGCGCCGCGACCTCGAGGACCTGCTCAACTCTCGGCGTCCGCTCGACACCCTGCCCGGCGGGTTCGACAACCTGCCGGGCTCGCTGGCCAACTACGGCCTGCCCGACCTGCAGAGCCTGGAGGTGCGGGAAACGCACGACCTGCAGCGACTCTGCCGGCTGATCGAGGACTGCATCCGGCGGTTCGAACCGCGGCTGCGGAACGTCACCGTGGCGCCGCTCGTCGAGCCGGGGCAGGAGCGGCCGCTCGACCGCCGGCTGCGGTTCGAGATCGACGCGCTGCTCGTCGTCGATCCGCTCCGCGAACCGGTGCAGCTCACCTCGGCGGTGGACTCCGGCAGCGGTGCCATCCTCGTGGAGGGGGCGGGATGAGCGACGAACTGCTTCCGTACTACGACCGTGAACTGGGCATCCTCCGCGGCCTGGCCGCGGAATTCGCCCAGCGGCACCCGAAGATCGCCGGCCGGCTGGCCCTCGGCCGCGACGATTCGCAGGATCCGCACGTCGAGCGTCTCGTGCAGGCGTTCGCGTTTCTCGCGGCCCGGGTCCATCGCCGGCTCGACGACGATTTTCCCGAACTCACCGACGCGATCCTTGGCCTGCTCTATCCCCACTTCCTGCAGCCGGTGCCGTCGATGGCGGTCGTCGAACTGGCCTTCGATCCGAAGCAGGCGGCGGTCACCACGCCCCACCGCGTGCCTCGGGGCACCGCGGTCGAGACCGAGCCGGTGGACGACGAGGCCTGCCTCTACCGGACCTGTTTCGACGTCGATCTGCTCCCGGTGAAGGTGGTGTCGGTGCGGCTCGCCGGACCGCCGTTCCGGCTGCCGGTCGTGCCGCCGGCGGGCACCGCCGCGGTCCTGCAGGTGACGATCGAAACTCTCTCGGACGCGGTCACCATCGGCCAGTTGCCGCTCGATCGGCTGCGGCTGCACCTGCACGCGGGCTCGGGAGGCACCGCTTACGAACTCTACGAACTGCTGCTGACCCGCGCGGTCGGCGTCACCGCCGGGCCGCCGGCCGCGGGCGAGGGCCGCTCCGGACGCCCGGCTCCGCTCCTGCCGCCGACCGCGATCGTGCCCGCCGGGTTCGACCGCGACCAGGCGGCTATCGGCACCGACCCGCGGTCGTTTCCCGGCTATCGGCTGCTGTCGGAGTTCTTCGCGTTTCCGCAGAAGTTTCTGTTCGTCGATCTCGTCGGCATCGACCAATCGATGACGGCAGGCTGCGGGCGGCGGCTGGAGATCTCGATCCTCCTCGAGGCCGGCGGCCGCGATCTCGAGCGGGCCGTGTCCGTGGAGACCGTCAGGCTCGGCTGCACCCCGGTGGTCAACCTGTTCCCGTTGAGGCTCGACCCGCTCCGGCTCGACGGCCGCCAGACCGAGGCCTGCGTCGTGCCCGACGCGCGCCGGCCGGCCGCGGTCGAGATCCACTCGATCACTGGCGTCCGCGGCATACGCCCCGGCGGTCAGTCGTTCGACATCCGGCCGTTCTACGGGCCGAGCCACGGTACCGGCGGCGCGGCGGGCGACGACACCGCGGCCTGGTGGATCGCGGCCCGGCGGCCGCGGCGCGAACTGCGGCCCGACGGCACGTCCGACGCCGCTGGCGATCTCTGGATCTCGATCGTGGACGACGCGGGCGGTCCACAGGCACTGGCCGACGTGACGCTGATGATGGAGGCCGAGTGCCTCAATCGCAACCTGCCGGCCCGGCTCCCGTTCGCGGTCGGCCGACCGCGGCTGCGGCTCCGCGACGGTCAGGGACCGGTGGGAAGGATCACGTGCCTCAACCGGCCGACCCGCACGCTCCGACCGGTGCCCGGCCGCGGCGCGTCGTGGCGGCTGGTGTCGCACCTGTCGCTCAACCATCTGTCGCTGGTGGACGTGGGGGACGGCGCGGCGGGAGACGCCCTGCGCGAGATCCTGCGGCTCTACCTGCTCGATGACCTCGACGACTACGAGCAGCGGTCGCGCTGGATCGAGGGGCTGACCGGGGTGAGCGGCCGCCGCGTGGCCGCGCGGGTTCCCGGGCCGCTCGGCGGCGTCTGTCGCGGCGTCGAAGTCCGCCTGGTGCTCGATGACGACAACTTCGCCGACGGGGCGGGCTACCTGTTTTCGAGCGTCCTGGAAAGGTTCCTGGGGGCGTGGGTGTCGATCAATTCGTTCACCCGGCTGGTCGCGGCGTCGCGGCAGCGGGAGAGCAGGCGGGAGGAATGGCGATGGCCGCCGCGGGCCGGCAACAGAGTCCTCGTCTGAGCGACCGGCTGCTGGCGGCGCCGGAGACGTTCGAGGTCTTCGCCGCGGTCCAACTGGTCGAGGACGAGCGTGCGCGCGAGGCGGCGGCGACCGGGGCCGAGCCGCCGCCGGAGGTCGGCTCCCACGACGCCGGCGCCGGCGTCGGCGACCCCGTCCGCTTCCGCAATGCCGCCACGCTCGGGTTTCCCGGGGGCGCCGTCGTCGCGGCCCGCCGGCTCGACCCCGATCCCGACGCCGCGCCGGAGTCCGCGGCCGGCCCGGTCGAACTCGAGGTCGCCTCGTTCGGGCTGATCGGCCCGGCGGGCGTCCTGCCCCGGCACTACACGGTGCTCGTCCTCGAGCGGCTGCGCCGGTATCGCGACCGGGCCCTGCGGGATTTTCTCGACCTGTTCACGCATCGGGCGCTGTCTCTGCTCGTGCGCGCGTTCGGCAAATACCGGGTCGCCGTCCAGCGCGGCATTCTCGCCAGTCGCCACAAGGGCGCGTCGTGGGACGAGGCGCCAGTGCCGCGCGACGCGACCACCGCCGTCCTCGCCTGCCTCGTGGGCCTCGGCGGCCGGACGCTGCCCGGGCGGATGCGGGTCGCCGACTCTCTGCTCCTCCACCACGCCGGCCACTTGGCACGGCAGCCCGCGGCCGCGCTGCCGCTGGAGCAAATTGTGACGAATGCCTGGGGCGTGCCCGCGCATGTGGAGCAGTTCGTGGGCCGGTGGCTGGAACTCGAGCCGGCCGACCAGACGCGGCTCGGGGGCGCCAACGCCCTGTTGGGCGTCGATGCACTGGCCGGCCGGCGGGTGTGGTCGGTCGAGTCGGCCTACTGCGTCCGGCTTGGCCCGCTGTCGTTCGCCGACTTCGTCGGCTGGCTGCCCGGAGCCGGCCGGCTGGAGGCACTCTCCGATCTGCTCACGTTTCACGTCGGCCCGACGCTCGAAGCCACGGTTCGCCCCGTGCTGCGGGCCGCCGACGTCCCGCAGACGCGGCTCGGTGGCGGCGGGCAAAGCCGGCTCGGCTGGACGACGTGGCTCGTCAGCCGGCGGCCCGGACAGGACGCCGCCGACGCCGCCT
>JBIKKQ010000323.1:0-4384 GCA_044360305.1 Pirellulales bacterium
GCAATGCATGGCATCCAGCGTCACGACTGCTCCCGTCAGCTCGAGGAGATCCATGAGCTTAGGCACCGCCGTGATCTCGTTCGAGCCTTCGTCGACTGCCACTTGACCAAGGCAGACTTGCAGATCACTGGACCACGCGTTGAGCAGGTGCAGGGCGTCTTTGCCGGCAGCCGTATTGAACGAATGCCGCAGCGTCTTGCCATCGAGCCGAACGCCGTGTTCCGAAATCGCCGTGTTGAGCGACCGAATCCATCGTTGCAGGCAGGCGTAGAACTCAGACGTGTCGAGTCGAGCGAAGACCCTCCCGAACGTATCGTGCGAGGGGATGCCGTTGGGAAGCTCGAGAAACCGGGCAAACCATTCCCTCTTCTTCTTGCCGAACCGCTCGACGTCAGCCCATCCCTCCGCCCCGCAGATTGCCGCGCACAAGGCGATGGCCACCATGTCGATCAGCAGGTGGCGCTTCGTCCGCGTCATCCGCGGGTCGGTCAGGTCCTCGAAGTGTGAAAGAATTACAGGCGTCGTTAAAATAATCACAAGTCGTCCTCCATGACAAAGGCCAGGTGGCGTGCGGCCGCCGCCGCCCGCTTGCCTTTCGACGACTCACCGCAATACTTGTGCCGCTCTCAGAAGATGCGATTGCCCTGGGGTTTCGATGCAAGAAACTCACGCACGGCCGTTTTAGGATTGTCGCGAGGGCGCCAGTGGCGGTCGGCAAAAAGGCGCTTCGGCATGCGCTCGACGAACGTATCACAGCCCACGCAGTAACGGCAAGCTGCGATCAGGCGCGAAACACAACTCTGATTCTTGATCTTTGGGCAGTGGTGGGCCTCTCACACTTCGAAACGATTGGCTAAGTCGTGCGCGCCGATCCGCTCAAATGTTTCCCGTAACGTAATCACGGGCCATTCGGGCCGTGCCGCCAGGGGGTCTGCCAGCACCGCGCGCGAGCCCTCTCGGAATGGCCGCATGGTGCTGTCATCGAAAACGGAACCTCCCCGTCCGAACACGTCGTAGGCCAACTCGGCGATGTGACGGTACGTGTGTGAGGTTGGAGCGATGACGGTGCGGACCCCGCCGCATGATTGTCTCCAGGCGGAATACATCACGCGCGCCGCATCCTCGACATGCAAGAAATTACGCGGATAGTCGTTCGGAGCCAGTCGAAGGTTCAAGCCTTTTGCCGCACTCGAAACGATGCGGGCGAACCAGGGCTGGTGAGCCGAACATCGACCCTGGTCATCGCACAACTGCGGCAGCCGGATACTCGTCGCAGTCAGTTTGGTTGACCGGCCGGCCCATTGCAGAATCTGCTCGCCGAATGACTTGGTCAGCCCGTAAGAACTGTCAGGCTGGTAAGCGGATATGGAACTCGCATGAATCACACTCTTGCAGCCCGCGGTAGCCGCCGATTCGGCGATCCGAAACATGGCGGTCGCGTTGACCTGTGCGTTGGTAATACAGTGCTCCCAGGAGTCGTCGCCGAAGGCGGCAGCGCACACGAATACTGCGTCGAGCTTGGACCGGATCGGCGGCGGAGGAGCCAGAGACGCGAGATCATACAGAACGTCGCCTTGTGTTCGCCCCGTGGCAACGACGGCGACGTCTTGCTGTTCCAGAAGACGCCGAAGGCTCGAGCCAAGCATCGAGCCAGCACCAACGATGAGAACAGTCGGCCGCTCCATCAGGCTTCCGCTTGGTGATTCCCCTTGATCCGACGGAGATATCCTCCCCGGGCGACGGTGATTTGCAGCTTATGGTCAAACGCCGTGTCTACCTCGAACTCGTCGGTCGTCGCCATAAATTCATTGACGGCGGTAAGCGGACTGTTCCCCGGGCCCCAGGATTTGCCGACGCGGAACTCCGGAGGCATTTCCTCCACGACGGTGTCGTAGACAACGAGATAACTGCCATCCGTCACGAGCGGCGCATACGCCGCCAGCTCTGCGGCAACGTGCTCGCGCGTGTGATCCGAATCCAGGCAGACCAGTACGCGGTCGTGCGGGCCGACCTGGCGGCTGACTTCCGATACGACCTCGCAGGCCGTGCTTGATCCTTGAAGCATCGTGATCATCCCGGCGAGCGGGTGATTGGATATCGCCTCCCGATTATGGGGGCGAATCTCGACGTCCACGCCGATCACACGCCGCTGCTGCCGCAAAGCGGCATCAGTCTGGGAGCCATGGCCGCCGGTCAGGATGTCAAGAAGCAACAGCATCGAAGCACTGAAAACCAGTGAACCGCCGTGGGCGATGCCGGTCTCGATGATGACGTCGGGCTGAACCCGCCAAATGATTTCCTGGAGCGCGATCATGTCTTGCGGGTACTGAATGATCGGGCGACCGAGCCATGTGAAGTTGTACGTGTATTTGCTGCGACCAACGTCCAGCATCCACTCGAGGGTTTTTGGCCACAATTCATGGCGGGCTCCGAGGGCGGCGATGTTCGCCTGTACCTCGGCCTCGAAGTCCGGATTGCGCTCAGTCATGAAAAGTCCTCAGCGAAAACAATGGAATCGATGCGCCCGCCAATTTGCGTTCCATGGCGCAGATTGTCGTAGTGATGGGGAGGGAAGCCAGCGGCCACCATCGCCGCGACGGTGCGGTCGACGTCGTATTCCACGCGCCGCATGACGATCTCCTCACCCCTCATCAACGCGTATGCCGCGCGAGGATCGCCATCCCGCGGCTGGCCGACGGCCCCTGGGTTGCAGAACGTGCGCCCGTCCGACGATCGTCCGAGGGCCTGCACGTGTGTATGGCCGCAAAATAAAATCCGCACACCTGGCGGAAGCGTCGCGGGAGACACCGTGTATAGATACCCTTCCGGTGTTTCAAGCGGACTGCCATGCACAAAGAGGGTGTCACCGTCATTGCGCATGCGCGGCAGTGAGCCAAGCCAACGGAGCGACTCGTCGGTGAGGAGCGCAAGATTGTGCTTGAGCGTGGCGGTCACGGACCGCGACCGCGGGCACTCGCCACCGGCCAGAACGTATGCGTCGTGGTTGCCCAGAATGGAGATTGCAGCCACGTCTCTGAGAAGAGCGATGCATTCATTGGGCTCGCAGTGATAGCCGACGGCATCGCCGAGAAACACGTACTGGTCTGCACCGTGCGATTGCGCATCCTTGACCACCGCATCGAGCGCGGCGAAGTTTGAGTGCACGTCAGACAGAATCGCGATCATACGCCACATGATCCGCCAGGTATCGCCAGGCCCGGCCCTGCCGGATGGTTCCGTGTGCCGGGGGACGGCCGTGGATGAAAAACTCCAGGCACATGGCAACTTCGTTGAAACCAAACAGCGTGCGAAGCGAAGAGCTGCTCGATAGCCGCGGATTGATCTCCAGCAGTCGGAACGCCGTGCCGTCTTTACGGAACTGATAATTGGTCGGCCCAACCGGTCTGAATGTCCTGCTCAGCTCGGCAATCGCTGCCTCGATCTCGGGCTCCGTCACGACGACGGCAGCCGCCGTATTGCCGGCGGGGGAAAGCCGGCGGCGGAAAACGATCGGCTGGCCGGATGAGCCGTCGCCAAGCCCGAACGCCGCCGCCGTGAACTCCGCGTCGTCAGTGCCAATGTAGGGCTGAACGATGAAGTCTTCGCGACGGATGCGACCCAGCGTCGATGCAAGCTCCTCGTGGCTGCGAGCGATCGACATGCCGCGGGAGCCCGATCCAAACCGGTGTTTCACCACGAAGGGAGGCTGCCATTCGGGCGCCGTTGGTGGCGTCTTCGAGGCCAAAAGCGTCGGGATCGCGTTCACGGGCAGCGTTTGGATCGCTTCATAGAAGGCCCACTTGTCACGGCAGAGCCGATTCAGCGGCTCGGAGTTGATGACAAGCCTTGCCGACCGCGGCAGCATCGCGCGATGATCGGCTAGAAACCAGCAGTCGACGTCGATTCCGGGGAAGACGATGTCTGCGTTTGTGGTCGTGAGCAGATCGCTCCAAAAAGTCGTGTATGCCGGGTCAGACTCGGCTACGGGTGGCTTTTTGTGAAACTCATCGCACCAATCCGGCCCGGGGGAATCATCGCTGCGATCGACACCGATGATGCGCGTGTGCGGTGCCGCGAGGCGGAGGCTGCGAATGATGCCCTGCCCGATCAACGCCCCGACGCCCGTCACGACGGCGATACGTTGCCGCCCGCGAGCCTCATGCTCGATTACCGAGGAAGCAGGAGCGGCCTTAGAAGATTCAGTACGGTCCGTCACGCTACCCCGGGCTCGGGAACGCCTGCATGAGAATGGCAACGCATAACTCAGGAAAATCAACGCCGACACGCAGCATCGCCTGCATGTTGGCTTCAGGGTTCTCCAGCCCGAGCAACACCTTGAGCGGGAGCGGCTTCAGATAGATTCCCTCGACGTGCCCGATGCGAT
>JBIKKQ010000243.1:0-4365 GCA_044360305.1 Pirellulales bacterium
AAGAGGAGCCCCATCCCTGCACGAGGAGATCGTGTGGGGGCAGGGCCTCTCCGCGGGGAAAGTAACGTACCTGCGGGGGGGAGGGGGGGCGTCAAGGGGCTGCCCGATGAGAACGCGATGAGGCGGGCGGCGGCGGCGGTGCCGATCACCTTCATCAGATCGCGGAAGCCGAGCAGCGTGCGGGCCAGCGTCGCCGCGATCCGCAGCCGCGGCAGCGCGAGGGCCCATGTGTCGGACACCCCGCCCTTGGGCCGACGCATCCGCCGGGGCGAACCGGACGAGTGAGTCGTGGGGCAGCCAGGCCTCGCCGGAAAGGTCGATCGTGACCGGTGGCGGCTCGGCCGGCGGCAGCGCCTTGAGCCCGCGGACGGCCTGTTCGAGGAGCCGGCAATAGAGCCCGATTCATGATAAACGCCGCTCCATGCGCGAACGGCACGAGTTCCGGTAAACGCTTCAACCGCCTTTTGGGGCCAGGGGCGACCGGAGCCCTCGGCTCACGAGCCGCTCACCAACTCGGAAATGGCTGTAGGAGTGCCATTGGCCAGGCTATCCTTCAGGAGTCGGTCGATAGCCTGATCACGGCGAAAATCGCTCCCGTCCCGGATTTTCCCCGGGTGTCACGCCGCCTACGGAACGATCGTCAGTTTCTCATCAGGCGGCAGCTTGATCGTAGGCTTCGTGCGCAGCACGGCGAGCGCTCGGGCCGACACGCGTTCAAGAAATTCGACGTAGATCGGGGCAGGCGTGCTGGCCAACGCCTCGGCCACTTGCACTGCCTCAGGGCCGTCGAGGGATCTGATTCCGCGCAAATAGACCGCGGGCTTGCGATCGGTGAGGACCGTCGCGAGCTCGGGAGAGAGCCTGGTGATTGCCGGCAATTCAATGTCCTGGGTGTCTTTTGCAAGTTCCCTCGCGGCTTCCACGGACAGCGTGTCGAGACTTTTAAGGTAGCCCGGATGACATCGCACGTATTCAGCCGCAATCTCCAGCGACATCGTCCGCAGGCGGCGGACACTCGACGACGCGACGAGCCCATCGCAGAAGACTTTTCGTGCCAGCGCCACCGAGTCGATCTCCAGCGGCGCGACGACGACCGAGGATTTATGCCGCGCGAGAATGTCGCCCACCCCCGGCTCGAACCGGTCGGCAGACGACACTCCGACGGGGCCTTGACGCGCCAGGAGAGCCTCGGCGACCTCAGGCGTGATGACCGCCTGGCCAAAATCGAGCGTTGTGGAAGGGCCGCCGTGCGTCTGAAAAGCCTTGGCAGAATCGAGCGACAAGGACTTCAGGCGGGGAAAGGCTAGGTCTGCGTCGCATTGGGCGAAAATCGCTGCTATGTCCGGCCGCAGATCCTTGATTCCCAGTTTCAGCCACATCCGCCGGCATCCCGTCATCGCTTGGGCGACCTCCGGCGAAACATCTTGTAACCCATCCAGTACAAGGGCCGTGCCCGGCTGCCCGACCAGTTCCTTGGCCGCTTCGGCCGAGATTTCATCGACCGCCGGCAGAAATAAGCTGCCCGAGTGCTTGGCGAGCTCGCGTGCGGCGTCCTCGCTGATCTCGCGGACGGCGTTTAGGGTGAGTTGCATGTTCTCGTTGCCCTCGCCGTTCCGTGGCTCGGCCACAGCGGCAGCAACGGCCGGAGATAACTTCTCCAGCCGATCGAGCGTCAATCTCGTATGGGCACGCGACAGTTCTTCTGCCTTCTCAGGCGAGATTGTCGGTTCCATGTATGAAAAACGACTCGAGCGATCAGGAATATGTTGCGCGACGCAACAATCCGAAACGGCAGATGCGACCGCAATCACCAGGAGCGACATACGTCGATGGCTACGCGGGGCCATAGGGGGATTTCCCGTGAACACGCACGAGCCGGACTCCCCGTGACCTGGGGAAAAGGCTGGGAAAAGAAGTGGGTTATCCATAGTCGCTCATTCCCAAAGATCTTCAGGCGGCCTTGTCGCGGGGAAGCCGTACCATGCGGCATTCCGATCCGGGACGAATTCCAATCGGGCACCCCGCATTGCGGCACGAATATCTTGATCGCTCAGAATAGAGTTCCTTCGATCCTCCGCATAGTCGTAAACGCCGCGCGGTGGCTCCAAGTTGTCGTCGTTGTAACCCGGCGTTCCACCAATGGATCCATGAGAAGCATTGTATGTCCGCCGATCGATGATCACGGTGCCCGCGTGCCCTATTCGCCAGCGGCGCCAGATGTTCCTGTTCGCCATCCTTGCAAAGCCGTCGTAGTCCACATTGTTGTGCACTGCGTCCTCGTCTGCTGAACCCGGGCCCGTGGGCCCCACGATCATGACGGCCTTGACGTCGGCACCGATGCGGGCCCAGTCGTCATTGACCTGTGCAGACATATCAACGGGATCATACATACCCACGAAGACCACATTGCGTGGGAGGGCGCCAGCTGGAGTATTCGCCAGGGCATTGGCCGCGCCGGATGCGATCATTGCGCCGCGGCTAAATCCGACCAGGGCGATCGATGTTCCGCCACCTGCGTCTTGGATCATGCCCTCCGCGAGGTTGCGAACCGCCCAAAAAATATCGTCGGATTCGCTGCCGTCAGTGCTAGGGGGGCCTGGCTCATAGATCGTCATCGCAAACGGCTCGCTGTCCGCTACAAGATTGCGGACGTGCGAGTTCCAACGGGCGCCATCGGGCGTGGGACGCTCGTTGACCAGGTTGCCCTTGGCGTCTTTCTTCGCAAGCCACCTTGCACTGCCCGTCCCGTCGATCCCGATGACGAGCGTGTTGGAGACGACGACGACTTTGACAAGGTCAGACTCGATCGGCTTGCCGCCCACGGTCAACTCGATGGAGATCGGCTGGAGACTCCCGCAGTCGTGGCGATGCCCTCGACGTACAGTTCGACGGTTCTCTTCGCGTCGGTGAATCCGAGTGTGGTAAGATCGGTAATCGTGCCGTCCGGCACGAAGTTGCCTCCGGCGATCACGCTGGCGGTGCTTCGAGCCTCACCGGCATTCTTGGTCCAAATCCGCAGCGGCCGCTCGGCACTGTTTGCGGGGAGGCGATGATCGGGGCCTACCAGGCCAGGGGCAGACGCCTTGTACGACACGTTGAGTTGCATGCCTGCAAGCGGCTGACCCGCAGGGATCTGGACGACCAGGGGCGTGAAGCGTTTGCCGGCGATCGTCCAGTCGGCATAGTCAGGGACGCTGTCGCCGTCGGTATCGTTTTCATTGACGACGATTCTCTTGGGGGTTGTGGGTTCCTTTTTCTCTTCCTCGTCATCGCGCTTGGGCGTATCGAGACGATCGTTGTTGTTGCTGTCTATGTCGAGGTCGACGGCAATGGCCGTCGCCTTGGCTTTATCCTCTTTGGTCCGGCCACGATGTTGGAACATGGCGACCAACTCGGCGGTTCCTTCGAGGCCGGCATCCTCGACCCAGAGCGTGGTATGCTGCCCGACCGGCCACTGGCCAGGCAGGACTTGCTGGCCATCCGTTTCGGCGTCCCAGAGCGTGATCTTGTCAGCGCCCGTGGGAACCGTGAGTGTGATCGTGCCGGCATCGCCAGGTGACTGCACGATGATGTCCAGTCGCGTGCGGCCGCCCCCGAACGGCAGAATGCTGCCGGGAGAGATCTCGTTGGGCTCTGGCGCCGTCTCCTCCGGCAGACCGTCGAGGATGAGGTCGAGCAGGTAATCGTCGTTCTCGATCGTGCCCGTGGCGGGAGGTCGGGTGGTGTCGATCGTGTAGCCGGCTCCCGGCAGCAGCGTGATCACGACCGTCTCGTCAAACTCGACGACGGTGTCGGGCGTGGGGGTGATCGCGAGGGTGGCCGCAGAATTGGGCGCGCCCGAGTTGGCGGGGATCGTGATCGCCCCCGTGCTCGCCCCGGCCGGGCGCCCCGTAAAATCGATGCCCACCGTCGCGGAGCCGCCGATCGCGTAGTTGACGGTGACGTCGCGAGGGAGCGGGCCCGTTGCGGTGAACGTGTAGGTAAGCTTCTGCGGGCCGTCCTCCGTGACGCTCGGCGACGCGACCTGCACGTTGACGACCGGGAGCGGCACGCAGACCACCTGGTCCTGCCTGGTCGGGTCCTGCAGGGCGTGGAGAGCGACGGCGGTCTTGCCGGGTGCGGTGGTGTCGAAACCGGCGAGCCACTGGGCGGCGCGGAGGGCTGCGGGCATCGCGCGTCCCGCGGCGGCGACGCTGAACTGGCCGGTGGCGAGATCGGAGGCCAGCCTGGTGCCGACCGGGAGGCCGTCGTTGATGATCTCCCAGACGGCGAGCTGGAAGGCGGCGGAGTCGGTCTTGTCGGCAAAGCCGGCGGCGTCTGCGGGGCCGTACTGGCGCCAGAAGTCGGCCAGCAGCCCCGCCCGGG
>JBIKKQ010000079.1:0-15383 GCA_044360305.1 Pirellulales bacterium
CGCTGCTCGGCGGTCCGCTGCACCACGTAGGCGAACAGGCCGCCGAACCTGGTCAGGAACCGGTCCCAGGCACCGGGCTCGCCGGCGAGGCACGACCGTACGAGGGCCGCTTCGTGGACGGCCCGGACGGCCGGCGTGGCTGACTCCGTCGTCGCGTCGGACACGTTTCACCCCGACAGACCGGGCGGCCGGTGGCGGCCGGCACCGCGACCGGTCCCGGCCGCGTGCCTCCCCTGCATCATAGGGGGCTGCGGCCGCGGCCTCCAACGGCAGTCCGGCCGTTCCAGGGCAGGGCTCAGGAAAACCGGGCGAAAGGCCGATGTCAGATTCGTTGACAGGTGGCGCGGGCGGCGCTACCATGCCGCGCAGCAGGCCGTCGGGTCGGCGGTCGCGTCGCCCGGGCTGCCCACTTTCCGAGGAGAATCTCCATGACGCACGTCGTCGCCGAGCCCTGTTTCGCCTGCAAGTACACCGATTGCGTCGTGGTCTGCCCCGTGGAGTGCTTCTACGAGGGGGACAAGATGGTCTACATCCACCCCGACGAGTGCATCGACTGCGAGGCCTGCGTGCCCGAGTGCCCGGTGGAGGCGATCTTCCACGAGGACAACCTGCCGGCCGAGTGGAAGGACTTCAAGGAACTCAACGCCGAGATGTCCCCGCAACTTCCGGTGATCACCGAGAAGAAGGATCCGCTCTGCGGCTAGGCCCCGGCGGCCTCGGCGCCGCGGCGGGTCAGGAGAGGTCGGCGAGCCAGTAGGCGTTGTCGACGAAGCTCTTCCAGCTGGCGTACTTCGGGTTGCCGAGTTTCACCGCCAGCAGCGGGCTGCGGCGCGGCCGGGCCGGAAGGCGGATGAGTTGCATCCTCGCCTCCTGAGGCGTCCGGCCGCCCTTGCGGACGTTGCAGGTGACGCAGGCGCAGACGATGTTCTCCCAACTCGTGTCGCCGCCCCGGCTGCGCGGCACGACGTGATCGAGCGACAGTTCGCTCGTCGGGAAGTGGCAGCCGCAGTATTGGCAGACGTTCTCGTCGCGGGCGAAGATGTTGCGCCGGTTGAACCGCAGCCCCTGCCGCGGCCCGCGGTCGCAGCGCATCAGGCGGATGACCCGCGGCGCCTGGAGATCGAAGCCCACCGCGCGAATCCAGTCCTGTTCCGGAGACCGGAACGCCGACCGCAGGGCCGACAGTTCGCGCCACGAATCGAAGGAGTAGGCGGCAAACTGCCCCTCCTCGATGTGCACCACCTCGGCCAGTTCGCGAAACAACAGCGTCAGTGCCCGGCGGACGTTGGTCACCTGGACGGCGACGAACGAGCGGTTGAGCACGAGCACGCTCATGCCGAGAGCGGCTCCCGGCTGCACCGCGGCACAGGCGACACCAGACATGGGTGGCTGGCTCCCGACCGGACTCCGTCCATGGGCATCCGCCCGATCCCGGGGGACCGACCCACACTCTTCCAAGTCTACCTGCGCCGCTACCGATCTGCCAACCGGCCCGCATGTCCTGTCGCCCGGTGCTTGCGTCGGCCGGCGGTTGCGGTCACACTGGCGAACGTGGTGGCGAGGCGGCTGCTGCCGAATGTCCCGCAGGTCTCTCGGAGCGGACGATGCTTCACTACTCATGCGATCTGTGCAAGCGGCCGATCGACGTCACCCGCGACGTGCGTCACGTCGTGAAAATCGAGGTCTTTCCCGCGGTCGAGGATCTCGGCACCGATGCCGAACTCGCCGACATCGACAACCTCGAGGAGATGCACGAGATGCTGGAGAACCTCGACGATTCCGGCACCGACGACGACGTCGCCGACACCGCGACCCGGTCGCTGCGGTTCGACCTCTGCGACGCCTGCCGGCAGCGGTATCTGAAGAATCCGCTCGGCGCGAAGACGGCCAAGCAGTTCAAGTTCAGCAACAACTGACCGGGCTCGCAGTCCGGGCTCTTAACCGGGCCCGCAGCCCTGTCGGTCGGCGGCCGTTCGGCCCGCCGCCCGCGGCCGGCTTCCCATCCGCCCGGACTCGGGTAAGGTGTCGTCTCCGCCGCGGGCCGGTGCCCGGCCGGCGGTCCTCCCACACGCCTCAGGAGCCAGTTTCGTCATGGCCGGCCGCACGCTCGAGATCGCAGCCATCCCCGGGGACGGCACGGGCCCCGAAGTCACCGCCGAGGCGATGAAGGTGCTGGCCGCCGTGGCCGCCGCCGAGGGGATCGACTACCGCGTCGAGACGCTCGACTGGGGTGGCGACCGCTACCTGAAGACCGGCGAGATCATTCCCGAAGGCGGGCTCGACCTGCTCCGTGCCAAGGACGCCATCTTCCTCGGCGCGATCGGCCATCCCAAGGTCGCTCCCGGGATCCTCGAGAAGGGCCTGCTCCTCGACCTGCGGTTCAAGCTCGACCAGTACATCAACCTCCGGCCGGTGAAGCTGCTCCCCGGCGTGGAGACGCCGCTGGCCGGCCGCGGCCCGCAGGACATCGACTTCGTCGTCGTCCGCGAAAACACGGAAGACCTGTACTGCGGCGTCGGCGGCTATCTCAAGAAGGGCACGCCCGACGAGGTCGCGGTGCAGCAGGCGGTCTACACGCGGAAGGGGACCGAGCGGTGCATCCGCTGGGCGTTCGAGTACACCCGCCGGCGGAACAGCCCGAAGAAGACGCTGACGCTCGTCGCCAAGACGAACGTGCTGACGTTCGGCCACGACCTGTGGTGGCGGACCTTCCAGGACGTCGCCCGCGAGTATCCCGACGTGAAGACCGACTACAACCACGTCGATGCCTGCTGCATGTGGATGGTGAAGAATCCCGACGCCTACGACGTGATCGTCACCACCAACATGTTCGGCGACATCATCACCGACCTCGGCGGCATCCTCCAGGGAGGCATGGGAGTGGCGGCGGGGGCGAACCTCAATCCCGACCGGCGGCCCGACGGCCGGCCGGGCGTGAGCATGTTCGAGCCGATGGGGGGCAGCGCGCCCAAGTACACCGGCCTCGATCAGATCAACCCGATCGCGGCGATCAACGCGATGGCGATGCTGCTCGAGCACAGCGGGCATCCGGCGGCCGGCCAGAAGATCGAGCGGGCGGTGGCCCAGGTCACCGGCACGAAGATGAAGAGCCAGGCGGCGGGCCGGATGGGACACGGCACGCGGGCCGTCGGCGACCTCGTCGTGGCGGCGCTGCAGACCGTCTGATACGGCTCACAATCGACCCGCGCGAGCTTCGCCGGGCGGGGCTGCCGAGCAAGGCCTCGACGGGCTGTTGACACTCATCGTCGCTGAATCCCGGACCGGCGGAGCATTCTGTCAACCATTGGAGGCTCCCGGTAGTAGCAACCACGTTCGCCCACCACGCCCAGCCGCTTCGAGACCGCCACTTTCGCGTCCACGGCGACGCCGTACAGGCTCGTCGCGATCGTCCCGAGTCGCGCCGATTCCGAAACCGGATGCGACGACCGGCGAACCGAGGTTCCAGCCAGGACTGCCGTGCGCGGACGATCCGCCGACCGCGGAGGCCGCCATCAGGTGATCGACAGATCCTGCATGATGGCCATCAGCGCCTCGACCCGGGCCGGGGACACCGGTTCGGTCCGCCGGGTTGCGGGTGCGACGCAGTTGGCGTGGAGCACGCGGGCATCGAGGGCGGCGAGGCCGCGATACCGGCGGCTCGTCCCGGCTGCGCGTTCAGGCGTCGCAGCCGCCAGGCCTGCCAGTTCCTCTGCGGAGAAGGCGAGCCGGCAGCCGCCTTCGCCGGCGCGTGTCACCTCGCCCCACGGCGGCCGAACAACCTCCACCCGGCCGGCCTCGAGGAGTGGCCGCATCCAGCGGTGAAAGAACATCAGCAGGAGCACGCCGCAGTGGATGCCGTCGGCATCGGGATCCATGAGCAGGAGGATCCGGTCGAACCGCAGCCTGCCAGCATCGAACTCGGCTCCGATGCTCGTGCCGAGGGCGTCGGCAAGCGCCCGGTACTGGGCGTGGCCCGCGACCCGCTGCCGGGAGGCCTTGAAGGCGTTGAGCGGTTTCCCCCGCATCGGCAGGACGGCCTGGAACACGGGAGCGCGGATTCGTGTCACCGCCGCAGCGGCCGACTCGCCCTCGACGACGAAGAGTTCCGCGCCCGATCCGGGCCCGCCGACCGCGCAGGGCTCGAGCTGCGGTAGACCGCCGGCGAACCGCCCAATGGGTTGTGCCATGCCGTGTTCTCCGATTGGTGTCGACGCCCATCATCATGCCCGGTCGCTGTGGCTGCCGCCACCCTTGCGTCGACCTGGTGTTGGCTCGTCGTCCATCGCTCAGCGCACGAGATCGCAGGACATCCGTTCGGTGGGCTCGATCGCCTCACGCACACGCCGTGTCGCGGCCGATGGTCCGCTGCACGACCCACAGGACCGGTAGCGACACCAGGACCTGAACCACGCTCCAGCACAGGCCGCTCTTCCAGTACCCGTCCACGTGGTGCCATGGGCGACGACCGGGGCGGAAAATTACGCCACCCGTGGCGGCGGTCAGGCCGGTATCGGCGTGGGGGCGGACCGGGGCCAGGTCCAGCCGACCTGCGTTGCCAGCGCCTCGAGCAGCACCAGCAGCACGAGCAGCGGCAGGAGCCAACGCCGCAGGCCCCGCCAGGCGACCGGCCGCGGGGCCCGCCAGACGTCAGAGAGATCGACCCGCTCCACGCCCCCCGAGCGGCCGCTGACGGCGCGCAGTTCCTCGAGCCGCGTTCGGTCGAAGGCCCACTCCGGGTTGGCCGTGACGTTCAGCGGGCCCACCGCCAGCGCCGACTCGCCAAGCCGCACCGCACCACGGACGTAATCGACGTCAGCCGCGTCGAGCCCGGCCGTGAAGTGGCCGGGGGCAAGCCGCTCCCAGGAAAGCTTCGTCGCCGCGCCGCCGGGCCCGCGCGACACGGTCAGTTCCGGCGGGTCGGCCGCGACCCGCTCGGCCCACGAGTCGTCGTAGACGAGGTCGAGCCGGACCCGCGTCCCCTCGACGCGGGCCTGCATGCCGACACCGGGGGGCAGCGGCGGCCCGGCCAGCCAGCGGGCCAGGCTCTGCACGAAGCCGCCGTAGCCGTCCCAGTCGCGCGTCAGTTGCGAATATTCGCCCCCCAGTGGAAACGCGACCGTCGCCACCCGCCCCGTGCCGCGCCGCCAGAAGGCGACCAGGGGTGCGGCGTATTCGTCGGCCGACACGGCGGCCTGCGCGGCGCTCGGTTTGATGTAGGTGAGGTTGTAGCCGTCCACCTGCGGCAGCCAGTCGAGCGGGGTGGCGGCGATCTCCGCCCAGCCGGGCGTGCCCTTCACCGCCACCGGCTCCTCGATGAACGCCGACCGGGCGATCGTCGCCGTCTCCATCTCGAACAGTGCGGGCAGTTCCTTCGCATCGGCGTTGAAGAAGATCCGTCCACCGCCGCGCTTGGCGATGTCCTTGAGAAACTCGGCGTCGGGATCGGTCTCGGCACCGAGGCCGATGACGCTCACGGTGCACTTCGCCTTCACCATTTCGTCGAGCAGGTTCTTGTAATCGCCCGGCTCCTCGGCATCGGCCGCGTCGGCGAACAGGATCACGTGCCGCTGGCCGACCTTCGTCGCCTTGAGCATCTCCCAGGCCTTGGCGAGCCCGGTGTAGCAGAAGATGCCGCCGCCGGTGCTCTGCACGCTGCGGGCCGCGGCCACGAGTTTGGCCCGGTTCGGCCCGATGGCGACCGGGGCGTCGGAGAGCGGATGGGCCGCGCTGTCCACCGGGATGAGGACGACCATGTCGTTGTCACCGAGGAGTTCGATGGCCCGGGCCGCCCCCTCGTCGGCGAGGGCCATTTTCGTCTGCGTCGTGCCCGGCGCGGTCATCGACATGCTCCCGGAGCGGTCCATGACGATCGCCATCGCCACGGCGAGCTTGCGGTGCTCCTGCTTGAGCTCCATGGTCACCGGGAGCAGGGGGGCGGCCGCGGAGCCGAACCAGCCGCCGGCGGCGAACGAGAATTTTCCGCCGATCATCGCCAGCCCGCCCCCCTGGGCCGTGACGAAGAACTCCAGCCCCTTCACGAACCCCGGATCGAGCTTGTAGGCGGGGACGTTGTCGAGGATCACGCCCGCGGCGCCGGACAGGAGCCCGACGTGGACCGCGGCCAGGTCGGAGACCACCTCCACCTCGAGGCCCTGATCGCGCAGGGCGGCGGCCAGCGGCGGGTCTTCATAGCCGCTGACGAGGACGAACCGGCCGCCTCCCTGGACCTCGACCCACTGTTCGGCCGAGTTGTTGCCGGAGATCGCGTCGCCGTCGGGTTCGATCCGCACGCTGTAGCGGTGGGCGCCGGCGGCCGCGAGCCGGTCGCTGAACCGCACCCGCCCCACTCCCTCCCGGACCTCGACCGTGCGCGTGCCGATCGGCTTGCCGTCGCGCAGGATTTCCAGCGGCACCGTGGCGTCCTTCCCGCCGCGGACCACGACCTCGGCCAGCATTCCCTCGCGGGCCTGCACCCGGCGCGGCGCGCGGAACGCGGCCACCGCGAAGTCATCCAGCTCGCGGCGCGGCGGCAGGCGGACGTCGAGCGCCACCCCCTTGGCGAGCAGTTTGTCGGCGACCCGGTCGAGCGGCTCGGTCGAGTAGCCGTCGGTGATGGCGAGGATCCGGGCCGCGCGGTCGGCCGGCATCTGGCCGAGGGCGTGGGCGATGGCCGAGGAGAGCCGGGTGGCCGACCTGCGGCCGGCGTACTCGGTGGCGGCGGGCCCGCTGCGGACAAGGGCCCCGCGGGTCTGGGCCTCGTCGGCGAAATCGACGTGGATGATCCGGTCGTCCACGCCGCGCGACTTTTCCAGGATCGTCTCCATCTCCGCGAGCCGGGGGGCGAGATCGTCCCAGCCGGAGTCGGACTGGTCCACGAGCACCCAGAGGTCGAGCCCGTCCCCCTGCCGGCGCACACGCGGCTCGGCGAGAAGGATCACGGCGAGGATCAGGCAGGCCGCCCGCAGCGGTCTGCCGAGCTGGAGCCCGGGCCAATACCAGCCCGCCAGCGCCAGCGCCGGCAGGAGCAGAAACCAGTGCGGAGCGACGAACTGAACCCCTTGCCATCCCATCGTCGCATGCCTCCTGTGGCCGAGAATCTGCGGTCACGAATCTGTGGCCAGAAATCTTCGGTTAGGAATTCCCGCGAGTGTACGCCAACGGGGGGACGGCCCGCTGGCCGGCCGCCCGCCAGCCCCAGGCAACGAGCAAGGCGCCGATCGCGATGCCCAGCCAGACCGGCGCCCACGGGTCCTCGATCGACTGCTTGATTGCCTGCTCCATGCGGACTGCCTCGAGCGTGTCGAGGGGCGCCGCCGCGCGGAAGTCGCACTCCCGCGAGTCGGCGAACTGGGCGGCGCCCGCCGCGACGCGGTTCGCGGCCGGCGGCGTGCCCCGGACCGCGGTCAAGGCGAAGAAGCCCGGCGTCTCGGGAGCCCGGCCATGGAACGGCACCGGCGCGGCGACGGCGCCGTCGAGCCCGACCCAGTCGATGGTGGTGCGGTCCGGCGAACCCTCCGGCACCGCGTCGGGCACATCGATGACCTGTCCGGTCTCGAAGTTGTCGGCCCACGGCCGCGGGATCCTGGTGCGGATGCGGTCGATGAACCGCTGCACGAGCACCACGAGAGCCGGTGACCGGGCCGCGGTCGAGCCGGCGAGGTCGAAGTTCAGCACGAGGCTGCGCACCACGCGGCCGCCGGGCAGCACGCTCGCGCGGACGAAGGCCAGCGGTTTGCCCCCCTTCCAGAGCAGCGGTTCATCGGCCGCCGTCAGGCCGAGGTTGCCCGCCGGCCCCGACATCAGCCCGCCCCACCCGAGGTCGCGGGTGAGCGGATGGTCCTCGGCCGCCACCCAGGCGGGATCGAACGTCGGGGCAGCGGCGGCCGCCGGCGCGGTCTTGCCTGCCGCCGCGCTCGGCTTCCCATCGTCCGCCGACGCCGGGTCGGCGTCGGTATCGATGTCGGGCAGGTCGCCGACCGCGATCTGGATCGAGTCGGTCGTGGCCCCGGGATCGAACCGACCGATCACCAGATCGGCAGCGGCGACGTCGCCGACGAGCTCGGTGCCGTCGGCCGCCCGGACGATCCTGGCGAGCAACGCGCCGACGGGGCCGCCGATCCCGATCGCCACCTTCACCGTGCGGCGCAGCGGCCGGACGAGCGGCAGCGTGTCGTCCCAGGCGAAGCGGTCGCTCGACAGGCTGATCACGATCCGCTCCGCGGCGTCGGGCCAGCGGCCCTCGAGCGTCCGGCTTTGTCCGGCCGCGAGCTGGATCGGCTGTGATGGCCCCGCGCCGGTCGTGCCGGTGCCGAAGATGCGCACGCGGACGTCGCGGCTTTGCGGGGCGGCACCATGATTGGTGACGAGCACCCGCCAGCCGAGCTCGTCGCCGCGCGGGCCGACATCGCCGCCGGAGAAGCCGACGTTGTCGAAGGGCGCGCCGGCCGAGAGCAGGGCGACGCCGCCGGGCACGTCCACGGGCCGGTCGGTGACGAGGATCACGGCCCCGGCGGCGCCGGGCACGAGGTTCGTGGCCAGGCCGAGGGCGCCGGACACGTCGTGGCTCCCGAGCACGGGCTGCCAGTCCCGGTCGGCGACGGCCAGCAGGTCGGCGAGCTGTCGTCCGGCATACAGCGGCGGCCGGCCCGGCCCGGTCTCCAGAAGATGCCAGTCGGTGCGGGCGGCCACCGCGTCCCAGTCGGCGAGCCGCCGGGCGAGGAGGGCGAGCGTGGCCGCGCGGCCGGCCTGCATCGAGGCGGAGCTGTCGAGCACCACCGCCACGGTCTGCCGCGAGTCGCTGCGGATCCAGCGCGGATCGGCGAGCAGCCAGGCGAGCGCGGCCGCGGCGAGGAGCTGCATCCAGAAGGGGAGCGAGTTGCGGAATGTTTCCAGGCGGATGCCGCCGCTCGGCAGCGGCGCCGCCCGTTCGAGGAGAAACAGCGTGCTCGCCCGGACGCGGCGCGACTTCTCCTGCAGGCAATGGATGCCGACGATCACCGGCAGCGCGCCGAGGGCGAGGAAGCCCCACGGATTCGCGAAGAACAGTCCCGGGATCATCGCACGGCGGCTCCGCGGGGTTCAGATGTCGATCACGCCGGCCGGCACCGCCTCGCCGCGGAACGCGCCGAGCAGGTCGCCGGCGTCGGCGACGCGGGCGAATCCCAGGCCCCGCCGGGCGCACTCCTCGCGCCAGGTGGTGAAGTGACGGGCGTAGGCCTGCCGGTAGCGGTCGAGCATGTCGGCCTCGACCCGCTGCCGCGACCGCGTGCCGCGCTCCGCGTCCTCGAACTCGACGTTGCCGTCCCAGTCGGGCTCGCGCTCGGCCGCCGCGAACGGGGCGAGCACGATCCCGCGGCTGCGCGACGCGGCGAGCCGGGCCGTCGCCCGGCCGGGGGGAGACGGGTCGAGGAGATCGCTGACGAGCACGCGCAGCGAGCCGGCCCGCAGCGGCACGCGGTCGAGCTGGTCGGCGAGACCGGCCGGCGCGGTCACGGCCGCCGGTCGCGCCCCGCCGCCCGCGGCGGACACCGCGGCGGGCCAGCCGTCGGCCAGCGCCCGCTCGACGGGGAGTTCCTCGGGCACGTCTCCCGGTTCGCGGCCGAGCAGGAAGAGCTTGAGGTGGCCGCCGAGCCGCAGCCCGCTCTCGATGCAAAAATAAAAAAGTTCCCAGACCCGCGTCGCCTTGGCGGCGTCGAGGAACATCGAGCCGCTCGTGTCGTAGACGAGGTCGATCCGCGGCGTCACCTCCTCGCGGTAGAGCTTCATGGTGTAGTGGCCGGTGCGGGCGTAGGCCTGCCAGTTCATGTGCCGCGGGTCGTCGCCGGGGACGTACTGGCGATGGTCCTGGAAGTCGATCGAGCTGCCGGTGCCCTTGCCGAGGACGTTACCGGCCGTGCCGGCCCACTGGCCGCTGCGCAGGGGCAGTCGGGCGACCGTCGCCGCCGCCTTCGCCCGGGCGTGGATCTCGCGCAGGTTCATGCCGCGGGCCTCCGGCCGACGAGCCGCTGCGTCTCGCCCATTTCGCGCAGCCAGGGACGGGCCACGACCGCGAGGATGATCGCCGCGACGATGCAGCCGGCGACGAACAGGGTCTGCCGGACATCGGTCTGCGTCTCTCTCAGGAGGCGGAGGATTCCGGCCAGTGGAAACGGCGCGACGACCGCGAGCAGGCCCCCCGAGCCGCCGCCGGCCACCGGCTGCGGCAGTTCCCGGAAGATGAGATCCACCCCCCAGGGGATGAGGCACAGCATCTGCACCGCCACGTAGAACGCGGTCCGCTCGGCGAGCCGCGGCAGGAGGAGGAGCAGGGGCAGCGGAAACAGGATCGCCGCGCAGGTCAGGCTCAGGAACGGAACGATGGCGTCGAACTTGCCGTCCGCCGCCGCCCGGGCGGCCCAGCCCGTCGCCGTCAGGCCGACCGCCAGGCCGACGAACACGATGCCGGTGGCCCAGCCGGGGGTGAGCACCGCGGCGGCGAGCCGTCCGGCGAGACCGCCGCGGGCGAACGCGGCGTGCATGCGCCGCATCCGCACGGGCCGCTCGCACAGCGCCCCCATGGCGGTGAACAGCACCGGCAGTCCCAGCAGCACGGCCACCAGCCAGAACGTGGGCCGTCCCCCCCAGAGCCCGACACCGGCGACGGTCGCCGCGCACCCGAGCGCGAGGAGCCGCTTGGCGAAGGCGTGATTCTCCGCCGCCGGGGCGATGCTCGCCGCCGCGGCCTCGAGAAACAGGGCCGCGTACAGCGCCGCGATCGCGACCAGAAGCCAGCCACCGCCGAACCCCATGACGCCCCCTGCGGCCACGGTCATGGCCAGGCTGCCGAGCCCACCGACTCCGACGAAGGCCAGCAACACGAGCAGGCCGATCCGTTCCCGCTGCGGTCGCGTCGAGTAGTAGACCGCCAGTGCGGCGACGACGGCCGCGACGACGAGCAGCCAGCCGAGCCGTTCGAGGTCGGCGACGATGTTCACGCCGCCGAAAAAATACCGCACCGTCATGTAGGGGAGCACGGCCACGGCCACGAGCAGCATCTGGGCCACGTTCGCCAGCCACTTGCCGACGACGATCCGCGTGGCGGAGAGTTTGGTGAGGCGGACGAGGTCGAGGTTGTTGCCCGTCCGCTCCGCCGCCACGGCCGACAGGCCGCGGAGCGGCATCGCCAGCCCGAGGCCGAGGATGAGGATCGTCCAGAAGATCCCGTCGATCCGGCGGCTGCCGTCGAGGGCCGGGTTGACGGACTGGCCGAGCACGGCAAAGAACAGGGAGAGCACCAGGGCGATCTGCAGGAGCAGGAACGTCCAGAAGAACGCCCCCGACGACAGCCCCTGCCGCAGTTCGCGGACGAGCATCGGCGGCAGCCAGTGGGGAAAGTCGTCGCCGCGCCAGGCGGGGGCGGGCGTGGCTTGGATCGTCGCTGTCGTGCTCATGTCGGGCCTCCGCTGCGGATTCAGGGGCTATTCCGGCTGGCGCTTGTTTTGCAACGGCGAGTGAGAACTTCGCTTTCGAGACGACTCTCAGCGGTCGTGTGCATCTGGCCCGCCTGCGTCGGTGGAAGGCCGCCGGGTACCGATTGGAAATGATCTTTTTGCGGCTGTCTTCGCCCGCCGTGGCGATGCGTCGCATAGCAGCCCGGGTCCGGCAGGGAGGTCACGACGTTCCTTTCGCTGCAGTCCATCGACGGTTTGCCCGCGGTTGGGCGAATTTTGAAGCCGTGTATCGGCCTCTCGTGGATGCCTGGGCGGTGTACGATAATTCTGGAGCGGCCCCTCGATTGCTGGAGCGATCTCCGTGAAAAAGGTTCACAAAAAGACGGTTGCAGCGACACGGTCGGCCACGCAGGTGCATCCGCAGACGTCCGCGGAGTTTGCGGCAGCGGTCGGCCGGGCGCTGCGGCGCGCGGCACGAACGGCCCGCAGGATTGCCCGCATGCACGGGACTCCCGTGTATGTCTGGCGCGACGGCAAGGTTGTGGCCGAGAAGCCATGACGGCGTTACCTCTCCGACGTTAGGGGGCGGTCCGACGCCACGAGCCCCATCGTCGTCCGCATCGCGCGGCGCCAGGGGGCGGCGACGCTCGCCAGCACGATCGCCGTCGTGATCGCGGCGGCGGCGAGGAAGGGCAGGCAATAATTCGGCCCGCGATTGTCGGCGAGCGAGATGAAAGCCGGCAGGGCCGCCGCCGGAAACGGGAGCGTGATCATCCACAGGCCACGGTCCCTGTAGGCGACGTTATGCGGCCCGACGGCAGCGGTGTAGACGAAGACGAGAAAGCAGGCGACGTGCACGAGCGAGTAGAACAGCAGCCGCGGCCGCGTCTGCGGCAGGCGAATGAGAAACGGGAGCGGAAAAAAACAGGCCGCGATCAGCAGGCAGCCGATGGTGAGGGCGATTGACATCACGTCCACGGTGCCGCCGACACTGGCCACATAACCTTGCCGACGACTTGCCCACACCATCCACCCCGTCAGGCAGACCGCCCCGGTGACCGCCACGAACGGCACCCCCGTCGCCCAGCCGGGCGAAAACAGGGCCGCGGCCCATCGGCCGGCCGTGCCGAACCTCGCGAACGGCCGGTAGAGCGAGCGGATCTCCGCCGGGTCTTCGACGAGCGCCCCGACGGGGTAGCAGAGCACGAGCGGGAGCGTGACGAGGATGGTGCCGATGGCCGCGTCCTGGGTGCCGAACGTCGCCACCACGACCCAGGTGACGGCGATCGCGAGGGCGAGCAGCCGCTTGCGGCCGGCGTGGTTCTCGGCCGGCGAGGCGATCCGGCCGGCGGCGAATTCGAGGAGCGCGACGGTGTACAGCCCGAGGCCGGCGAGGATGCCGAGCCGGCCGCCGATGCCCAGACCCGCGAACGACAGCCGGCCGTTGAAGAACTCCTCCGCCAGTTCGGCCGCCGGCACGCAGCCGACCGCCACGACGGCCACGACGACGCCGATCCGCAGCCAGAGCGGCAGCGTGGAGATCGCGAGCGCCGCGGCGGCCACGGCCATCGCCAGGGCGATGAGCCAGCCGAAGACCTCCAGATCGACGATGATGTCGAGACCACCGAAGAAGTAACGGAGGACGAGGTAGGGTGCGAGAGCCGTGGCCACCAGCAGCCCCTGCCCGATGAGTGCCAGCCACTTGCCAAGCACGATCCGCGTGGCCGAGAGCCGCGTCAGGCGGACGAGGTCGAGGTTGTTACCCAACCGCTCGCCGCTTATGGCGACGAGGCCGCGCAGGGGCACGACGCCACCGATCGCCGCCGCGATCATCAGCCAGAACATGCCGCCGACGTCGCGGGCGGCCACGCCCTGCAGCCGGCCGTCGTAACTGCTCAAGGCCCATGTCAGGAGGGCGAACATCGCCCCCTGGATGCCGATGAACGTCCAGGCGAAGACGCCCGACTGCACCCCCTGGCGGAGTTCGCGGACCACCATGGCCGGCAGCCAGCCGGGAAAATCGTTCCCCCGCCAGACCCACGGTCGGCTCGCCGCCGCCACCGCCCGCGGAGCGGCGGCGACCCGCACCGGCAGGGGCTCGTCGCGATGGTCGCCGCGGACGAGCCGGGCGACGGCGGCGCGTTCGCGCAGCCACGGCCAGGCCACGGCGGCCACCGTCGCGCCGATCACGGCCAGGCCGGCGATCGTGAACGAGGTCGCGACCCGCTGGCCGGCGGTCTGGGACGCGCCCGCGATGGCGGCCAGCGCGGCGAGCGCCCCCGCGGGGAAGGGGAGCGTCACGAGCCGGCCCGCCTCGTACTCCGCCCACGACAGGCGATACGGCTTGAACCCGTTGGCGAACGCGAACGCGCAGAAGCAGAGAAGCTGCACGAGGCCGTAGAGCAGCAGCGGATACCGGACCCGCGTGAGCAGGGTGGTGAACGGAAGCGGGCAGACGATCGCGGCGGCCGCGAGGCTCGCGCAGGCGACGGCCACGGACCGCCAGCCCGCCGGCACGAACCGGCCCACGAACCCCAGCCAGCCCGCCAGGCAGACGGCCAGCAGGATGGCGACGAACACAAGCCCGGTCGCCCAGCCGGGCGTGAAGACGGTCGCCGCCACACGGCCGAGGAGGCCCGCCCGGCGAAACGGCGCGAACAGCGTGCGGACGCGGCTCGGCCGCTCGAGCGTCGCGTCGATCGCGTAGCAGGCGAGCAGGGGCGCGGTGGCGACGAACGTGGCCACGGCAGCCTGATCGGTGCCCAGCCAGCCGGCGACGGGCCAGGCCGCGGCGACGAGGAGCGCGAGAAGCCGCTGGCGGCCGGCATGGTTCTCGGCCGGTGGAGCGACCCGGGCCGCCGCGAACTCGAGGCACGCCAGCGTGTGCACGGCCAGCACGGCGGCGATCCCGAGGCGGGCGGCCGCGCCGAGCCGCCCGAGGATGATGCCCAGCGGGCCGTCCACGAAGGCCACGAGCAGGACGAACGCCGCCCCGGAGGCCGCCAGCCCGGCCCCGATCCGCAGCCAGATGGGGAGCGTCGAGAGGGCGATCGCCGCGGCGGCGACCAGCGCCCCCAGGGCGAGGATCCAGCCCAGCCACTGCAGGTCGGCCAGCACGTCCACGCGGCCGAAGAAGTAGCGGAGGGCGATGTAGGGCAGGAGCGTGACGGCCACGAGCGCCGCCTGGGCGACCAGGGCCACCCACTTCCCGGCCACGATCCGCGTGGCCGAGAGCCGGGTGATCTGCAGCAGGTCGAGCCCGTTTGCCCGCTGCTCGCCGCTCACCGCCCCGATGCCCCGCAGCGGCACGATCACCGCCACCGCCGCGAAGGCCGCCAGCCAGAACAGCACCCGGAACCCGTCGTCATCCTCCCGTCCCGACGCCAGCACCTGCAACGAAAACAGCAGGAACAGCGCCGCCTGAAACAGCAGGAACGTCCAGAAGAAGACCCCCGACTGCACCCCCTGCCGCAGTTCCTTGACGAGCATCGGCGAGAGCCAGCCGGGAAAATCATCCCCTGCCCACCGGACACCGCGGCCGTTCCGCGCATCGATCGCCGCCGTGCTCATGACACGCCCACCCACGGCCGTTCACCACCGTCCCTCGCCTGCACCCTGCCTGCGGCATCGAACCGCCGAGGCGGAGGGGTCGGCGTGAGGATCGCGAGCGTGTCAGCGAGCGAACTCATGCCGCCCCGCAGCCGGACCATCGGCCCCCTGCCGGAGCCCCGTGATCTCCGGAACAACTCGACGTCTCCCGTCCTGCCCGTGGCATCGAACCGCCGAGGCGGAGGGGTCGGCGTGAGGATCGCGAGCGTGCCAGCGAGCGAACTCATGCCGCCCCGCAGCCGGACCATCGGCCCCCTGCCGGAGCCTCGTGATCTCCGGAAAACCTCGACGTCTCCCGTCCTGCCCGCGGCATCGAACCGCCGAGGCGAAGGGGTCGGCGTGAGG
>JBIKKQ010000244.1:0-4347 GCA_044360305.1 Pirellulales bacterium
GGCGCGGCCCCGGCCGCGATCGCCGCGGCCGTGCCGCTGGTGGCGGTGCCGTGGGCCGACCTGCGGGCCGAACTTTCCTGATCGGGCCCGCCCGGCGGTGGGCTTTTGCCGCTCCGCTCCGGCCTCGGTATGTTTCAGGGTTTGCCGCCGCGCCGCGGGCGGCCGGCGTTTCCATCCTTCCGAATCCAGCCATGAGCCTGCCCGCCCTCCGCGCCTCCGAGCACCTCCACGACGTGCGCTACGAGATCCGCGGGGCGCTCGCCCGCCGGGCCGACCAGCTGGAGCGCGAGGGTCACGAGATCGTCAAGCTCAACATCGGCAATCCGGGCCTGTTCGGGTTTCGCATGCCGGGCTCAATGCGGGTGGCCATCGTGGAGAACCTCCACCAGGCCGATCCGTACTCGCACCAGAAGGGCATCTTCCCCGCCCGCGAGGCGGTGGTCATGCAGCAGCAGAACCGGGGCGTGATGGACGTCACCGCCGACGACGTGTTCATCGGCAACGGCGTCTCCGAACTGATCATGATCGCCATGCGGGCGCTGCTGAACCCCGGCGACGAGGTGCTGGTGCCCAGCCCCGACTACCCGCTGTGGACGGCGTCGGTGGTGATCCACGGCGCGAAGGCGGTGCACTATCCGTGCCGGCCCGAGAACGGGTTCGTGCCCGACCCCGCGGAGGTCGAAGCGCTCGTCACCGACCGGACGCGGGCCCTGGTGGTCATCAATCCCAACAACCCCACCGGCGCCGTCTATTCGCGGGAGGTGCTCAGGGCGCTGGTGGAGATCGCCGAGCGGCGAAACCTCGTCCTCTGTGCCGACGAGATCTATGACGAGATGCTCTACGACGGCGCGGAGTTCGTGCCCGCCGCGACGCTCGCCCGCCGCGGGCTGTGCCTCACCTTCGGCGGTTTGAGCAAGATCTACCGGGCCTGCGGCCTGCGGGTCGGCTGGCTCGTGTTCTCCGGGGAGCGCGACCACGCCTGCGACTACATTCAGGCGGTCGAACTCCTCGCCTCGCTGCGGCTGTGCTCGAACGTGCCGGGCCAATACGCCGTGCAGACGGCGCTCGGCGGCTACCAGTCGATCTTCGAGCTGACCCGGCCGGGCGGCCGGCTGCATGCCACCCGGGCGGCGCTGCTCGGGGCGCTGACCCGCAGCCGCTGGCTGTCGGTGGTGCCGCCGCAGGGGGCGATGTATGCCTTCATCCGCGTCCACGCCGAGCGGCTGCCGGGGGGCGTGGCCGGCTTCGACGACCGGCAATTCGCCCTCGATCTCCTGGAGCGGAAGCACGTTCTCGTGGCCCCGGGCTCGAGTTTCAACGTCCCCTACCGCGACCACTTCCGGGTCACGCTCCTGCCCGACGCGGATTTGATGGCCGACGTGCTCGCCCGGATCGAATCGCTGCTCGACGAGTATGCGGCGCCGGGGGCGGCCCCGGCGGTCCGCTGAACCGGTCGCCGGCCACTTCCAGCGGAAAACTGGTAAAATAGGGGCATGATCGCCCCCCGCGACCAGCATGCGTCATCCGTTTCCGCGGCCGGCGGTGCCGCCGACGCGCGGCCGGCGCGGCCGCTGTCGGTATGGCTGGCCGGACGGATCGACATCGACGCCTACGCCGAGATGGCCGAGCGGCTCGCCGGCGAGGTGGCGGAGCCGGGGGGCCGTGGGCCGACGCTCGTGGTCTGCGAGTTCGAGCCGGCGATCACGGTCGGCCGGCAGGGTTCGCGGACGGACGTTCGGCTGGCCGACGATGAGCTCGTGGCCCGGCGGCTGGCGGTACGGTTCATGGGCCGCGGCGGCGGTGCGATTCCGCACGGTCCCGGGCAGGTGTGCGCCTGCTTGTTCGCCCGGCTCGACGACCTCGGGCTCGCGGCCTGCGACGTCGGCGGGTATCTCGACCGCTTCGAGGCCGCGCTCGAGCGGGCACTCCGCAGCCTGCGGTGCGGCACGACGCGCCGGCCGGGCGTGCACGGCATCTTCGGCCGCACCGGGTTGCTTGCCGCTCTCGGCGTCGCGATCCG
This sequence comes from Pirellulales bacterium, assembly GCA_044360305.1. Lineage (GTDB taxonomy): Bacteria > Planctomycetota > Planctomycetia > Pirellulales > UBA1268 > QWPN01. Next base: position 2,021 of record JBIKKQ010000244.1, read on the forward strand.
CGCGGGCGTCGTCAGGCACGGCGGGTTCGTCAACGTGGCGGCCGACCCCGGCCTCTGCGACCGGGTCCGCAGCGTGCTCGGGGCCGCCGGCCGCGGCGCCGCAGGGGGCGCGACGACGATGGGCTCCATCGAGGCCGATCTGCAGCGGCGCGTGCGGCTGCAGGAGGCGCGGTCGGCGATCGTCGCGGGCGTGGCCGCGGCGTTCGCGTTTGCCCGGACGAACGTCCAGTCGGGGTTCCCGCCGGCGGCCGCTGCGGGGCTGAACAGGAGGGTGGCTCGTGTCGGTTGATTCATCCCGCGTGACGCTGTCGCTGCCGATCATCACCGAGCTGGCTGCCGCGCCGGCCTGCGGCCCGGCCACGCCGGCGGTGTCGCGCCGGCTCCCGCCGTGGCTGCGGCAGAACCTCGGCCCCGGGGGCGGTCATGCCGAGACCGCGCACCTGATCGCCGAACTGGGGCTGGAAACGGTCTGCTCGTCGGCCAAGTGCCCGAACCGGCTGGAGTGCTGGTCGGCCCGGACGGCCACGTTCATGATCCTCGGCAACGTCTGCACGCGGCCCTGCGGATTCTGCTCGGTGCCCAAGGGCAAGACGGAGGACCTCGAGCAGGACGAGCCGGCGCGGGTCGCCGAGGCGGCCCGCCGGCTGGGGCTGGCCCACGTGGTGATCACGAGCGTCACCCGCGACGACCTGCCCGACGGCGGCGCCGAGCATTTTCAACGCACGGTGGTCGCCGTCCGCGAGGCGACCGGAGCCGCGATCGAGGTGCTGGTGCCCGACTTCATCGGCAAGCCGGGGGCGCTGGAGCGGCTGATGGAATCGCGGCCCGACGTCTTCAACCACAACACCGAGACCGTCCCCCGGCTCTACCGGCGGGTCCGCGGCCGGAAGAGCGTCTACGCCTGGACGCTGCAGCTGCTCGCCGACGCCAAGCGGATCATGCCGGAGGTGAAGACGAAGACCGGACTGATGCTCGGCCTCGGCGAGACCCGCGACGAGCTCCTCGACGTGTTCGCCGACCTGCTCGACCGGGGCGTCGATTTTCTCACGCTCGGCCAGTACCTGCAGCCGGCGGCCGACGCGCTGCCGGTGGACCGCTACGTGCACCCCGACGAGTTCGTCGAACTCGGCGACCTGGCCCGGCGGATGGGGTTTCGCAAGGTGGCCAGCGGCCCGTTGGTGCGGTCGAGCTACCACGCCCGCGACATGGCCGAGGACGCGGCCGATGTCGGCCGCCACTGACGAACCGGCCTTGTTGTCGGATTCTACATCGGCGATGTAGAATCTGCTTTCCAGCCTTCTGCGTCACGAAGTCCTGGGTGGTGCTGCGGGAGCGCGGTATGGCCAGGCTGTTTTCCCGACTTCTCGAACCGCCGACGAAGACGTTTCTTCTGCTCGGGCCTCGCGGCACGGGGAAGTCCACCTGGTTGTCGAAGCATTTTCCGCAGGCTGTCCGGATCGACCTGCTGCACACCGAGCAGTTGTATCGCTACCGATCCAACCCGTCGTTGATCCGGTCCGACCTGGCCGGGCTCCGAGCCGGCGAATGGGCGGTCATCGACGAGGCTCAGAAGGTGCCTGATCTGCTCGACGAGATTCACGGGCTCTACGAGTCGCGACGGATCAATTTCGCGATTACCGGTTCCAGCGCCAGAAAATTACGCCGGGCTGACGTCAACCTGCTCGCCGGTCGGGCTGTTCGCTGCGATTTTTTTCCGTTGGCCTGGGCGGAGATCAAGCAGCCATCGTGTTTCGAGGCCTGTCTCGCCTACGGCACGCTGCCGCCCGTGCTCACCGATCAGTCGCATGCGGCTGACACGCTGGCAAGCTACGTCGGCACCTACCTGCAGGAGGAAGTTGCGGCCGAGGCCCTGACCCGCAATATCCAGCCATTCGCCCGGTTCCTGCAAGTGGCGGCGCGGCACCACGCCCAGGTGCTCAACGTGGAACGGGTTGCCCAGCAGGCCGCCATCAAGCGCCGCACGGTCGACACCTACTTCGAGATTCTCGAGGATACTCTTCTCGGCTTCCGGCTGCCTGCCTACCGCCCCGGTTGCCGCTCGAAAGAGGTGGCGCACCCGAAGTTTTATTTCTTCGATGCCGGGGTGGCCCGGGCCGCGGCAGGCTGGATCCGCGAGACGATGCCTGAGGAGTGGCGGGGTTTTTCGTTCGAAACGCTCGTGCTCGGCGAACTCCGCGCGTTCAATTCCTATCGGCGAAAAGACAGGCGATTGTTCCACTACAGCGTCACCGGCGCGTTCGACATCGACTTCGTGGTGGAAACGCAGAAGAAGGTCTTCAATCGGCCGAGCCGGTTCGTGGCCATCG
>JBIKKQ010000245.1:0-4342 GCA_044360305.1 Pirellulales bacterium
CAGGATGGCGAGAGCGCAGCCGCCATCGAGTGAGCGAAGGGCAGGGATGCCCGTAGCGAACGTCCGGGCGAGACGGCACGGGCAGTCCCGACCCGTCACCACCAGGGCGCCAGGCTGGTCTGGCGACGTCAGCGGCCGGGCTTCTTCGGCGGCGTGAACTTGATCTTCTTCACCAGGTCGATCATCTGGCCGTCCCCCTGAGGCACGCCCGAGACGTGGCTGATCGCCTGCACGACGTTCAGATACTTGAGCCCGTAGTCGCAGTCGAGCTCGACCTCGGTGTTGTCGGCGCCGCCCGGCCCCTGGTTCACCCCCACGATGTTGATGATCTCCTGGCGGAGCTGCGCGAAGTCCCCCACCGCACGGCCGTTGAGCGTGATCCCTGTCAACTGCCCCGCGGCGTCGGCCGTCATCTTCACCCGCATCACCGTCGGCGGGGCGCTGTCGGGGCTCGCCGCGGCGGCGCCCAGCGGCATCTTGATGTCGAAATCCCCCTCCACGACCACGGACTTGAGCGTGAGCATGAAGAACGTGATGAGCTGAAACACGACGTCGATCATCGGCGTCATATCGATCGCGATCTTGTCGGCCAGTTGTGACTCACGCTTCGCCATGGCACCCCCTCGTTCTTCCGTCCTCGGCGCGGCTCACCGCGGGCTCCGCTCGTCGTACTCGGCGCGGAGCACGAAATTCGTAAACGTCATTTCCTGACAGGCCTTGATCAGATCCTGCACCTCGCCGGTCGGCACGTCCTTGTCGCCGCGGATGATCACCTTCGCCGTGGCGGGATCCCGCCCCGCCTCGCGGATCACCCGGGCTTCCTGTTCGAGGTAGGGCTTGATGCCGGCCACCGGGATCGCCTCGCCGTTGTAGATCACCTTCGTGCGATTCTCGTCCTGCCGGTCGGGCCAGAGCTGGAGCGTGATCGGATCCTCCGCTGCCCCCTCGGCCGGCTTCGCCAACTGGCTCAGAGGGAGTTGCACCCGGTCGTCCTGGACGGCGGTGGAGAAGTTCAGCGTGAAGATGAAGAACGTGATCAGCTGGAACGTGACGTCGATCATCGGCGTCATGTCGATGTCGGTGTTCGACGGTCCACCGCTGCTCCTGCGCGCCATGCGACTGCCTCTTTCTCAGAAAACGCGGCCGGCGATCACTTCTTGCCGATGTTCTGGAACCGCGACATGAGCCGGGAACTCTCCCCCGCCACGTCGTCGTTGAACCGCTGCAGCCAGTTCTTGAACAGCGCGAAGCAGGCGATGGCGGGGATCGCCAGCCAGAGGCCGATGAGCGTCGTCACCAGCGCCTGCGAGATACCGACGGCGAGTTCGCTCGGCTTCGGGGCCGTGTCCGAACCGGCGATCTTCATGAACGCCGCCACCATCCCGTCCACCGTGCCGAGCAGGCCGAACATCGGGGAGAGGGCGCCGACGAGCGACACGTAGCTGATCTTGTGCTCGAGCTTCATCGCCTGGTCGCCGGCCGCGCCGTCCATCGCCTCGACGGCGGCCGGATAGCCCGACTGCAGCTTCCCCATTCCGGCCGCGAGGACGTGGCCGAGATACGAGTCGTCGTTCTTCGCCAACTCGAAGGCCTGCTGATACTCCTTATTGTCGAGATGGGCCTCGAACTGCTGGATGAGCTCCGGCGGCATGAGCACCTGCTTCCGAAACTGCAGGAAGCACATCACGAGCATCGCCACCAGCGAGAAGGACAGGAGCAGGAAGATGATGATGTACTTGATGCCGAGGGCCTCGGCGAGGAACACGAGGTAGCTCTTCTCCTCCGCCTTCGGCGGCTCCTCCTCATCCTGGGCGACGGCCACGGCCGGTGCCACCACCAGCGGTGCCACCGTGGCCGCGGCCCACGGGGCCGACAGGCAGACGGTCAGGACAACCCGGCCGAGCCACGATCGGCCCAGCCACCGCTCACCACCGTCTCGGACAGCCATCTGCATGATCGTCTCCTCGAGAAAAATCCGTCGTCGTTTGGTCCGGCCGCGGCGGCCACCCGGCCGCGGCCATCGATGCGTCATCCCGCCGTCGGTGCGTCAGGGGGCGGCGGCCCCGCCCTTCAGTTTCCTGATCCACGGACTGTTCGGATAGGTCGATTCCAGCTGCTGCCGGGCGTCGCGGGCCCGCTCGGCGTACTTGCCCCGCTCCCACAGTTCGGCGAGGTTGAACAGCGCTTCCTCGCGGTTGGCGCTGCTGGAGTTGTAGACCAGATCGACCGTCAGGTAGGCGATGACCGCGTCCTGGTCCTTGTTGGCGGCCCGGTAGGCGTCGCCGAGGACGTTGTAGGCGCGGCCGAGAATGTCGCCGTCCTCGGGATCGGAATTCTTGAGGATCGCCTGAGCGGCGTCGATCGCCTCCTGCGGCTTCCCCTGCCGGGCGAGGCAGCGGGCGATCCCCAGCTCCGCCTCGCGCTTCTGCACGGCGCTGGCATCGTCCCTGGGGTCGGTCTCGGTCTTGGCGGCGGCGTCGTATTCCGCCATCGCCTCGGCGAACTTCCCCTGGTCGAAGAGCACGCCCCCGCGGGCAGCACGACCGCGGACCTGGTACGCCGGCGGCCCCTTGTCGAACGGTGCGTAGGCCTTGGCCGCCTCGTCGAACTTGCCGCCGCGGGCGAGGATCCGGCCGTTCAGTTCGTGCATGAAGAAGGCATGGTGGCTGCTGCTCCCGTGCTTCGCCAGGTAGTCGCGCACGGCCTTTTCGCCCACCCCGAGTTGGGCCGCGCCCGCCTGCAGCCCCTTGAGCCCGGCGACCGCCGCCTTGATGAACGTGAGCTCGTCCCGCAACAGCTGATCGGCCTCGTCGAGCTGCTCGGTGGCGATTTTCTTCAGGTCCTCCTCGGCCTGAGCGGCCTCTCCCCGAAGCACGCCGCGCCGGGCGGCCTTCATCGACGAGGGCTCGTCGTCGAACTCGACGTCGGCGATCCGCTCGATCGGGATCTTCTTCTCCCCCACCTCGACGTTGAGCGGCGATACGGCCACGATCTGCCCGGACTGCGCCTTGGTCCGGTCGTTGAACACCACCGTGCCGGCGACGTCGGCCGCCGCTGTTCCCGCGACGAGGCAGGGCAGCAGCAGCAGGCCGGCGACGATCCGCCAGACTCCGGCGGCGGGCGTCCTCATCCCCCCCTCGATCCTCGTACGGTTCGCATTCATGCCGTCAGTCCTGCCTTTCCGCCATCTGTTGCCGATGATGTCAACCGGGAGCCGCGCCGTCAGCGTGCCGCCGGAGCCGCCGCCGCCGCGCCGCGGGCCTCCTGGTCGTCCACGTCCTTGAAGCCCCCCGGGTTCGCCACGCCCTGGAGTTTTTGCACCTCGCGGAGCAGGGCGTCGTATCGCTTGCGATTGGCATCGCCGCCGAACGTCGGGTAGAGCTTCCTCGTCTTGACGATCATGTCGGCCGCGGCGGCCAGGAGTTTATCCTTCTTGGCCTGCTCCAGGCCGGCCAGCTGCGACCGGGCGACCATGCAGCGGGCGGAACGCAGCCGGGCCTCGTAAAACACCTCATCGGCCCGGCCTCCCGTGCCGACCTGCCGGGCGACCTTGTTCTGCAGGTTGCCCCAGCCCCAGATGCCGTTCGCCTTGCGGCCGACGACCGCCTCGCCCAACAGCCTGTCGGCGGCGGCCAGCTTCTCCTTGTCGCCGCCGGCATCCGCAGCGGCCCGCCTGCCGGCAGCCTCGAGCAGTTCGGCGGCCTCGATCTGCGCGTCGAGCAGGTTCTGCCGCTTCGGGTCGGAGAAGATCCAGTCGATGTGCGTCTGGGCATCGTCGAACCGCTCCCGCTCCCGGAGCACGCCGGCGATCTTGAAGCGAATCTGGGGCTCGAACTCGGCGACCTCCGCGCCCCCCTTCTTGAGCAGCGCCTCATAGACGGCCGCCGCCCTGTCGAGATAGGACTTCGCCTTGTCCTTCGCCACGACCGCCCCGGTGCCCTTGCCCGAGCCGAGCGTCAGGTAGGTCGTCGCCACCCAGAACTGGGAACTGATCTTTTCGTCGCGGGCCGCGATCTTGTCGAGGAACTGCTCGAACCCGGCGAGGATGCGGCCGGCCTGCTCGCGGACCTCGGGCGTGGCGGCCTTGCCGCCGGTCAGCGCCTCGAGTTGCGACTGGAGCTCGACGCCCATCTGCCGGTAGAGGTTCGTGAGCTTGGCAGGGTCGCCGGCCACCTTCTCCAGCCGCTCCATGCACTGCTGCGCCTTTTCGGTCTGCTGGGCGAGGATGAAATACCGCAGGGCGACGACGAGGGCCGCCTCCGCGATCCGCCCCTCGGTGAACTCCGGCCTGTCCCCCGAAACCATCGTCCACGGCCCGTAGACCGGATGCTCGAGCAGCGTG
>JBIKKQ010000246.1:0-4334 GCA_044360305.1 Pirellulales bacterium
ACACGCCGGAGCCGCCGCGGGGGGGGCGGCGACGCCGCGACAATTAGCGGCCGCGGCGGCAGCGGACGAGCGTACGGACCGCGAAGGCGGTGCCGTACTGCATGTGGTAGTCGTAGAACGGATAGTCCCACCAGCAGCCGTTCGGTTCCTGCAGCGGCATGATCAGCCGGGCGAGCTGGTCCTGCAGCGGCGGGCGGGCGACCGCGGGCAGCGTCTCGATGCACTCGGCCGCGTAGAAGTGGCCGTAGAAGAAGAAGTAGCCGGCGACGGCGAACCACGACTCGTGCGGAATCGGCTTCTTGCGGGCGAGGCCGAGCCAGCCGTTGCGGGCGAACAGCCGCTCCAGCCAGGCCGTGATCGCGGCGTCGCCGAGCTCTTTGTCGCCGAGCCGGCGCAGCGCCGCATGGCAGGCCTGCGAGCGGCCGACGCTGCCGCCCGGCAGGTTGACCGGATGGCCGGGCCGATACTTGAGGTACTCGCCGTACAGGTAGCTGCGGTCGGGCTTCGTCTGCCGGTGGATCGACGCCAGGCCACGGTCGAAGAGCTTCTGCGGCACTTCGACGCCGAGGTCGCGGGCGTCGGCCAGGGCCAGCAGCACGGTCGCCGTGGTGAACGTCGTCGGGCTGGAGGCCGGCTTGCGGGCGCCGACCGCGAAGTCGTAGTAGCCCCAGCCACCGTCCACCGACTCGTAGCGTTCGAGAAGCTCGACCTGGCCGCGGATGCAGTCGGTGATCGCCCGGCGCCGGGCTTCGTCGGTCCCCGGACGGTGGTGCACGAGGGCCAGGGCCTCGATGCCGTAGGCATGGCCCCAGACGTTGTACAGCGCGTCGGGCGTGGCCCGGCGCAGGGCCGGCAGCCGCTCCAGCAGCCAGGCCGTGCCCCGGTCGATCGCCTTGCGGGCGGCCTCGTCGTCGCGGCCCGACTCGATGACGGCCGAGACGCAGAGCGCCGTCACCGCCGCCCGGAAGGCGTGGTGACCGCCCGGCGCCGGCGCGTAGATGTCCACGCCCCCCTTGGTGTTGTCGGCCGAGCCCCACGAGCCGTCGTCGCGCTGGGCATCGAGGAGAAACGTGACGCCGCGGTCGATCGCCGCCTCGAGTTCGGCCGCGGGCACGGGCTCGACCGGTGCCGGCCGGGGCCCCGCCTCGGACAGCGGCCGCGCCGGGGCAGGGGCGACGGTGGCCGTCGCGTCGGCCGGTGCGGCCGGGTCCGCGGCCAGACACGCCGACAGCCGCGCCGTCGCCAGCAGGAGGGCGATGCCTGCGACGCGGTTCCGGTCGGCGCCGGGCATGGTGCGCTGGATCACTTCGGTGCTGGAGCCGGCTTGTCACCGGCATCCTTCGGGGGCTGGGCGCCGGCGGCATTCGTGTCCGGCGTCGCGGCCGCGTCGGGCTTGGGGGGCTCGGGCTTCGCGGCGTCCGGCTTGGGGGCATCCGGCTTCGCCGTCGGCTCGGGCTTGGCGGCCGTCGTGTCGGGCTTCGGGGCTGGTGGCTTTTCCAGGAGGATTTCCTCGCCCACCGAGAGGCCGGCGGTGATCTCGGTCAGCTCGTCGTTCGACCGTCCCACGGTCACCGTCCGCTTCATCGGCTCCTTGCCGACTCCCGTGGAGACGAGCACGTAACGGCGGCCGCCGTCGAACTCGTCGGTGAACACCGCCTTGCGCGGCACCGCCAGCACCTCGGCCCGTTGATCGGCGGTCACGCGGACCTCGGCCTCCATCCCCGCGACCACCCGCGGCTGGTCGTCGACGAGGTCGAGAAAAGCCTCGAACCGTCCCGCCGTCACCGGCACCGCCGACACGCTGCGGACGCGGGCCGGAAACGCCGCCTCGGGAAACGCCTTGGGCAGGATCCGGGCCTCCGCGTTCACCGGCACGCGGGACAGATCCTTCTCCGGCACGCCGGCCCGCACCGCCAGCCGGCCCGCACCGACCACGGTGAGCAGCGCCTGACGGGTGTCGAACTGGCCGCCCGGCCGCAGTTGCTGCGCCGCGTTGTCGGCGTCCACCCACCGGCCCTGATGGAAGCGGCCGTAGTAAACCGTGCCGTCGATCGGCGCGGTGACCGGCAACAGGCGGCGGAGAGCCTTCGCCTCGGCGAGTTTTCTCCCGGCCTCCCTTCGGTCGGCGGCCGACTTCTCCACGGTCAGCCTGAGCCGCGCCAGGACCTGCGGCAGCTCTCCCTCGGCCTGCTCCAAGTCAAGGGCGGCGAAGTCGGCCGACCGGCGCACGAGGTCCAGGCGGCGCGGAAGATCGAGCGTCGTCATCCGTTCGTGCCGATCGCGGGCAAGGAGGGCGGAGAACCGGGCGATCCGGGCCTGGAACCGGGCCCGCTTGAGGACGATCTCCTCCGTCTCCTCCGTCAGGTCGTCCTGCTTGTACATTTTTTCCAACTGGGCGAGTTCCTCCTCGGCGTTTTCGCGGGAGAACTCGTTGAACTCCAGACTCACGTCGTTGAGGTCTTTGGCCAGCGCCTTTTCCTTCTCCTCGTACCGGGCCAGGTCCTCGCCCACCCGGCGGCGCGCGGTGCGGGCCATCTCCAGCCACAGCGGCGTCGCCTTCTCGGCGAGCTTCAGTTCCTTCTCCAGCAGGTCGTGGGCGATCTCGGCCAGCCGACCCGCGATCTCCTGATCGGCGATCTCCTGATCCAGCCTGTCAGTCTCGACCGCGACCAGCACGTCCCCCTTGCCCACGCGGGTGCCGTGCGGCACCACCTTCTCCACGTTGAATTGGCCGCTGCGCCGGGCGTCGAGCCGCACCTCGGCCATCGTCGGCGATTCGAAGACGCCCTCGACCCGGGCCTCGACACGGAAGGGCACGAGCTTGACCCGGTGCAGGGCCGGGGCCGCAGGCTCGGCGGCGCCGAGCGGGGATGTCGTGCCGCCGACGAGACAGCCGAGAACGAGCCAGGCGAAGGGACGGCGCAGGTGAACCATGGCGATGCGACCGGAAGGAGAATGAGAGGCGAACCGGGGGTGGAGAGCCGCCCCGCCACGCCGACGCTACTCCCGATCCGAGAGGGAGTCAAACCCGTCGTCGGCTGCCCTGCAGGCAGCGGCGCGGCCGGCCGCCGCCTCGATCACTCCGCCGAGCGGAAGCAGCGGACCGTGCCCTCCTCGGACGCGATGACCACGCGGCCGGAGGCGATAGCGGGACCGGCGGCGAACCGACCGCCGGCCTCGAACCGCCAGGCCGGCTCTCCCGTCGCGACGTCGATCGCCACGATCGTGCCGGCGGCGTCGGCGACGATGGCCACGTTGCGGGCCGGGCCGGCGTCGGCCGCGGGGCCGGTCGCCAGGGCCACGGCCGGCGCCGCATCGACCCGCCCGCGCAGCGGCAGCCGCCATTTCCGTTCGCCGTCGGCACGGGAAAACGCCTCGACCGCCCTGCCGCGCGAGCCGACGATCGCCAGCCCGTCGGCCAGCGCGGCGCTCGAGCGATACGACTGCCCGGCCGCACCGGCCTGCTTCCGCCAGGCGACTTCCCGTTTGAGAACATCGATCGCGAAGAACGCGCCCCCCTCGGTGCCGAAGAACACCCGGCCGTCGGCCGCCGCCGGCGTCGTGCCGGTGGGGCCGTCGATCGGCACGGCGCCGGTCGCCTCACCCGTGACGGCGTCGATGATGTGCAGCTTGCCGTCACAGCCGGCGATGAACACGCGCTCGCCATCGGGGGTGCGGGCCACGGTGGGGGAACAGCGGATCTGGTCGGCGATCGAGTGCTTCCAGATCACCCGCCCGCCGGCGGCGTCGAGGCAGGCGAGCGAGGCATCCTGCGAGCCGACGAGGACGCGGATGCCATCGGCCGTGTGCAGGACCGTCGGGCCCCCCGAGATCTCGCCATCGGTCTCGTATTCCCAGGCGAGTTCTCCCGTGGCGGCGTCGAGGCCGCGGACGACGCCGGTGTCGTCGCCGACGATCACCAGCGGTCGCCGGCCGTCATCCATCCAGGCCGCGCTCGAGGGAAATCCGCCGGCCTCGGTCCGGAACGTCCAGCGGGGCTCACCGGTGTCGGCGGCAAGAGCGTGAAACGTGCCGTCGAGATCGCCGACGTAGACGGCGCCCGCGGCGACGATCGGGGTGGCGCCGAACGACGTCTTGTCGAACCGCCGCGTCCAGCTCTCGGCGAGCGGCAGGCGGAGCGTGGTGGCGGAGCGGCCGGTGCCGGCGGGGCAGCCGCGGGCCAGCGGCCAGGCGTCGGCGGGGGCGGCGTCGAAGGCGGCCGCGGCCCCGGCGGGCTCGGCCGCCACGCCGCCGCGCCACGGGCAGGCGGCGACGAGCAGGGCGACGAGCAGCGTGCGGCGGCTCATCGGGCGGCGGCTCATCGGGCGGCCTCA
>JBIKKQ010000008.1:0-47513 GCA_044360305.1 Pirellulales bacterium
ACGTTTGGGCGCCATGGCCCACGCTGCGGGAGGCGGAGGTGGTATCGAGGGAAAATCGCTCCCGTCCCTCTTTTTCCCGGCTGCCCGCCCCGGTACCCGGTGATTCTCAATGCCGCATCGCCTTGCAGGCATCGTGGCACTTCTTGCAGGCCGCCGCGCACGCCTTGCAGCAGGGGGCGTCGCCGCACTTCGTGCATTCGGCAGCGCACTGCTCGCACGCCTCCTCGCAGACCTCGCACATCTCCTCGGCCATCGCGGAGTCGTACTCCAAGAGGGCGACGCACGCCCGGCACGTCTCGATGCACGTCAGACAGGTCTTCTCACAGGCCGGGCAATCGCAGCCCACGATGCATTCGCGGCAGGCCCGGAGGCACTCGTTGCAGGCCTTGATGCACGCCTCCTTGGCGGGTGCATCGGCGTGCGGAGCATCGGCGGCGTAGACGGCAGCCGGCACGGTCACGGCGGCGGCGAGGACGAAACGCATCAGGAGCGGTGTGGGTGAAAACAGCATGGGTCAGCCCTTTCTGTGGGTGGCGTGAAACCGGTCGTCGGAACTCTACGCAGCGCCCGGGCCGGGCGGCCAACGGCCTGGCCAGACCCATGACCGACCGGCGTCGCAGCCCGATCGGCCCTTGGGAGAGATCAAGGAGCATTCGCTGGTGACGGTCACCGCGCTTACCGCCCCACCGGTGCAGTCGGTGCACTCCATGCCCGGCGGCACGCCCCTCCACACACACGCGGCGAACCGCCACCGCGGCTCACAGTGGCAAACGCCCCAGCAGCGCGAGGATCAGCACGATGAGCAGGATCAGGCCCACCACGCCGCCGCCCGCGCCAAGGACAGTATTCCCGCTCCGGAAGCCGTAGCCACCGCCCAGCAGGGACAGGATCAGAATCACAACAAGGATAGTTACGATCGGACTCACGGTTCGCTCCTTCCACATGAAGAGTACGCACGCCCTCGCGGAGTCCCTCCCCCTGATATGCGGATGCTTTCCGTTCCTGACCAACACAACGGCTCGTTCGTCGCCTGCGCTCACACATGCCCCGTGCGACAGGGTCCTTTCGCACGGGGCGTGTGTGCGCGGTTTCAGCTTCCGTCGCGGTGACGGCCGGCCTCTACGGCAGGATCACCTTGTCGATGACGTGAATCACGCCGTTCGAGGCGTGGATGTCCGAGTTCCGGACGTGGACCATCTCCTTGGCCGTGCCGATGTGCACGCCCGTCAGGAGATGATGTGTCACCTCGAGGTTCGCCCCACCGGCCGTCTTGGCCTCTTTCATCTTCTTCACATCGGCGATGACGAGATGCCCCGGTACCACGTGCATCAGCAGGATCGCCTTCAACTGTTCCTTGTTCTCCGGCTTGAGCAGGTTTTCCAAGGTCCCCGACGGCAGTTTCGCAAACGCCTCGTCGGACGGGGCGAACACCGTAAACGGTCCCGGGCCCTTCAGCGTCTCGACAAGCCCGGCCGCTTCGAGCGCTTTGGCAAGCGTCTTGAAATGGCCGGCCTCCACTGCCGTGGCAACCACGTCCTTGGTCGCGCCCGGGGCGGCGACCGTCCGCTCGCTGCCGGGCGCCGCATACACGTTGGTCGCAGCCATGCCGACCCCAGTCAACGCCACCAACGCGATGGCACGAATCACAAGAACGCTCTTCATGGGTCAGGTACCTCACGGGGGAAAGCGACCCGTCGGCTCAACGGCTGAACCGGCGTGGTCGAAGAAACACAAGAAAAGCTGGCCAGGGCAGCACACGGCAGACGTGTCGTCTGTCCTGACGCACCAACGCTACGCATGGGCGCCGCGCGCCGACCGTAATCACGTGGCCGCGGGTCGGGAACGCGTCAGTCGGGAAGGAGACAGTGCCCGTCGTAGCAGGGCATGCGGCGGCGTTGTATCACGTGCCGCGGTCCTGGGAGCGGCACGGCTCGTCCACGGACCACTGCGGGGGAAGTGTCCTGTAGTGCTCTGTCCGCAGGATAACGGGGTCGCAGCTCGATTGGCGTGCGGAGCGGCGGCGCGCTCTTATCGTAGTCCCCGCAGGACGCTCGCCGCCCGCAGCGGAATCACGGGAACGTGACACGCAAGGACACTATCGTCGTCCTCCACCATGAGGTGAGCCCATGCATCGCTCTTCGTGCCTGTTCTGCGCAGCGTTTCTAGTGTCCTGTGCTGGCTGTGCGGAGCCTCCGGTCGAGCATACGGTGCGCAAAGTCACAGCCGAGGATGTCCGCAGCGACACGGAGAAGGCACTGGATACGGCCACGAAGGCCGCCACGCAGGCCAAAGAAGAGTTTGAGAGGCGACTGACATCCCGCCTCGCGGACATGGATGCCGAGATTGCGAAACTGCATGAAAAAGGACTCGCCCTGAAGGACGAAGCCAAGGCTCGATGGAACGACAAGATGGCAGATCTCAAGGCGAAGCATGAGGCAGCCCGCAAGAAGCTGGACGAACTCGGCAGATCCACTGGCGAGGCATGGGAGCGACTGGAGAAGGGCGCCCAGTCTGCGTGGGACGATCTACAGAAGGCCTTCAAGGACGCCTCCGACGAGTTCTGAGTCGGCTGCGATACGAAGCGAGTGAGGGGCCGGCGAGAGGCCGTTCCGGCCCGGCCGGATCGGTTGGCGTCGTGAAGGACGCGGAAACCCAGTACCCCCGACAGGGATCGAACCTGTGACCTACGGTTTAGGAAACCGTCGCTCTATCCACTGAGCTACGGGGGCCCGCCACGCACGCCGCCGCCCAAGGACGACGGCCGCGCACGACGCGAACAGGCGATGATACGACCCGCCGGCACCGCCAACAAGCAACCGCCCGGCAGGCCGCGTCGCCGCGCTGCCGTGACCGCTAGGCTGCCGCGGCCTTGCCCGCGGCGTAGACGTGCGGGTTCAACGTCGGGTCGTTGTACATCTTCATCTGGCGAAACACCCGCAGCGGCCGCGCGCCGGCGTAGATCTCCGCCAACAGCCGCTCAAGCGCCACCACGAGATGATCGCGCTGCGCGTCCAGCACCTCCATCCGGGCCGCCGCCTTCTCCCGATGCTCCGGCGTCGCGTCGGACCGCTCCGCCTGCTCTCGCATGTGATACCGGCGGAGCTCGAGGATCGACAGCCGGTCGATCGCCGCGCCGGGCGTCTCCGTCGCCGCCGGGGCGCCGGCCGGGGCCGCGATGCCGCGGGCCGCGAGATCGGCCACCAGCCAGTCGTCCACCTTCTCGATCGCGTCGTTGCGGGCCTGGTTGTAGCGGTCGATCGCCCGCTTCACCTGCGCGATCCGGGCATCGGTCACCGCCGGCGACCGGGCCACGTCCTCCTCGTGCCAGAGCAGGAAGTTGAACCGGTGAAGGTCGCAGATCCGGCCGCGCAGCCCCTCCTCGTCGTGCTCCGGCTCGAAATCGTGCCAGTGGCCCACGAGATGCGTCAGCAGGGCGTCGATCGTCGTCACCTCCAGCGGCGCCCCGGGCCGGGCCGCCGTGGCCGGGGAAATCTGCAGCGTCGCGGTCTTCATCTCGGTCTCCTCCAGGGGTCTGTCGAAAGCGTGGAAAACGGTTGGACGGAATGGCCGACGCGGCCGGACCTCAGGCCGCCGCCCGGATCACGAGGCACAGGTTCGAGCCGCCGAAGCCGAACGAGTTGCTCGCCGCCACCCGCACCCGGCGCGGCCGGGCGACGTGCGGCACGTGGTCGAGCCGGCAGCGTTCGTCGGGAGCGTCGAGGTTCACCGTCGGCGGCACCGCCTGATGCTCCAGCGCCGCCAGGCAGGCGAGCAGCTCGAAGGCCGCCGCGCCGCTCACCAGATGCCCCGACATGCTCTTCGTCGAACTCACCGGCACGGAGTCGGCCGCGCCGCCGAGCGCCAGGCGGATCGCCGCCGCCTCGGCCACGTCGCCGACCGGCGTGCCGGCGGCATGCGCGTTGATGTAGTCGAGCTCCTCCGGAGACACGCCCGCGTCCTCCAACGACGTCGCCAGTGCCCGCGCCGCCTGCGTCGGGTCGCTGCTCGGGATCACCATGTGAACGCCGTCGCTCGACATCCCCACGCCGGCCAGCTCGGCCCGCAGTCTGGCGCCGCGAGCGAGGGCGGCGGAGCGGCGCTCGAGGACGAAAAACGCACCCCCTTCGCCCATCACGAAGCCGTCGCGATCGCGGTCGAACGGTCGCGACGCGCGGGCCGGGTCGTCGGTGCGCCGCGACAGCGCCCGGAGGTTGTAGAACGCCGCCAGGCCCGTCGGACTGAGGATGTCGCAGCCCCCGGCGAGGCAGGCGTCCACCCAGCCGGCGTCGAGCCAGGTGCGGGCCATCGCCAGCGCATAGCCGCTCGAGGCGCAGGCCGCGGCCACCGTCACCGCCGGCCCGTCGAGCCGCAGCCGGCGGGCGAGGGCGTGGACGACCGTGCGGTCACGCCTCGGCTCGAACACGCTCGTGCCGCCGGCGAAGAAGTCGTTTTCCCAGCGTTTCAGATGTTCGGCGCCGAGACCGATGACGAGCCCGATCCGCGGCAGGCGGTCGCGGGGCGCCGTCGCGCCGCGCAGGCCCGAGTCGTCGATCGCCGCGGCCAGCGGCCCAAGCTGCATCCGCTCCATCCGGTCGAGCGCCGCGAACTCCGCCGCGTCGCAGCCGCAACTGCTGCCCGGATAGGGGATCGTCTCCACCGGCGCCGCGAACTGCCGAGTGCCGCGCGTGACGCCCGCCGCGATTTCCCGGATGCCGGAACGGCCGGCCAGCAGGCCGGTGGCGATTTCGGAGAACGCCGCGCCCAGCGGCGACACCGAGCCCACGCCGGTGATCACCACGGGCTCGCGGCCACGCCGCGGCTGCGTTGCCTGACTCATGCGCACCCCCCTTTTTTCATGCGGCCTCCCGCAGGCCCGGCCCGGACGCCAGCCCCCGGACCGCCGCCGGCCGAACGCCGACGCGAACCTCGCCCCCCCAGGGGGACGGAAAAGCCCAGGAGACGATCGCCGTGCCCGCGGCACAGAGCGTCAGGGCGCGGGCAAAATCCTCGAGTCGGGGTGGCTCCTGATCGCCGTCGAAGGCCGCGACCTGCGGCCGGCGCGGCATGCGGAACGACAGCGTCGGCAACGGCAGGGCCGCGTCGAGGTCGGCGGCCGTCAGCGACAGGGCGAGCGCCCGGCAGACCGGATCCCCCTGCAGCGAGCCGTCGGCGGCCAGTGCGGGCTCGTCCATCCATTCGGAGACGATCACCCAGACGCCCGGCAGGTCGTCACCGCACCCCTCCAGCAGGCTGATGGCGGCGACGATCCCCTCGGGTAGCGCGTCGGGCCCGCCGCTCACGCCGAGGTGCGGGCCATGCATGCCGAGGCCCACGCTGACGGCACCGGCGATCGAGTGCAGCGAGGCCTGCGGCACGATCTGCGTCGAGACCGTCGCCGGTCCTTCGTCGCGCAGCCGCACCAGCGACCGGGCCGCCGTGATGCGCCCCTGCTGGCAGGAGGCGGCCACGACGCCGTGCCCGGCGAACCCGCCGACCGGCGGATGGGCGGCCGCCGCTTGAAGCACGGCATGCATCCCGACGACCGTCTGCTCGTCGCAGTGCCGGAGAAACCGCGCGGGCAGCGCCGGGGCGGCCGGCAGCGGCTGCGGATCGCGCAGGGCGTCGATCGTCGCGGCCCGCGCCTCCACCAGCGCATGGCTCGCCACGGTGTACGACCGGGGCTCGGTCGATCGCCGCGGGATGGAGACGCTGCTGCTCATCGACACCACCGGTCGCAAGACCGGCCCCTGACGCAAGGCAAACCCGGGTCAGGCAGCCTGCCGGCCCGCCTTGGCGGCCAGTTTCTGCCCGATGACGTCGAGGATGTCCCCGACGGTGTTGATCCGTTCGAGCAGCTCGGTCTCGATCTGGATGCCGAACCGGCTCTCGATGTGGAGCACGAGCCCCGCCATGTCGAGCGAATCGAGGTTCAGGCCCTCCCGCAGGGTGGTCGTGTCGGTGAGATCCGCGTACGTCTCCCCCGTCTCCTTCTCGAGGAGTTCGAGGACGATCGCCGCCAAGTCCTTCCGTTCCATGGAACGTCTCTCTGGAGTGTCGGTGGCCGCCGCCGACCTCCGGCTGCGGGGGCGGGAGGGTAGCGGATCGCCCCCCGGCGGCGAAGAGCAAAAAGGGTGTATAGTTGGCGGTGTTTTCACCACCGTCGGGGCAGGGGCGGCTCCCCGTCGGTCGGCCGCGCTGCGCACGTTCCCAGACCTCCGTTCGGCCCCCCATGACTCCCACATTCCCCGTGGCCGCGACCCGCCTGCTCGTTGCCCGGCTGCTGACGGCGGCCACCGCCACCTACGTCCTCGTGCTGGTCTTCGCCACGCACTATCCGAAGCCGGAACGGTTTCTGCCGGGCACCGCCACGGCCGACAAACTGCTCCACTTCCTCGCCTACGGCCTGCTCGCCACGCTCGTCGGGGCCGCGGTCGCGGCGGCCGGCGGCTGGACGCTCCGCCGCGTGCCCCTGATCGCCGTCGGCCTGCTGGTCTTCGCCGCCCTCGACGAGATCACGCAGCCGTTCTTCCCGCCGCGGACGGCCGAGCCGCTCGACTGGGTGTCCGACGCCATCGGCATCGGCATCGGGCTGGCCTGCATCGCGGTCGTCGTGGCGGTCGTCCGCAGGCTCCGCGGCCCGGCCCCTCAGCGCCAGTTGGGCGTCGGGGCCCGGTAGCTGCCGATGTCGATCGTGCGAAACCAGGCGATCGTCCGCGCGAGCCCCTCGCGCAGCGGCACCCGCGGCTCCCAGCCGAGCCGCTCCCGGGCGAGGGTGATGTCGGGCCGGCGGCGCTCCGGATCGTCGGTCGGCAGCGGCCGCTCCGCAAACGTCAGGCCGGCGCCGGTGAGCTCGCAGGTCAGCTCCGCGAGCTGGCGGATCGTGAACTCGTCCGGGTTGCCGAGGTTCACCGGCCCGGTGAAGTCGTCGGCCGCGTCCATCATCCGGATCATGCCGTCCACGAGATCGTCGCGGTAGCAGAAACTCCTCGTCTGGCTGCCGCTGCCGAAGATCGTCAGCGGCTCGCCGGCCAGCGCCTGGCGGATGAACGTGCTCACCACCCGGCCGTCGTAGGGATGCATCCGCGGCCCGTAGGTGTTGAAGATCCGCACGATGCGGATGTTGACGCCGTTGGCCCGGTGGTAGTCCATGAACAGCGTCTCGGCCGCACGCTTCCCCTCGTCGTAGCAGGCCCGCGGCCCGATCGGGTTCACCGCCCCGCGGTAGGTCTCCGGCTGCGGATGCACCTCGGGATCGCCGTAGACCTCGCTGGTGGACGCCTGGAGCACCTTCGCCCGGCAGCGCCGGGCCATGCCGAGGACGTTGATCGCCCCGATGACGCTCGTCTTCAGCGTCTTGATGGGGTTGAACTGGTAATGGCCGGGCGCCGCCGGGCAGGCGAGGTTGTAGATCTCGTCCACCTCCAGCCACAGCGGCTGCACGATGTCGTGGCGGATGAGCTCGAAGTTGCCGCAGCCGAGCAGATGGGTGACGTTCGCCTTCTGGCTGGTGAAGAAGTTGTCGACGCAGACCACGTCGTGGCCGGCCGCGACGAGCCGCTCGCAGAGGTGGCTGCCGAGGAAGCCGGCCCCGCCGGTGACGAGAATCCGCTTCACCGACGCCATCGCACGCCCCCCGGCCCCGGGGAGTGGTTCACCGCGACGGTCACGCCCCCCGGGTGCGGACGGGCCGCCGATCCGCCGCCCCGCAGCCGGTCGGGCGAATGGTCAGTAGGAATACTTGCCGAGGGCCTCGTGGATCTTGGCCACCTCGGGCTTGGCCAGCACGCCGGTGCCGCGCAGGTTGCGCTTCCGCTTGCTGGAGAGCCGCACCTGAAGGTGGCTCGTGCCCGCCCGGCGGTGCTTCACCTTGCCGTTGGCGGTGATCCGGAAACGCTTCTTCACGCCCTTGTGGGTCTTCTGCTTCGGCATGGTCGGCTCCTTTTCGTCGTGGGGGTGGTCGGGGGTGCGGTGTCGGTCTGGTGAATATCGGTCCGGTTGTTATCGGTCCGGGGAATGTCAGTCCTGGGAAAATCTCGTGCGAGGGCGGTGCCGGGGGTCACTGTCTGGGAGCCAGCGTGCAAACGAGCCGCCGGCCCATCTGCTGCGGCGGGGCTTCGACCTTGCCGACCGGATCGAGGTGCTGAAGGATGCTCGTCATCACCCGGCGGCCTTCGTCGATGTGGGCGAGTTCGCGGCCGCGAAACACGACCGACACCACGACCTTGTCCTTGTGGAGCAGGAAGCCCTTCGCCTGGTTCACCTTGAACTCGATGTCGTGCTCGCCGGTCTTGGGCCGGAGCCGGATCTCCTTGATCTTGGTCTGGTGGACGTGGGTGCGATGCTGCTTCTTCTTCTGCTGATACTTGAACTTGCCGAAGTCCATGATCCGGCAGACGGGCGGCTTCTCGTTGGGAGCCACCTCCACCAGATCGAGACCCGCCTCGCGGGCAAGCGTCATCGCCTGCTCGGTGGGGATGATGCCGAGCTGGCCGCCTTCCGCGGAGATGACCCGGATCGGGCTGATCCGGATCTGCTCGTTGATACGGTGTTGCTTCTCGATGGCTCGCGACTCCGGGCGCCGACGGGTCGCCGCCGGCCGGGAAGAATACGATGTTCTTCGCGCGTCGCGCCGTCGGCTCCCCGTGTTGTCTGCGGACCGGCCCCGGCCCCGAGGCCGAGACGAAGGACCGCCCCTCGCGGAAGATGATCCCAGCCGGAACGGGCATCGTCAAGGACCGTCAGCGGGAAATGCCGGTTTCCCGGGGGAGCGTGGCCTCCCGGTCGGCAGGCTGTGCCCCCTCCCCCTCCCCCGTGCCGGCGGCGGCCGGCGGGCCGAACCGCAGGCCCGCGATCAGGTCGGCGTCGCCCCCCCCGAACCGCTCGACCAGCGGTTCCTCGACCATGAACGCCACGGCCGCCCGCCGCCCCCGGGGGTCGATGAGCAGGTGGTGGATCCAGCGGAACGGCAGGTCGCCGGCCCGGCCCGCGGACACGACCCGCACGACCCGCGTGCCGTCCTCCCGCACCGACTCGGTCGCCTCCACGAACCGGCCGAACTGGCCGCCGAGCGACTGCTCGACGTCGCGTTGGACCTCGGCGACCGCGGGCGCCGCCGCCGCATCCCCGCGCGGCAGCGACGTGATCGAGCACTGGGCGACCAGGGCGCCCCGGTCCACCAGCCGGAACACGGTCCCGTTGGCCCCCTCCTCGACCAGTCGCCAGCGGGCATCGTGGACGAGGTCGTAGCCACCCGCTGCCTCCCGGTACCAGAGCCGGCCCGGCCCGCCATCGACCGGCCGACTGGCTATCGGCGCGGCAGCGGGACGGTCGGCAGCGGGGTCGGCACCTTGCCCGGCCGCAGCCGGACGACGGGAGACGGCGACACGCGCCTCGACCTCGAAGCCCGGGGCCACGTGGCTGGCCTGCCGACGTTCGCGGATCGTGACGTCCCAGCGGTCGGCGGCGCCGACAAATTCCCAGGCCGGCGCCGATCCAGCGTCTACGGACGCCTCGTCCTCCGAGGCCTCGTCCTCCGAGCCCTCAGTCTCAGATCCATCTGCCTGTGGTTCATTCGCCGGCGTCCCGGCGACCTCGCGCACCGGCAACGTGCCGACGGCCTCGACGACGAGCCGCGTCGGCACGCCGTCCACCGCCCCCTGGATCGTGCCGCTGACACTCAGCGTGGCCCGGCCATCGACGAGGTCGGTGATCCGACCGGTGAGTTCACCCTTCTCGATCGTGTCGATGGCCAAGAGGCCGGCGGCGGCATCGGCGGCGACCGTCCAGTTCGTGCCCGCGGCCGGGGGTCCCGAGGGCCGCAGCCGGTCGAGGAGCAGCGGGTCGAACGGCACGTCGAGCAGATCGGCCTCCTCCCGGGTCAGGCAGGCCTGCGGCAGGTACGGGGCCGGCGCCGTGCCGCGCAGCGCGACGTGCACGACTCGCGCGTCCTGGCCGAGCGTCGTGCGGGCCGGCTTGCCGTCGATCCGCAGGTCGGCGACGGCATCCCGATAGCGACGGATGGCCTGGGCCTTGCCCGGCCCCGAGTCGGCTCCCCCGGCCGGCCGCTCGATGAAGTCGAACCGGGCCGTGACCGTGATCGGCTGCCGAACCGGCGCCGCATCCCTGCCCGCGGGCGCAAAACACTCTCCCTGCACGTCGAGCGTCTGCTGCACCCGAACGGCCGGCTCCTCGCCGAACGCCCGACCGCCGGCCCCCCCGAGGACGACGCCGGTGACCACCACCAAAAACGGCCAAAACGGCCGCATGCGTGCCCGCAGACAGGCCAGAGCCCCCAGATTCTCCATCCTTCCGCGCCTCCTTGCGTTCGCTGGCGGATGGCCTCGTCGCCCCGCCCTCACGGCCGAAATCCGCCCGTTTGAAGGTTGTCGTCAGAACCGGCTCCACGCCGCCAGCCGACAGGACACCAAGTGTCCGATCGCCGAAATCCAGGGACACTGTCCCCGGCATTGGGCTCCGCACGGGCCGCATGGGGCCTCGTCGCGGCAGTCGCCGAAATGTCGTAAACCCATATCCCACAAGGGTTTACGGCCCGGCCGTGAATCGGCGGCCGCGCCTTTCTGTGCGGGCGGTGGGAAAAAGGCTGAAGATTTTTGCGGTCCACTGAACACTTGGTTTTCGAGACGCGTATAAAACTTGCGTCCGTCTGGATGGTGCGACGGGGGGGCATGGAAGACCCCCAGGGACGTGGCCGGCCTCGGCCGGTGAGTGGTCGCTCAGGGTGTGGCGTCGAGCCGTAACGGCACGGTTCGACACGGGTCCTTCGACAACCTTCGGCATTGGATGCCGACCGGGAGATACGTCATGCGTGCCAACGAGTCTGCGGGTTTTGTCCATCTGTTCGGCGCCGGGCTTCCCGCCGCCGACGAGCAGTTCACCCTCCAGCGGCACATCGGCGGCGGCTTGGCCGCCACGGCCGCGGTGAGCGTCGATTCCGCGCCGCCCCCCGGCGACGAGGTGCTCTCGATCGAGGATCTCGCCCGGCGGTTCAACGTCTCCACCAAGACGATCTCGCGCTGGCGGTCCCACGGTCTCGTGGCCCAGCGGTACGTGGTCGATGGCCGGCGGCGGGTCGGGTTTCTGGCCAGCGCCGTGAACCGGTTCGTCGACGACAACCCGCTGCGGATCGAGCGCGGTGCCCGCTTCAGCCAGCTCTCCGGCGACGAGCACGACAAGATCGTCGCCTGGGCCCGACGGCTGGCCGTGGCCGGTGCCTGCCCGGCCGACGTCCATCGGCGGATCGCCCAGCGGCTCGGCCGCAGCGTGGAGACGATCCGCTACACGATCAAGCGGTACGACCAGGAGCATCCGGACGAGGCCGTCTTCCCGGCGGCCGATGGCCGGCTGCGGCCCGAGAGCTGCGCCCGGATCTACCAGCACCACCTGTGCGGCGAGCCGGTGGAGTCGATCGCCCGGCGGTACAACCGCTCCAAGGCGAGCATCTACCGCGTGATCCTCACGCAGCGGGCCGAGCACATCCAGCAGCTGCCGCTCGACTACATGCCCAACGCCCTGTTCGCCCGGAAGAGCGCGGAGAAGGTCGTCAACCAGGCGTTCCCGGGCGTGCCCGACGCGAAGCGGGTGCGCCGGCCGAGCGGACTGCCCGCCTACCTCGCCAGCCTGTACGAGGTGCCGCTCTTGACCCGCGAGCAGGAGGTGTGGCTGTTTCGCAAGTTCAACTACCTGAAGTACAAGGCCACGCGGCTCCGCGAGCAGCTCGACACCGAGAACCCGAGCAGCCGGGTGATGGACCAGATCGACGGCCTCTACGAGCAGATCGTGGAGATGAAGAACCGGATCGTGCGGGCCAACCTCCGGCTCGTGGTCTCGATCGCCAAGCGGCGGGTGTCGGCCGGCGACAGCTTCTTCGACCTCGTCAGCGACGGCAACATGTCGCTGATCCGCGCGGTGGAGAAGTTCGACTACGCCCGCGGCAACAAGTTCAGCACCTACGCGTCGTGGGCGATCATGAAGAACTATGCCCGCACGATCCCCGACGAGCACAAGCGGCGCGAGCGGTTTCGGGCCGCCGACATGGAGCTCCTCCAGGAGGCCGCCGACAAGCGGGCCGACGAGTACCAGCAGCGGATCGCCGCCAGCGACCGGCTCCAGCAGGTGGGGAAGTTCCTCGACCGGCTCGACCAGCGGGAGCAGACGATCATCATCCGCCGCTACGGGCTCGATCACGAGCACGCGCCGCAGACGCTGAAGGAGGTCGGCTCAGCCCTCGGCGTCACCAAGGAGCGGGTCCGGCAGATCGAGGCCAAGGCGATCGAGAAGCTGCGCGAGGCCGCCGCGGCCGAGGCGATGCTGCCCGAACTCGAGTGACGGCGGTTACCGCCGGCGGAACGCGGAACGCGTCCGCCGGCTCAGCACATGACAACAGGCATCCATGCCTGTTTCTCTGGCTGGCAGACTGTGGACATGGTCCGCCCGCGCAGGAACCGCAGGCCTTCGAGTGGAAAAAGGCCGCGGAGGGCTTTTTCCACGGACATCTAGCGGGTGCGGCCGTCGCGCCGGGCCTGGGACCGCTGGCCCCGGGCCAGCATGTGGCCGCCACGCCGAGTGACCTGACCGTCGAACTTCAGCCGGGCCACGGTCGCCGCTGCCCGAGCCTTCCGCTGCTTGCCGACGTCGAAGGCGATGTGCTGCCCGGTGCCCGTGGCGGCGAGCTTCTTCTTCGAGGCCGCCACGATCGGCTTGCGGACGGCCGGCCGCGCGGCCCGAGACTTCGCCGCGGCGGTCGAGGCCGCCGGTGCGGCCGGCGCCGCGGGCTGCGGCTTCGCCAGCTTGGCGGCGGGCTTCACGGCCGGCTTGGCAGCCGGTTTGGCGGCCGGCTTGCTGGAGAGCATCGCGGCGGCACGCCGCAGCTCCGTCCGCAGGCCCGTCCGCGCCGACCGCTGCTTGGCCTGCCGGGAGGCCTTGCCCGCGGCCCGCGAGGGGCCACCGCGAACGGCGGCCACGACCGCACCCTCCACCGCGGCGAGCCGCTCCTCGAGCCGGGTGACCGCGCCGGCGAACAGCTCGGCCTTCTCCCGACTGCGGGCGTTGGCCGCCCCACGGTCCTTCGTCCGCTTGGTCGAACGGCTCTGGGCCGCGTGCAGGTCGCGCCACTTGTCGCGCAGGAGTCGGGCCCGGGTCATCAGCGACTGGACCTGCTTCTGCGACGCCTTGGCGAGGACCGAGCCGGTCGTGGCCTCGAGCAGCTTGCGCTCGGCGGTGGTGAGCAGGCTGCGAAGCTCGGCGATCGCGCCGACGGGACGGGAGGGGAAGGCCATCGGAGAGGTTCCTTCAATCGGGGACGGGTCGGTAACGGACCCAAGCATAGATCATCGGGCCACGAAAACCACCCGCCGGCCCCGGCAATCGGCCCGGCGCGGCAGCCGGCGGGCCCGGTGCCGGTCGGCATCAGCCCGCGCGCACAGCCTCGATGATGTGGTAGGTCTTGACCTCCTCGCGGGCCACCCCCGTCCACATCCGGGGCAGGTTTTCCAGGTACCAGGCGGGCTGCTTGGTGACGACCAGCAGCGTGCCTCCGGGGGCCAGCGCCAGCCGCGCCGCCTCGACGAACAGCTCCGCCAGCCGGAATTCGGAGTAGTAGGGCGGGTTGGCGAGCGCCAGATCCCAGCTGCCCGGCTCCGGCACCCGGCCGCCGGCCTCGAGGGCGACGCTCAGGTTGTCGAGACCGTTGGCCGCCGCGCCATGCCGGGTGCACTCGACCGCCCGGGCCGCCGAGTCGAAGGCATGGACGCGGAGCGACGGATCGCGGGCCGCGATCCCGATCGCCACGCAGCCCGAGCCGCAGCCGATGTCGAGGACCCGCGTTTCCGGGGCCACGTCCACGGCATTGAGCAGGTGGCGGGCGCCGGGATCGATCCGCCGATGGGCGAACACGCCGGGCCGGCTGCGGGCATGGAGCAGCCGGTCGCGGTCGCGAAACACGAAGTCGCAGGTGAAGTCGCGGACCCGGGCGGGTTCACGGGTCTTCTCCACCACGTAGGCCACGGTGGCGGGCCGCGATCCCTCCGCGGGCCGGACGCGCACCGTCTCGCCGGTCGCGGCGAGCTGTTCGCGGAGCCACTTGTCGCGCGGGTTGTCGATCGCCGTCACCAGCCTGCCGCCGATCGCCAGCTGGAGAAACGCCGCCTGGAGGAGATCGCGGGACAGCTCCGCCTCGCCATCCTTCGCCAGCGGCACGACGGCGAGGTCGTAGGGGCCGGGCGGCATGTCGGCCGCGCAGGCGACGGTGAGGTTGGCCGGCGCGGGCGCCCAGGCAGCCTCGGCCGCCTCGCAGGGGGCGAGGTCGAGGAACCAGGCACTGACCGCGGCCGCGGGTCGCTCGGCGGCCAGCGCGTGGGCGGCCTGGCCGCGGCCGACGGTCGTGCACACGATCCGCTCGCCCGGCAGGCTGCGGGCGACATTGAGCGCGTGGGCTTCGGCGGGGCGGGGGGGGAGCAGGGCGGGTGCGGTCATCGTGCCGCGAGCATACCGCGGGCGCCGCCCACCATGCACGAGGGCAGCCCGCCCACCGGAAAGCCCGGGGCCATGACCGCTACTCGAGATGGCGGTTCGACCAGGTGCTGAAGAGCTCGCCGCGCGGCACGCGGGCGGCATCCTCGCGCATCACCTGCGGCGTGCGCCGGATGATGCGGACCGTGCCGCGACGGTGCTGGCGGACGCGGGAATTGGCCTGCGCGGCCGGGCCGGTGTTGCGCGGGGGAACGACCCCGTCCGCCGCCGTGGCCAAAGCCGCGGCGATGCACAGCACCGCGGCCAGCGGCAGGCACACCGCCAGCCGGCACCTGGCACTGGCCCCGTGCCGATCGCGAATCACGGCTTCGTCCCCGTGGCCGGCGCGGGGTCGGCCGGCAGCGGCTCGAGCGTCAGCGGATCACGGAGCGGCAGCTGCCTGACCTTGCCGCCGAAGAACTCGGTCATGCTCGCCCGCTTGCCGAGGTCGCCGGCCGCGATCTCGTCCCAGTCGCCGACGACGAGGATCGCCATCTTCTCCGGATCGAGGTGCTTTTGGGCCACCCGGAGGAGGTCGGCGGCGGTCAGGGCGTCGATCCGGGCCCGGAACGTCTTCCAGTGGTCGGCCGGCCGCTTCGTCCACTCGTCGTTGACGAACACGCGGAGCATCTGCGGCTTGCTCTCGAACTGCCGCGGGAAGGTCTCGATCAGCGACCGCTTGGCGGTCTCGAGCTCGTCCGCGGTCACCGGCTCGGTGCGGATCTTGCGGATTTCGTCGAGGACGATCTTCGTGGCCAGGGCCACGGTGGCGTTCTTGCTCTCGAAGCCGGCGCGGAAGTCGCCCGGATAGGCGACCTTGGGGGCCAGCGCGGAGCGGACCGTGTAGGCCAGGCCCTCGTTGCTCCGCACCTGCTGCATCAGCCGGCTGGTAAACCCGCCGTCGCCGAGGATCTCGTTGAGCAGCAACAGGGCGAGCATGTCGGGATCGTCCCGCCGGATCGACCGACCGCCGATCGCCACCTTGCCCTGGGGAATCTTCTTGGGGACGTGATACAGGCCCGGCTCGAGGACCGCCGTCGGCGCGGCCGGATCCTCCGCCACGGGGCCCCGCTCCCAGCCGGTGAACGCCTTGGTCAGCCGGGCGAGCATCTCGGCCTCGTCGAAGTCGCCCGACACGGCGACGATCGCGTTGCCCGGGTGGCAGATCCGCTTGTGCATCGCCGCCAGCCGCTCGCGGCTGATCGCCGCCAGGCTCTTGTCGGTCGGCTCGGACGCCTCGAAGTGGTCCGCGCCGTAGACGAGCCGCTTCCATTCCCGGCCGATGATCGACGAGGCGTCGTCGTTGCGCTGCTTGAGGGCCTCGAGGCTGCGGGCCTTGGCCGTGTCGAGCCGCTTGGTGTCGAAGCCGGGCGCGCGGAGCATGCCGACGAACAGGCCGAGGCTCTCGTCGAGCGTGCTCTTCAGGCAGTTCATCGTGGCCACCGTGAACGTGTCGTTGGCCGCGACCGAGATCTCGGTGGCGAGGAAGTCGAGCGTCTCGTCGAAGGCCGCCGGCTCCATCTTCTCCGGCCCCCCCTCGCGGATCATCCGCGCGGTCATGGCGGCGAGGCCGGGAATGTCGGCCGGATCGAGCGCCGACCCACCCTTGAACGTGATCGAGATGGTGACGAGGGGCAGCTCGTGGGACGGCGCGAGGTAGACCACGGTGCCGTCGGGAAGCGTGCGCCGGAAGCGGGCGGCGTCGGGCGGCTCGTAGGACAGCGGCGGAAACTCGATCTTCTCCGGCCGGGCGGGAATGGTGCCGGCCGGGGCCACCGCGGCTGGCGTGGTCGCTGCCTGCGCCGGCGGCAGCTTGACCGGGGGCGGCTTGACCGGCGCCTGCTGGGCGGCGGCGGTCGCCGCGAGGCCGAGGGCCAAACACAGGCAGCCGGCTGTCGATGGGACATGAAAACGGTTCGTCATCGGTCTCGTCCGGGGTTCGGGGGGTGGGGGGTGGAGGCCGGGCGGCGGCGACGCCGTCACTTCTCCTTGCGGCGGAACGTGGCGACGCTGCGGTTCGATTCCTTGAAATACTTGTTGACCACCCGGCGGATGTCGGCCGCCGTCACGGCCTCGTACTTCGCCGGGCCGTCGTTGATCTCGCGCCAATCGAGGATCGCCTCGTTGACGGCCAGCTGGATGAGCAGCGACATGTTGCTCTCCAGTTTGCGGTAGTTCTGGGCCGCGATCCGGTTCTTCACCTTCCGCAATTCGCGTTCGGGAACATCCTCCTGCTGGAGCCGGGCGAGCTCCTCCTCCCAGGCCTTCTCCAGGGCGGCCGGTTCGGCCGCGCCCCGGGCCTGGGCCGAGACGGCGAACAGGCCGGCGTACTTTCTCGTGTCGGAGGCAGCCTGGACGGCGCCGGCGATGCCGCGGCCCTCGACGAGCCCGCGGTACAGCCGGCCGGTCCGCTCGTTGAGCAATTCGGCGAGCATGTCGAGCGGGTAGCTGTCGACGTGCCCCGCCGGCACCGTGTGGTAGCGGACCTCGATCCCCGGGGGAAACTCCCCGACCGCGTTCATCCGCTGCTCGGCCAGTTGATCGACCTCGAGCGTGACCACCGGCGGCGGCTTCCGCGTGCCCGGATCGAGCCGGGAGAAATATTTCCGGATCAGCGTCCGGGCCTGGGCGGGATCGAAGTCGCCGACCACGACGCCGCACAGGTTGCCCGGCCGATAGTAGACGTTCCAGTAGTCGAGCGCCTGCTCGAAGGTGTAGCTGTTGAGGTCGCTCGGCCAGCCGATCACCGGCCACGAGTAGCCGCTCGACGCCCAGAACATGGCGTCGAACTGCTCGTCGAACTTCCCGGTCGGCGTGCTCTCGGTCCGCAGCCGGCGCTCCTCGTGGACCACGTCGCGCTCCGAGTAGAACTCGCGGAACTTGCTGTCGTTGAGCCGGTCGCTCTCCATCCACGCCCAGAGCTCGAGCTTGTTGGAGGGGACGGTGATGAAGTAGCAGGTCAGGTCGTAGCTCGTGAAGGCGTTCATGCCGCTGCCGCCGGCCCGGGTGTAGACCTGGTCGAACTCGTCCTTGACGATCGTGGCGGCCTCCGGACCCTGCGGCCCGCGGCCCTGCTGGGCCTTGATCAGCTCGTCGAGCCGGCCGCGGAGCGCCCGCAGTTCGGGGGTGTCGTTGGCCGGGTTCCACGGGTCGGCGATCTCGCCGCGGAAAAACCGCTCGTACTGCCGCGACCAGACGAGCCGGTTGATCTCGTCGCGGAGCGTCTTCTGCTCGGCCCGGTAGCGGGCGTCCTTGGCGGGGTCGCGGGTGCCGATCGTGTCGGTGCCCTTGAACATCATGTGCTCGAAGAAATGGCTGATGCCGGTGATCCCCGGCCGCTCGTTGACGCTCCCGACCCGCGCCACCCAGCCGGCACTGACGACGTTGGGCTGGTCGCGCCGCGGCACGAGCAGGAACTGCATGCCGTTGTCGAGCGTGAACTCCTCGACGGCGACCTGCTGGCCGTGGGCCGAGCCGCAGGCCCAGGCGATGAGCCCGCAGGCGGCGAGGAGCCGCGATCCGCCACACCGATTCCGAAACGCCGCGCGCATGCGTGATGACCCCGAGGAGGGAAGTGGAAACCGAATTGTTATAGACCAGCCCCGCTTCCGGCTGCCAGTCGGCTCGTGCCCGCGCGACCGATGAAACCACTCGCGGGAAAAGCAGCGACGCCGAAACGTTGCGGAGGACGAGGCTCGGGGGTCGGCGAACGCTCGAGGAGCGTTGGGCCGCCGCGGCCCTCAGCGACGAGACTTTTGCCGTCCCCGAGCCGGTGAGAGACCACACCTGCCGGCTAGTGCCCGCGTCCCCCCAGCACCCACTGCAGAATTGCCAGGCCGATCTCGAACACGATCAGCCCCACGATCGCCCACTCGACCCGCAGGGCCCGCCGGTTCTGCAGCAGTTCGAGCGCCGTCTCGGCGGTCCGGGAGATGAGCGCCAGCTTGCCGTGCAGGGCGGCGAACCGCTCGCGGATCTCGAACTCGTCCCGCAGCCGGGCCCAGAGCCGCTCCAGCTCCGGATGGTCCCAGAGCAGTTCGGGCGAGTCGTCCACCCGCGCCCCCGCCACGACGCGGTGCTCCGCGAGCAGCGCGGTGCCGAGGTGCTGGAGCAGCTCGCGGGCGGCCCGGCCGCCGCGGCCCCACTGGTCGAGGTCGGCGGCGAAGGGCTCGATCCGCTCGAACTGCCGGTCGATGCCGCGCTCATGGTGCGCCAGCGACACGCTCTTGGCCATGATGTCGGCGACGAGCTGGAGCTTCTCCAGCGAGACGTCGGCGAGCACGAGCACGTTGCCCTCGATCGTCTCCTTGGCCCCGGCCTCGACGCGGATCTCCAGAACCTCGGTCTCGCGGTCGGCCTGCGGCAGCGGCTGGCGGATGCAGCCGCCGATCTGGCGGAGATACTCCAGGGCGGCCGCGGGCGAGGCGTCGAAGAACACGACGGCGCCGTAGCGGAACAGCACCGCCAGGCCCGAGCCGGTCGGCCGGCTGCCGGCCAGCGTGCCACCGCTGAGCGTGCCGACGAGTTCCACCACCAACGGCGCGCCGGCCGTGCGGTCGGTCGCCCCGAGCGCGGCCAGGTCGATGCCCACGCCCGCGAACACCGCCCGGGCCTGGAAGCCGGTGCGGTCGCCGCTGGGCAGCTGCACGAGCGTGCGCGGCGCGGCGGATGTGGCGGACGGCTGGGCCGGTGGATCGTTCATGGCCTGCTCGGGATTCTCGGGAAGCACAGGTGTCCACGCGGCGCCGGCGCGGCCGCCGGCCCGCGCCGGCCCGGCAACGCGATCCGCCACCCGCCGTCAGCCTACTCTTTCCCGCGGCGCCGGGGATGCCGTGCGCGGCGGATTACGAGCGGATTCTGGGAGCGTCTTGGAGACGGGTCATGGCGGGCTACGACAGGGTCGATCCGGTCATCATGGGACACGTCCTCGCCCAGCACCGTGAACTGCACGAGCAGCTCACGGCCGTGCGGCACGCGTTCGCCGCGCCGGCCGGCACCCAGCCCGACCGGGCGGCCATCGTGCACGATCTGCTCGGGACGCTGCGCGAGCACCTGCGCCAGCACTTCCGCCAGGAGGAGGCGGGGGGCTTCATGGAGGAGTCGCTGGCGCGCATGCCCCGGCTGGCCCGCGCGGCACGGGATGTCATCGGCCAGCACCCCGGCCTGCTCGTGGAGGCCGACCGGCTGATCGCCGCGCTGCCGACCGGCCCGGCAACGGCCGGCGAGTGGGCGACGGCCCGCGACGCGTTCGAGAGCCTCGCGGCGCATCTCCTCGATCACGAGCGGCAGGAGAACGCCGTGGTCCAAGATGGCTACAACGAGGACCTCGGCCTCGGCTGAGGCGGCGGACCGGCACGCCCGGAGACGGCGCGGCCGCGTTCAGTCGGGCTCCGGGAACTGGTCGAGCAGCGCCCGGACGTCGATCTCCGGCGGCGTGAAACTGATATCGAGCGGCTTCACCTTGTCGATGCGGTCGATGTCGAGAATCAGCGGCGGTTCGTTCTCGGCCCCCGTCGCCGGCAGGCCGATGAGCCGGACCCGCGGCGGGTGGATGACCAGCCGCAGCGGCCGCAGCCGCAGCGGCCGCGCCGGGCCGTCGGGAGAAGGCCGCTCCACGACCTCGATCTCCCGGCAGTCGGTGATCGCCGCGCTGAGGGCCGAGATCAGCCGCGGCCGGGAGGCATAGCGGGCCGTGTCGAGGCCGACGACGTGGAACACCCGCCGCGCCCCTTCGAGCCGTTCGAGGAGCGCGGGGGGCAGGCCGGCCTCGATCTTGTGCCGCAGCGACTCGATCCCCGACCAGAGGATCGTGCCCTCGAACGTCTGCAACAGATCTCGGCCCACCATGAAGGCGACCAGTTCCAGGAGCGTCAGCGGCTCGGCGGGGATTCTTCGCCCCCCCGAGGCGTCGCGGGCCAGCTGCCAGCCGTATTTCCGGTCGCCGGGCAACGGCTCGTGGCTGATCGCATAGCCGCAGGTGACGAGGAAGTCACAGTCGCGGTGCAGCGTCCGGACCGAGAGCCGGGAGAGACCGAGCCGCTCCTTGACCGCCAGCAGCAGCGATTGGTCGTCGAGCGGTTTGCGGGCCTGGGAGAGAATTTCGAGAAGGGCGAAGATGCGGAGGAATTGTTCGTGACGCGACAGGTTGCGAGGCATGGTGTGGTGTTCAAAGGTTGCGAATCGAGGCGACCCGCGGAGCGGCCTGTTCCCTCAGGCCAGCCGCTCGCGGACGCGAACCCCGCGGCGGCTCCCCCCCGCTGCCACCAATCCTCAGTTTCACCGCCAACCCGGCACCGTTGGTCATACGCACCAAGACGCGTGCGCTCGCTGACCGCGGCCGCCGATCCTACCCGCCCCGCGCCGGGAGTGTCGGCTAGGCCGCGTCCTGTTCCCGGCCGGGCCGCCGGCAGGCCGATCCGGCTGGGCGAGAATCCGCCAGCAGCCGGGCCGCGAACCAGACTTCGGCCGCATCGACGAGACGGCCGATCAACGAAACGATCTGCCGGGCCGTCGGCCGGGAATCCTCCACGCCGCACTCGGCGACGATTCGCAGGTTGTCGCAATCCCGGTCGTACTCCACGCCCACGAGCGGCGTGGTGGCGGCCATTTCGCAGAGCAGTTCACAGGTTCGCGGCACGTCGCCTCCCGGCGCGAACGCGCGCTCGATCGTGCCGCGGACAATCCGCCCCTCGTCCGGCGTCGAGAGCGTCACGATCGCCAACCGCTCGCCCCGCAGGTTGTGGTACGTCTCGGTCGTGAATACGACGCGAATCACCCCCTGATCGACATCGACATGATGCCGCAGGCCCTGCTGCCCGAGCAGCGTGACCAGATCGTCGAGTTGCATCGGCCTAGCCGCCTCCTTGCCACGCCGCAGCGCGGACGCGTTTCCCGATCGTCCGCGGAGCGTCCCTGTCCGCGGCTGCGCATGGAGATCCTGCCAGGTTCCCCGCTGGCATTACGCTCCCCGCGCCGGAATCCTGCGCCGCCGACACGGCTTTTCCTGTTTTCCGAACCCTGACCAAAGGTGCCTGCCTGTCTGGCATGCTGCTTCCCGGGAAGGGGAGGGGTGGCAGCCGTGGCACGACGACTGCCTTGCATTCCCTGCACGATCGGGCGCTCGGCCAAGTGCGCGACAGGAGCGTTGCATGGATCGCCTACACGGGAACGGCGACGGCCACCCGGCCGAAGCGGCACCGCCGCACGGGCCGCCGGAGGCGCAGCCGGCATCCGCCGCAGGCGGCACGGTGCAACAGCTGCTGCTGTGCTGGCAGACGGCGGCCGAACCGGGGGCGTTCGAACGACTGCTGCAGCTCGTCGCGCCGACCGTGCTCGAAGTCGCCGGCCGGATCCTGTCGCGACACGGCGTCCGCGATCCGGGGGCCGCCGACGACGTCGTGTCGCTGGTCTTCGACCACCTGCGGCGGCTGGCACCGACGGCGCATGACGAACGGTGCGTCGCGCCGTTCGACGCCACCCGCGGGCCGACGGGCGACAGCAGCAATGCCGGCGCGGCGTACATCGTCTGGCTCGCCCGCGAGCGGGCGCTCGACGTCGCTCGAAAAATCCGCCGGCAGAGCCGCCATGTGCGCCAGCTCGACGACCACGACGCCGCCAGCATGGAGTCGGGCCACGAAACCGATGCCGAGGACGGCGATCGGGTCACGCTCCTGCACGAGGCGATCGGCCGGCTGCCGCCGCGGGATCGACTGGTCTGCGAACTGTTGCTCGACGGCCGCAGCCAGGCGACGATCGCCGGCCTGCTCGGCCTCTGCGACGGCACCGTGTCGCGGATCCGCCAGCGGATGATCGCGACGCTGCGCGACGAGATCGCGGAACCGTGAACCGGAACCGGAACCGGAACCGTGACCGGCGACGCGACCCCCGCCGCATGGACCACACTGACGACCCCATTGGAGTGGGTTGTTTCCGCCGGGGGCTGAAGTATAGTTACCTTCGTGTGATGTGTCATGTGATGCACACGAATTTGGTACTGTTGTCAGGAGCTCCCCACAACGATGTCGGACAAGAAAGTGGAAAAGCCGGTCAAGGCCGAGAAGGTGACCAACAAGTCGGAGGAGATTCGCAAGGTCGCCCGGGCGATGCAGGCCCGCGGGGAGAAGCCCCGACCGATCACGATCATGGCCGCGCTCGAAAAGCAGGGGGTCGAAGTCTCCTCCCCGCAGGTCAGCATGGTGCTCAAGCGGATGGGGTTCCGGCCCCGTCGGCGCCGGGCCCGCGGTGCGGCGGGGGCCGAACCGGTCGCCAAGGCGACGAAGGCCGTCCGCATCTCGGTCGAGGATCTGGTGGCGGCCAAGAAACTCGTCAGCCATTTCGGCGGGGCGACCAAGGCCATCGCGGCCCTGCAGGCGCTCAAGCAGTTCGAGCCCTGACCGGCGGCCCGCGCGGATCATTGCGCATTGATGTCCTGGCCGCGG
Organism: Pirellulales bacterium; assembly: GCA_044360305.1. Lineage (GTDB taxonomy): Bacteria > Planctomycetota > Planctomycetia > Pirellulales > UBA1268 > QWPN01. The sequence continues at coordinate 22,965 of JBIKKQ010000008.1, forward strand.
GCGGACCCCGCCCGCGGTCGGGACGGCAGCGGCCCGCGGCGGCCGATGTTGCCCGCGGGGCCGGGATGCCTAGGATTTTAAAGTAGCCCGTGGTTGGAGGTGGATGTCCCGTGATCAAGGCGGCCGAACCCGACGTCATCGTGATCGGCGGCGGCCCCTCCGGGGCGACGGTCGCCACGCTCGTCGCCGCCAGCGGGGCCCGGGTCCGGCTTCTGGAACGCGACCGTTTCCCGCGGTATCACGTCGGCGAGTCGCTGATCCCCGAGACCTTCTGGGCGCTCGACCGACTGGGGATGCTGGAAAAACTCCGTGGCAGCCGGTTCGTCGAAAAGCACAGCGTGCAGTTCGTCTCCGAGCAGGGGAAGCTTTCCGAACCGTTTTACTTCGCCGATTACAAGCCACACGAGAGCTCGCGGACCTGGCAGGTGAGCCGGGCCGAGTTCGACCGGCTGATGCTCGACAATGCCCGCGACCACGGCGTGGAAGTCGAGGAGGGCGTCCGGGTGCTGGAGGTGCTCTTCGAGGGCCGCCGGGCCGTGGGCGTGCGGACGATGGACGAGCGGGGAGTGGAGCGGGAGATGCGCGGCCGGGTGGTGGTGGACGCGGCCGGCCAGAGCTGCCTGATCCAGGACCGGCTCGGCCTGCGGGAGTGGGATCCGGTCCTGAAGAAGGCTGCCGTCTGGACCTATTGGAAGGGCGCACGGCGCGACGGCGGCCGCGACGCCGGCGCCACGCTCGTCATGCAGACGGCGGGCAAGAAGGGCTGGTTCTGGTTTATCCCCCTGCACGACGACCTGACCAGCGTGGGCGTGGTCGCCTCCTACGATCACCTCTTCAAGGAGCAGCCGGGCCGCAACGCTGAGGAGATCTTCTTCGCGGAGCTGGCCCGCTGCCCGGGCCTGCAGCCGCGGCTGGAGGGCGCCGAGCGGACCGGACCGTTTCGCATCGCCAAGGAGTATTCCTACCGGTCCCGCGAGGTCGCCGGCGACGGCTGGGTGCTGGTCGGCGACGCGTTCGGGTTTCTCGACCCGCTCTACTCGTCGGGCATCCTCCTCGCCCTCAAGAGCGGCGCCCTGGCGGCGGACGCGATCGTGGCGGCGCTGGCGGCCGGCGACACCTCGGCCGCCCGGCTTGGGGCGTGGGGGCCGGACTACATCGCGGGCATGGAGCGGATGCGAAAACTCGTCTGCGCCTTCTACGACGGCCTGAACTTCGGCGCGTTCGTCCGCCGGCACCCCGACCGCAAGCAGCTGATCACCGACATCCTCATCGGCGATCTCTTCAAGGACGACATCGACACGCTCTGGCCGCTGCTCGACGCCCAGCGGGCTGAGCAGCCGACGGCCGCGGTCACCGTGCCGTAACCCGGCACGGACGGCACATCCGGCACGGCCCGACCGGCGGTGGGCCGGAAACGCGGTGTATGCTTCACCGACGGGGCCGCGCCGGAAAAGTCGCCGCAGCCTGCCCCGTCGCACTCCCGGCAGCAGCGTGTGACGTCCGGCATGAACGACAATCAGGAATTCATCGCCGAGTTTCTCGTCGAGTCGGGAGAGAACCTCGACCAGCTCGACCGCGACCTGATCGCCCTCGAGGAACAGCCGGACGACGCCGATCGGGTGGCGAGCATCTTTCGCGCCGTCCACACGATCAAGGGCAACAGCGGCTTCTTCGGGTTCTCGAAGCTCGGCGCCCTGACACACAGCGGCGAGCATCTGCTCGGCCGGCTGCGGGACGGCAAACTGACGCTCGACGACCGCGTCACCGGCTCGCTCTACTCGATGGTCGATGCGGTGCGGTCGATCCTGCATTCGATCCAGGAGACCGGGAGCGAGGGGGACCACGACTTCCGCGAGCTCTCGCGCACGCTGGCGGCCGTGGCCGCCGCGGAGGCCGCGGGTGGGACGCCGCCGGCACGAGCCGGCGCGACGCCGCCAGCGGCTGCGCCCGTCTCGGCGCCGCCAGCGGCTGCACCGGCCCCCGGCCCGGCACCGGTCGTCGCACTCCCGCCAACCGCGGTCGCCGCGCAGCCCGCCGCGGTCACCGCGCAGCCGACGGTCACCGCGCAGCCGACGGTCACCGCGCAGCCGACGGTCGCTTCCGTCCCGGCGCCGGAAGCGACGGCCGTCGCGGCGACCGGAGTCGCGGCCCCTGTCGCCACCACGGGTGAAGGCTCGATTCGCGTGGACGTGGGGCTCCTCGCCTCGATCCTCGACCTTGTCGGCGAGCTGGTCCTCGCCCGCAACCAGCTCCGCAGCATCGACACGGGCGACCCGGCGATCCAGGCCGTCTCCCAGCGGATCAACGCCGTCACGACCGCCCTCCAGGAGACGGCGGTCAAGACGCGGATGCAGCCGATCGACCACGTGTTCAGCAAGTTTCCGCGCACGGTCCGCGACCTCGCCGTCGCCTGCGGCAAGGAGGTGCAGTTCCACGTCGATGGGGCAGACACCGAACTCGACCGGACGCTGGTCGAGAGCATCCGCGACCCGCTCACGCACCTCATCCGCAACGCCATCGACCACGGCATCGAACCGGGCGACGTCCGCGAGGCGGCCGGCAAGCCGCGGGCCGGCCGGCTCGGGCTGCGGGCCTTCCAGGAGAGCGGCCAGGTCGTCATCGAGGTCTCGGACGACGGCGCGGGGATCGCCGTCGCGGCGGTCCGCGAGAAGGCGGTCGCCCGCGGGCTCGTCAGCGCCGAGCTGGCGGCGGCGCTGCCCGAGGACCGGGTGCTGCAGTTCATCTTCGAGCCCGGGTTCTCCACCGCCCGGCAGGTGACGAGCGTGTCGGGCCGCGGCGTCGGCATGGACGTGGTGCGGACCAACATCGAGGCGATCAGCGGCACCGTGGACATCCACAGCGCGGCGGGCCGCGGCACCACCGTCCGGATCCGCGTGCCGCTCACGCTGGCGATCGTGCCGGCGCTGATCGTCCGCTGCGCGGGGGAGCGGTTCGCGATCCCGCAGGTGGCGGTCACGGAACTCGTCCGCCTCCGGCCGGGGGGTTCGGGGCCGCGGATCGAAGGGCTCGCCGACGCGCCGGTGATCCGCGTCCGCGGCCGGCTCGTGCCCGTGGTGTTCCTCGGGCAGTTCCTCGGTCTGCCCACGACCGGCACCGACCACGAGCAGGGCACGGTGATCCTCGTGCGGGTCGATGACCGGGAGTTCGGCCTCGTCGTGGACGGCATGCAGTCGGCCGGCAGCGAAACCCGCGACCTGCGCGACGCGGCCAGCCTGTCCACGATCGTCGTCAAGCCGATCGGCAGCCTGCTCGCGGGGCTCGGGCTGTACTCGGGCGCCTCGGTTCTCGGCGACGGCGGCGTGGTGCTGATCCTCGACCTGCGCGGCGTGCACCGGCTCGCCCGCCTGCCGGTCGTGGACCGGGCGCCAGCGGCCGAGGCCGGCCGGGCGGAGGAGGGGGCCGTGCGGTATCTCGTCTGCGGCACGCCGGCGGGCCGCCGCGTGGCCGTGCCGCTCGCCGACGTCGTCCGCCTCGAACGCTATCGGCACGACGAGGTCCAGCGGGTCGGCAGCCAGGCGGTCGTCCGGCGCGGCAGCGGGTTTACCCCCGTGGCCGACGTCGATGCGCTCCTCGGCCGGCCGGCCGCGGCGGTCGGCGACGCCGTCAGCCTCGTGGTCGTCGGCGGCGCCGACAGCGGCCTCGGCCTGGCGGTGGGCACGATCCTCGACGTGTTCGCCGCCGAGTCGCCGCTCCAGCCCGCGGCCGGGACCGGTGTCGCCGGCATCCTCGCCCTCGGCGGCGTGGCCACCGAGGTGCTCGACCTGCGGGCCGCCCGCTCGATCGCGGCGGAGGCCTGACATGCTCGCCACCACACCGCTCCGCTGCTGCACGTTTCGCATCGGCCCGTCCTGCTTCGCCCTGCCCACCGCAAGCATCGTCGAGGTGTTGCGCGGCGGCCGGCTGGCCCGCGTGCCGCAGGCGCCCGAGGGCGTCCTCGGCCTGATGCACCTGCGCGGCCGCATCGTCCCCGTCGTCGATCCCGCCGCGCGGCTGGGGATCGACCGGCTCCCGGCCGCCGGCGGCGCGCACCTCGTGATCGCGGTGCACGACGACTGGTACGGCCTGGCGATCGACGACATGCTCGACGTGGTCGAGATCCCGCCGGCGGACGTCGAGCCGGCCGGCGGCGAGACGACCGCCGACGCCGTGGCCGGCGTGTACGCCGCCCCGGATCGGCTCGTGCATCTGCTCGACCCGGGGCGCATGATTCAATCACTGGGGCGGCCGCGGCCGCAGGCATCCGAAAGGCAGGGTTCGCATGGCAGACCATAGACAGGCCGGCACGGACGGCTCGTGGCGTTCGTTCCTCACCAATCCGCTCCTCCTCGCCCTGCTGGGGGTGTCGCTGATCCCGATGCTCTTCATGGGCATCATGAGCTACCGGACCGCGGCGGCGGCGCTGGAGCAGCAGGCCTTCAAACAACTGGAGACCGTCAACGCCGTCACCGGCAAGGCGGTGGAACGGTATTTCGACACGCTGCACCACGAACTGGCGGTGTTCGCCGAGGCGGACGCGAGCCGCGAGGCGCTCCGCGACCTGACGGCCGGCCTGGCGACGCTGCGGGCCGACGCCAAGGTGGACGCCGCCGCGCTGGCCGCAGCCCGGCGCGAGCTGGAGGCGTTCTACGGCGGGGATTTCGCCACCGAGTTTCGGCGCCGGGCGGGGGACCGCGGGAAGGTCCAGGACGACCTGCGCCTGCTCGCCGAGCCGCTCGACGACGACGCGGCGTACGCCCAGTACCTCTACATCCGCTCGAACCCCAACCCCATCGGTTCGAAGCAGCTCCTCGACGCGGCGGCCGACGGCTCGTCCTATTCCAGGGCCCATGCCCGTTGGCATCCCTTCTTCCGCAGCCTGCGCGACAAGTTCGGCGTCTCGGACGTGTTCCTGATCGACGCGACCCAGGGGCGGGTGGTGTACAGCGTGTTCAAGGAGATCGACTTCTGCGCCTCCCTGCGGACGGGGCCGCTCGCCCAGTCGAACCTCGCCGGCGCCTTCCAGCTGGCCGGCACGGCCGGCCGGCGCGGGGCCGTCACCTTCGGGCAATTCCAGCGCTACCTGCCGTCGTGCGACGAGCCGGCGGCGTTCCTCGTGGCCCCGATCCACGACGGCCGAACGCTCGTGGGCGCGGTCGCCTTCCAGCTGCCGCTCGACAGGGTCGATCAGATCGTCGGCGAAACAACCGGCATGGGGCGGACCGGGGAGACCTACGCGATCGGCCCGGACAGGCTGTTTCGCAGCAACTCCCGGTTCGCGGCCGACATCGGCGCGAAGACGACCGTCATCGACCCCCGGTTCACGGTCGACACCCCCGCCGTGCGGGCGGCGCTCGACCAGGGGGCGGTCGGCACGGCCGAGACGGCCGACTGGCGCGGCGAGCCCGCGCTCGTGTCGTGGCGGCCGGTCACGGTGCACCGCGATGCCGGCGCCGGCGGCAACGACGTCCGCTGGGCGCTCGTCTCCGAGATCGACGCCGTCGAGGTCCGGCAGCCGGTCCGGCGGCTGCTGCGGCTCGGGCTGACGGTGTTCGGCCTGACCACCGCGGCGGTCGTCGCCGTCTCCTCGCTCATCGCCCGGCGGCTGACCCGCGAGGCCCGGCGGCAGGCGGCCCTCGTCGGCGGCATCGTGGACAACACCCACGCCCTGGCCAGCGCCTCCGAGGAGCTGACGAGCGTCAGCCAGCAGATGAGCGCCGCGGCCGAGGAGACCACCGCCCAGGCGAACCTCGTCTCGGCCGCCGCCGAGCAGGTCAGCGGCAACGCCCGCACCGTGTCGGGGTCGATCGAGAACCTCGTGGCCAGCATCCACGAGATCGCCCGCAACGCCCAGTCGGCGGCCTCGACGGCCCGGCAGGCGGTGGACATGGCGGCCACGACCTCGACGACGATGGACGCGCTGGGCCGCTCCAGCAACGAGATCGGCGCCGTCGTCAAGGTGATCAACTCGATCGCCGAGCAGACCAACCTCCTCGCCCTCAACGCCACGATCGAGGCGGCCCGGGCCGGCGAGGCGGGCAAGGGCTTCGCCGTCGTGGCCAACGAGGTCAAGGAACTCGCCCGCGAGACGGCCAAGGCGACCGAAGAGATCGGTGGCCGGATCGAGGGGATGCAGGGGGAGGCGCGCCGGGCAGTCGAGGCGATCGCCGAGATCGGCTCGGTGATCGAGAAGATCGACGCCCTGCAGACGAAGATCGCCGCGGCCGTCGAGGAGCAGTCGGTGACCACCGGGGAGATCGGCCGCAACATCGCCGAGGCGACGACCGGCTCGTCCGAGATCGCCGAGAACATCGTCCAGGTCGCCCGGGCGGCGCAGAGCACCGCCGAGGGGGCGGCCAACACCCAGGTCTCGTCGCAGGAACTGTCGCGGATGGCCCAGGCGCTGCAGCGGCTGGTGGACGACTACAGGAAGTGATCCGCGTGCCCGGCCGGAGGCCGGGACGATGCAACGGAGGGCGGGATGCGGGCGCTCGTGGTCGATGACTCGAAGCCGGTGCGCAGCATCGTCGCGAGGACGCTGCGCGAGCTGCGGTTCGAGTGCGTTGAGGCGGCCAACGGCGTCGAAGCCCTCGACGCGATCGCGGCCGCGGGACCGCCCGACCTCGTGACCGTCAACTGGCACATGCCGGTGATGGACGGCCTGGAACTCGTCCGCCGGCTGCGGCAGGACCCGGCCCACCGCCGCCTGCCGCTCTTGATGATCTCCACGGAGCACGACCGCGACCGGATCGCGCAGGCCATGGCCGCCGGGGTGGACGACTACCTCGCCAAGCCGTTCACGCCCGCATCGCTGACCCGCAAGCTGGTGGCGCTCGGCGTCTGCCCCGAGCCGGCTGCTGCCGGCACCGGCCGGCGGCCGATCCGCGTCCTCGTGTGCGACGATTCGCTCACCATCCGCCGGATCCTCGCGACCGAGCTGGCGGCGGATGCCGATCTCGAGGTGGCCGGGGAGGCGATCAACGGTCAGGCCTGCCTCGATGCCCTCGCCGCCGATCTTCCCGACCTCGTCCTTCTCGACGTCGAGATGCCGGTCATGGACGGGATCACGGCCCTGCGCGCGATCCGGCGCCGGCACCCGAAACTGCCGGTGGTGATGTTCTCCAGCCTCACCGAGCGCGGGGCCCAGGCGACGGTGGACGCGCTCCTCGCCGGCGCCAACGACTACGTGGCCAAGCCCGCCGGCCTCGATCCCGCCGCGGTGACGGCCCGGATTCGCGCCGACCTGGTCGGGCGGATCAAGGCCCTCGTGCCCCGGACGGCGGCGGCCGAGCCCGCCGGTCCGCGCGGCCCGGTGGTGACCCCCACCACCGTCCACCCCCGGCCGACCGGCCGGCGCGAGCCGATCCGCGGGGTCGTGATCGCGGTCTCGACCGGCGGCCCGGCGGCGCTGGCCGAGATGCTTCCGGCCTGCGTGGCGGACGCCGGCGTGCCGATCCTGATCGTCCAGCACATGCCGGCGTTCTTCACGGCCCAGCTCGCCGACCGGCTGGGGAAGATCTGCGCGGTGCCGGTCCGCGAGGCCGGCGACGGGATGCCGGTGAAGGCGGGCACGGTCCTGCTCGCCCCCGGCGGCCGCCACATGGAACTGGCGGGCGACCCGCTCCTGCCGCGGATCAGGCTTCATGACGGTCCGCCGGAGAACTCCTGTCGGCCCGCCGCCGACGTCCTGTTCCGCTCGGCGGCCCGGCTCTGGGGGGCGGGCACGCTCGGCGTGGTCCTCACCGGCATGGGCCGCGACGGCCTGGCGGGATCCCGGGCGATCGTCGCGGCCGGCGGCGGCATCATCGCCCAGGACGAGTTCTCCAGCGTCGTCTGGGGCATGCCGGGCGAGGTCGTCCGCGCGGGGCTCGCCGACGCTGTGCTGCCCGTGGCCCAGATCGGCGTCGAGGTCGCCCTGCGGCTCAAGAGGCGCGGCTGACGCCGCGCACGTGCCCGCCATGAAGGTCGCCGAGCCGCAGTTCACCTTTCTCCGGGACCTGCTCCGGCGCCGGACCGGCGTGTGCATCGACGACACGAAGCATTACCTCGTCGTCGCCCGGCTCCTGCCCCTGGTCCGGCAGCGGAAGCTGCCGAGCATCGAGACGCTCCTCGACCGGGTCCGGCAGGGAACCGACAAGACGCTCGAGCCGCAGGTGCTCTGCGCGCTGATGACGCACGAGACCTCGTTCTTCCGCGATCGGGCCCCGTTCGAGACACTCGTGCGGCTCGTCACCGACCTCGTGCCGCGCCGGGCCACGAAGCGGCAGCTCGTCATCTGGTCGGCGGCCTGCTCGACGGGGCAGGAGCCCTACAGCATCGCCATGACGCTACTCGAGCACTTCCGCGACCTGCTCGCCACGTGGCGGGTGCGGATCATCGCCACCGACTTCTCCGAGCAGGCCCTGGAACGGGCCCGCGCCGGCCTGTTCAGCGAACTGGAGGTCGCCCGGGGGATGCCGGCGCCGCTGCTGCGGAAATACTTCCGGCCGCTGCAGGGGAGCTGGAGCATCGTCCAGGAGTGCCGCCGGCTGGTGGAGTTTCGCCAGTTGAATCTCAATGCCACCTGGCCGATCATGCCGACCTGCGACGTGATCTTCCTCCGCAACGTGATGCTGTATTTCGACGTCCCGACCCGGGCGGCGCTCGTGCAGCGGGTCCGCCGCCAGCTGGAGCCGGACGGGGCCATGTTCCTCGGCGGCGCGGAGACCCTGATCGGCATCGACACGGGCTACGACCGCGTCGCCGGCGCGGGCTGCAGCTACTACCGGCCCAAGCCGCGCTGATCGGCGACGTCGGCCGGCGCCGCCACACCGCCGGTCGTGGCGTTCTCCCCCGGCGCCAGCGACCGGATCCATTCGCGGACGACCGCCACGCCCCGTTCATCGAAGACCGCCGTCGCCAGCGGCGGCATCTGCCCCGGCCCGCGTCGATGCATCCGTTCGAGGAGCAGCGACCGGCGCGGTTCGCCCGGCGCGACGATCCGGGCGTCGGGCAGGTCGAACGCCGCATGGAGCGGCTTCGCGTCGACCACCCGCATCGCCTCCAGCGGGATCGTCTCGTGGGCCGAGAGGTACTCGAGTTCGATCGCCGCGTTGCCGCCACCGGACCCGACGTGGCAGCTGGCGCAGTTGGCGTGCAGGTAGGACCGGGCCCGGGCCGCGACCGGCTCCGACGCATCGTGCGGATCGACGAGCCGGTTCGTGGCCGCCGGCGGCCGGGAGAGGAGCGCGGACTTCCGCGCGCCGAAGCGGGCCCGGTCCGGGTCCGCGGACGCCAGCTGCCGGGCGATCCATCCGCCCCGGTCGGCGGCGGGGATGCCCGCGGCCTCCGCTCGGGTGGAGACCGCAGCCAGCGCGTCGCCCCACCAGTTCACCTCGAGAAGCCCGAGCCGCTCGAGCGCTCGGAGTTGGTTGTCGGTGGCGTGGCCCGGGCCGAGGACCGCTCCGTAGTCGAAGTCGCGGTTGAGCTGCACGGTGCACAGGCCGAGGACGTAGTTGCTCGCCCGGCTGTGGCAGAGCATGCACTCGGCCCGCGCGGGGTAATGCCACTGCCGCTGCGTGTCGCCGGCATCGGGCTCGCGGGGGCGGATCGTGTACTCGCGATCCCCGCCGGCGGCATCGACGAGCACGGCGTCGGTCTGGTCGTCGAGCCACTCGTAGGAGTAGCCGGCCCACTCGCCCTGCTCCTTGAGCATGAACCGGGTCTCGATCCAGCGGCGACTGGCCGGATCCCCCTCGATCCGCTCGACCGCGAAAGACTTCACCAGCACCGTGCCGTCCGGGAAGTTCCAGCCGCGGGCGTTGCTGACCCCGATCTTCGCCGGCACGGTCTCCGCACCGTCCCGCACCGGCGGCAGGACGATGAACCGGGCCTTGTGGGTGCCGTCGCTCCACAACTGCGCCGCCGGCTCGTAGGGCACGGCGCCGGCGACCAGCCGGTGCCGGGGGATGTCGGCGAACAGACCGCTCTCGGAGAGCCGGCGCGGGAACGGGGGCCGGTCGTTCGCCGCCGCCGGCGCGGGCACCAGCCGATGGAAGCCCCCCTCGGTCCCGGGCCGGTGGTCGCAGATCAGGATCCGCCCCTGGGAGTCGGTGCCGAAACCGGTGATGTTGAGCCCGGTGTCGGCGATCAGCTCGTGCCACGTGACCCGCGTGCCGTCGTGCCGCAGGCCCCAGATCCGTCCCGTGGCGAAGTCGCCGTACACATAGGCGCCCGCGAGGCCGGGGAGCGCGGAGCCGGTGACGACGAGGCCGCCGGTCATCGCCCGGGCCTCGGCATGGGGATGCTCGGCGACCGGCCGCGAGAAGGGCGTCGGCCCCGCCGGCTGGTCGCGGTGGAAGGGATGCGTTCCCTCGAGGATGCTCCAGCCGTAGTTCGCCCCGCGTTCGATCAGGTAGATCTGCTCCCACAGGTCCTGCCCCTGGTTCCCCACCCAGAGCCGGCCCTGCACCGGATCGAAGGCCAGCCGCCACGGCTGCCGCAGGCCGTAGGCCCAGGTCTCGGGCCGGGCCCCGGGCACCGTCGCGATCGGGCTGCCGGCGTCGAAGATCGGGTTGTCCCGCGGCACGGAGTAGTGCCGGCCGTCGGCGGGAACGTCCTCGTCGGGATGATCGGGGTCGATCCGCAGGATCTTCGACCGCAGCGTGGTCAGGTCCTGTCCCACGCGGTCGGTGTCGGAATCGATCGAGCCGTCGCCGCTGCCGACGTACATCATGCCGTCGGGGCCGAAGGCGATGTCGCCGCCGTTGTGGCCGTTGGAATTCCACTCGATGATCACCGCGGCCGACTCCGGATGGAAGGCGTACGGCGGCGCGCGGTCGATGACGTACCGCGTCACGCGGGTGAACCGGGTCGTGGCCGGATCCCCGGCCGGGATCCGCCCGTCCGGGCTCTTCCGGCCGTTGGAGCCGATGTACACGAAGCCGTTGTCGGCGAACCGGGGATGGAACGTGATCGCGTAATGCACGGTCGTGTCGTCGGCGGGAACGAGCAGTTCGGGCTCGTGGCTGCCCTCGTCGTCGCGCATCCGCATCACGGCCGATGGCCGGTAGGCCGCCGGTTCGGTGACGTAGATCAGCCGGTCGCTGCCGGGCTGGTGGGCGACGGCGATCGGCCCCGGGATCCGGGCCCGGGGATGAACCCGTTCGACCGTGTAGGGGAGGGGCGGTTCGGGCGAGCCCGCGACCTTCGACGTGGTCACCGGCACGATCCGCGGAATGCCGACGGGCCCTGCCGTCGAGCCGCGCGGCCCCTGGAACACGACCGGCCGGTAGTCCTCGTGGCGGTGAAAGTCGAGCCGCGACAGGGCCGCGCAGGTGGAGAGCTCGGGGCCTTCGCTGGAGACGTCGTAGTCGTAGCGGCAGAGGGCGAACCGCCACTCGTCACCCGGCTCCGGCCGGCCGCCGGTGTGCATGAAGCTCGTCCACGGGATCCGTAGTTCCACCGTCCAGCCCTCGTCGCGGTCGGTCCAGTCGTCGAGCGAGCCGCGCCGCTTCACGGTCGATTGCATGCCGAAATCGTGCAGCCGGCGAAACCGGTCGAGGTGGCCGCGCCGCGGGAAGAAGCAGTCGAACTGCGTGTTGGCGGCGTTGACCTGCAGCTCGTAGTAGGCCGGCTTGTCGGCCGTCGGCTTGAGGAACACCTCGAACACGTCGTTGTTCCACGTCGGACCGTCGTGCTCGACGACGTCGGCGTAGAGATCGCCGTCGTCCATGTCGGCGGCGACGTAGACGTGCTCCCGGTCCCAGAGCATCTTCGCCCGGGTGGCCTTCAGGGCGGGCCGCGCGTTCGCCCCGAGCCAGGGGAGCGTGAACGGGCCCACCTCCGCGGCATCCCGCCAGGCCGGCTCGTCGAGCAGGCCGTCGATCGTCACCGGCTCCTCGGTGAACCGGCAGAGGTAGGGGGGCGGCGTCGACGCGTTTGCAGGCGGAGCCGGCGCGGCCGGCGCCGGCAACGGCTGGCGGGCCTGACAGCCCGCGAGCAGCAGGCACAGCGACCAGACGAGCAGCGACACCCGGCCGAACTGGTGCATGACCGGGACTTCCTCGGTGAGCGACGCAGAACCGTCGTCGCACGATCGCTGCCTTGCGCAGCCGCGCCGCTCGAGCCCGAAAAGTATACTCGCCGCCGTGGCAACGGCCGCTCCGCGCTGCCCGCTTCCCTCCCACCTTCGTCCAGGAGATTCGCCATGCCGACGTCCATCCGCACCCTGACGGCTTCCGTGGTGATCGGCGCCTGCCTCGCGGCCGCGGCCGGCACGCGGGGGGCCGACGTGGTGGTGGCCGAAGGGGAGTTCTTTCAGCCGCAGGGCAAGGGCTGGGCGGTGACGCCGATGGACGACAGCTACGGCTCCCACAGCTACGGCGGGATGTGGCTGACCCAGGGGGGATGCCTCGGCGCGGCGGCGGACACCAAGGACGAGGTGGCCGTCCAGAAAGTGACGATCCCCGCCGCCGGCGCCTACCGCGTCTGGAGCAAGTACCAGGCGCCGCCGTACTTCAACTACCTGCACCGGATCGAGGTCCTGCAGAACGGCAAGAAGGTGTTCGAACACGTCTACGGCAAGAAGGGGACCGACCGGCTCTGGAGCTTCACCGGCGAGAGCGACGAGCTGTGGTGGTTCTGGGGCGTGGACCACGACGCAGCCGAGGCGCCGAAGACGACGGTTCAGCTGGCCGCCGGCCCCGCCGAGATCCGCCTCGTCACCGTCGCCAACCCCGCCCCGGCGGGAAAGCGGTTCATCGACTTCGTGGTGCTCACTACGGAGCCGGCCGACACCTACGAGGGCTTCAAGCCGTATGGAACGGCCTCGCCGTTCACGCTCGAGGCCCTGGCGCAGTCGCGGGTCTTCGTCCGCTTCAAGAACAACTCGCCGGCGGCCGCGAAACTGAAACTCACCACGCCCGTCGGCCACTTCCAGCCCAACTATGCCGGCCGCACGACCGAGATTCCCGAGGCCGGCCCGGTGCCGCCGGGGCAGTGGAGCCCGTGGGTCAACATCGGGCCGTTCTGCCGGCTCGTGCACGACGAGGGCATCGTCGTGTCGCTGCCCGGCGCGGCCGGGCCGATCGAGATCGAAGCGGCCCGCGACGCGGCCGGCACGGACCGGGCCGGCGCGGTCAGCCTGCCGAACGGCGAGACGTTCGTCGTCCCGCTCGACATCGCCTGGAACAAGCCGCGGAAAATCTTCACGAGCCAGGCCCGGGCCGAGGAACTGACCCGGCTGGCGAAGACCGGCTGGCGGACCCGCAACGGCGGCCGAAAGCCGCAGTCGATCCTGTATTACGGCCTGTTCTACGACCTCGACCGCCCGTGGGTCGCCGCGCTCAAGGACGCCCTCGGCTACAACACGCTGCTCCCCGCCCCCTACGCGCACGCCGCCGTGGACGGCTCGAACCACGGGCACTGCCACAATCCCGAGGAACTGAAGCGGTACGTGGCGGGACTTTCGGACGCCCAGAAGAAGGCGTTCAAGGTGATGAGCTTCGGCGACGAGATCTCGCTCGGCGAGATCAACTGGGCCGACCCGGCGATGCAGGCGAAGTTCACCGGCTGGCTCAAGGCCCGCGGCGTCACGGCCGCGGACCTCGGCGGTGTCGTCCCCGACGCCGCGAAACTCGCCGACCGGGGCACGAACCGGCGGGTGGGCTGGTATGCCCAGACCTTCAACGAGGAGGAGCGGTTCGGCTTCTACCGCGACCTGACGGCGCAGACCAGGGCCCTGATCGGCCCGCAGGCGGAGACCGGCGCCAACTACTCGCCGCACGGCATGCCGATGTACTACGGGCCGATCCACCAGTGGATCGACATCTTCAAGCACAACGGCATGAGCATGTACTGGGCCGAGGACTACGTGTTCAGCGTGCCGATGCCGCCGCAGACCATCTCCTGGATGCTGGCCACGGTCCGCTGCGGCGTGAAGTACAACAAGCAGAAGATCCACTTCTACGTCATGCCGCACGCCCCGGGGCAGCGGGCCGACTTCCTGCGCCGGAGCATGATTTACGCCCCCGGCGCCGGCGTGAATCATGTCGACAACTTCTGGGTCGGCCCCCCGGAACGGCACACCGAGAACTTCGTGGCCTGGGGCTACACCGACACCTACCGGGTGCTCCACGAGTCGATCTACGACACCGCCGAGGCCGAGCCACTCCTCACCGGCGCGACGGTGCGGCCGGGCCGGGTGGCCGTCCTCCTGAGCAAGGCCACCGACCACAACGAGCGGCTCCTGCAGATTCCCAAGGCGCAGGACGTGCTCATGGCCGGCTGCAAAAACGCCCCCGCCACGATCCAGCAGATCATCGGCCGGGTGGAAGCGCAGATGCTCTACCTCGCGCTGCTCCATGGCCAGCACCGGGTCGATCTCGTCACCGAGGACGACATCGCCGCCGACAACATCCTCGCGAAGTACGACGTCCTCCACGTGGCGGGCGAGTGGATCGACCACCGCGTGCCGGCGAAGCTCGAGGCCTGGGTGAAGAACGGCGGCGTGCTCTACGCCTCCGGCGGCCTCGGGCTGTTCAACGAGTTCAACGAGGCCGATCCGGCGCTCCTCAAGGTGCTCGGCCTGGCGTCCGCCGAGACGAAGAAGAACCTGGCGGTGATCCGGCCGGTGATGGAGCTGCCGGTGGCGCCGGCGATCGGCGAGATCGCCTTCGAGGGGGGAAAAATCCCGGCCGTGGGCCTGAAGCAGGCGCTCGTGCCGACCGACGCCAAGGTGCTCGGCACGTGGTCCGACGGCAAGCCGGCCGTGACCGTGCGGGAGCTGGGCAAGGGCAAGGCCTTCGCGGTGGGCACGCTCGCCGGCTGTGCCTACATGCGGACGGGGCTGCCCGTGCAGCCCTTCCCGCGCGGCGGCAACCTCTGCCCCGTGACGCCGACCACGTTCGATCCGGCCGCGGCCAAGCTCGCCCGTCTGGGGGTCGATGCCCGGCCGGTGGAGGAGCCGGCGGTCTGCGACAACCCGTTCGTCGAGCCGATCCTGATGGACGGCCCGGCCGGCTCGGTGCTCACGCTCACCAACTGGACGGCCGAGCCGGTCGCCAACCTGAAGGTGCAGGTGCGGCTGCCGGCGAAGCCGAAGGAGGCGAAGTCGGTGCAGGCGGGCAAGCCGCTGGCGGCGGAGTTCAAGGACGGCGTGCTCACGCTGACGACCGACCTCGAGTGGGCCGACCACATCCTGCTGCCGAAGTGACCGCCGTCCGGCGCCGGCCGCCGTGATCGTGATCGTGGCCGAAGCGATTGCCCCGTGCGCACCATGCGCGGCCGGTCAGGGCCGGGGCTTCTCGATCCGGTAGAGGGCGGAATCGGTCCGCAGATAGATCGCCCGGCCGACGGCCGCCGGCGAGGCCATGATGCTCCCCGGCAGCCTGTTGGTCGCCTCGAGGGCGAATTCGCGGCCCGGCCGGAGCACGAACGTCTCGCCGTCGCGATTGCCGACGTAGATCCGGCCGTCGGCCAGCAGCGGCGACGAGGAGACGTTGCCGCCGAGGCGTTCCGACCAGTGCAGGCGGCCCGTCCGCGCGTCGAGGCAGCTGGCCACCCCCTTCTCGCTCACCATGTAGACCTCGTCGCCGACGACCAGCGGCGAGGGCATCGTCGGCGCCCCCTTCTTCTCGCGCCACACGATCTCCGGGGCCGCCGAGCCGTCGCCGATCCGCAGGGCGAGGAGTTCCGGCTGCATGAAACTCGTGCTCACGAACAGCAGCCCGTGGCCGGCCACCGGCCGGGGCACGACCGAGAACCCGAGCACGCCGTACGACTGCTTCCAGAGCTCGCGGCCGGTGGCCGGGTCGTAGCCGTAGATCCAGTCTGCGGCCGGGGAGACGAGCAGGTCGCGGCCGCCGACGGCGACCACGAGCGGCGTCCCGTAGGCTTTCTTGAGATCGGCTTCCTTGCGGAGCGCGCCGCTGCGCGGCGTCTTCCAGACCTCGGCCCCGGTCCGCGTGTCGAGGGCGACGATCGCCTGCGAGTCGCGGCCGTCGCAATGGAAGATGAGCAGGTCGCGCCACACGATCGGGCTGCTGCCCGGGCCGTTCTGGTGGTCGAGCCGATGGTCGCGGTTCGTCCAGACGATCGCCCCTGTGTCGGCAGCGACGCAGGCGGTTCCGTAGTCGCCGAAGTGGCAGAACACCCGGCCGTCCGCCAGCACGGGGGACGGCGAAGCATGGGAGTTGAGGCTGTGGATCGGCTGCGGGTCGTCCACGGTGAACACCCGCACGTCGTGCAGCAGCCTCCCCGTCGCCCGCTCGACGCACAGGGCGTGGAAACTGACCGCCCGCGACGACGCGTCGCGCGGCTCGACGGCCGTGGTGAGCCAGATTCGCTCCTCGTCGAGCACCGGCGACGACCAGCCGCGGCCCGGCAGCGGCGTCTTCCAGGCGACGTTCTCCGTCTCGCTCCAGCGGACCGGCAGGTCCTGCGCCTGCGGGGCGTGTCCCTGCCCGTCTGGCCCGCGCCACTGCGGCCAGACCTCGGCCCGGGCCTGTCCGCAGCACAGGGCGATCAGTGCGGCCGCGAGGCCGCTCCATGCCAGGGTGCCCATCGTCGATCGTGCTCCCGAGGGTGGCCGCGCGGCGCTGCCCCGCATGAGTCGGGGGCCGACGCCGCTGTGGGCAAATCCATATCTACCCGAAACGGCCCGGCCGGTCGGCACAGCGGCCGATTTCAGGCGGCGCGGCGCGGCTGGGCCTGCTGGGGGGCGATCCGGGCCTCGACCATCATCCGCACCACGTCGGGCATCGTGTGCCGGGCTGTCCAGCCGAGCCGCTCCGCCGCCCGCGCGGTGTCGGCCCGGCCACAGCCGATCTCGGCCGGCCGCACCAGGGACTGGTCGCGGACCACGTGCCGGCGCCAGTCGAGCCCGACCGCGGCGAAGGCCGCGGCGACAAACTCCTCGAGGCTCGACGTCTGGCCGGTGGCGATGACGAAGTCCTCCAGCGTCTCCAGTTGCAGCATGCGGTGCATCGCCACGACATATTCCGGGGCCCAGCCCCAGTCGCGGTGCACCGACAGGTCGCCGAGGCGGAGCGTCTGCTCCTCGCCGCGGGCGATCCGGCAGGCGCCGGCGACGATCTTCTGCGTCACGAACCGTTCCGGCCGCAGCGGGCTCTCGTGGTTGAAGAGGATGCCGGTGCAGGCGGCGATGCCGTAGGCCTGCCGATACTGGGCCACCTGCCAGAAGGAGGTCGCCTTGGCGATGCCGTAGGGGCTGCAGGGGCGGAGCACCGTCCGCTCGCTCGCCGGCTCCATCCCCGTGTCGCCGAACATCTCCGAGCTGCCGGCGTTGTACAGGCGGATCGGCCGGCCGAGCATGCGGATCGCCTCCAGCAGGTTGACCGTGCCGATCACGATGCTCTCGAACGTCTCCACCGGCTGGCTGAACGACAGGCCGACCGACGTCTGGCCGGCGAGGTTGTAGATCTCGTCGGGCCGGTGCCGGGCGATCGCCTGCATGGTGGAGCGAAAATCGACGAGCGTCATCGACTCGACGGTCACCCGGTCGCGGATGCCGAGCCGCGTGAGACCGGAGAACGAGCTGGCCTGCGCGTCGCGGCTCGTGCCCACGACCCGGTAGCCGAGCCCGAGCAGGTGGTCGGCGAGGTAGGCCCCGTCCTGGCCGCCGACGCCGCAGATCAGCGCGCACCGCGGACCGGCCGCGGCGGCTGGTTGGACGGGCGGACGGACGGCGGACGGTTCCATGGCCGCGGAGGGTAGCGATCCCGACCGGCCGCCGGAACGGCAAAAACCCCGCCGGCAAGCCGGTCCGCTGCCACCGTCACCCGGCCTTCTGGGCCGCGAACCAGCGGGCCGTGAGCTCCAGGCCTTCCGCGAACGACACGCCGGGCCGCCAGCCCAGCAGCCGTCCGGCGAGGGCCGCATCGACGAGGTTCGACCGCAGGTCGCCCGGCCGGGCGGGGCCGTGCGTCGGCGCGGGCGGCGCGGGCTGGCCGCGGTCGGCCCGGATCCGGGTGATCGTCGCGCGCACCTGCGACTCGAGTTCGTTGACGTCGGTGCCGATGCCGGTGCCGATGTTGAGGCTGGTGAGCGAGCCGGGGCGGATGTCGGCGACGTCCGCCGTCAGGGCCGCGAGGTTCGCCCGGGCGACGTCGGGACCGTAGACGTAGTCGCGGACGTAGCGACCGTCGCCGTTGATCGTGGCATGCTCGCCGGCGAGCATGCGCTTGGAGAAGATGGCGACCACGCCCGCCTCGCCGTGCGGGTTCTGCCGCGGCCCGTAGACGTTCGAATACCGCAGGGCCACCGTCGCGAGGCCGTGCTCGGCGGCGTAAAACTTCAGATACCGTTCCCCGACCCACTTCGTGATCCCGTAGGGACTGACGGGGTTGGCGGGCGAATCCTCCGGCGCCGGCGCGGTGACGTCGCCGTACAGCACGCCCCCCGAGGAGGCGAACACGAACCTCCGGCAGCCCTGGCGGACGGCCGCGTCGAGGACATTGATCAGGCCGATGCAGTTGACCTCGGCGTCGAATCGCGGCTCACGGACCGAGCGGCTCACCGACATCTGCGCTGCCTGGTGGCAGATCGCGTCGGGCCGCTCCAGTTCCACCACGCGCTGCACCGCCGCCGCATCGACGATGTCGGCCACGTGCAGCGGCACGTCGGCCGGCAGGTTGGCCCGCGACCCGCTCGACAGGTCGTCGATCACGGCCGCGGAGTGGCCGGCGGCCTGCAAGGCATCGACGATGTGGCTGCCGATGAACCCGGCGCCTCCCGTGACGAGAACTTTCATGGTCGATAACCCGGGGTCTGGAGACGAGTGCCGGAGCATAGCAACGCGGCCTGCGGCCGGCCAGCGGCCGCGTCCCCGGGCCGTGCCGGCATCGCAGGCTTGCAGCGGCCGGCCGGCGTGGGATATTTGCCCGCTGCGATCGGTAGCGGTCGGCCGCCATCGATCCGCTCACCTCCGAGGCCCCGCGACACCATGAAGATCCACGAGTTCCAGGCCAAGGACCTGCTCCGGACCGCCGGCGTTCCCGTGCTCGCCGGCCGGGTGGCCCGCACGCCCGCCGAGGCCGCCGCCGCGTTCACCGCGCTCGGCACGCCCGTCTGCGCCGTCAAGGCGCAGATCCATGCCGGGGGCCGCGGCAAGGGGCAGGTGAAGGGTGGCACGCAGCGCGGCGTGGAACTGGCGAAGTCGGCCGCAGACGCTGAGCGGATCGCCGCCGGCCTGCTCGGCAAGACGCTCGTCACGATCCAGACCGGTCCGGAGGGGCAGCCGGTGCGGCAGGTGTTCGTCGAGAGCGGCTGCGCGATCGACCGCGAACTCTACTGCGCGGTGCTCGTCGATCGCCGCGTCGGCTCGCCGGTGCTCATCGCCAGCACCGCCGGTGGCGTGAACATCGAGGAGGTGGCGGCCGAGACACCGGAACTGATCCTCTCCGAGCCGTTCGACCCCGATCGCGGCCTCGCCGCCTGGCAGACCCGGGTCCTGGCGGCCAAGCTCGGGCTGCCGACGGCCAGCTGGCGGCATGCCGACACGTTCTTCCGCCGGCTCTGCCAGGCGTTCGTCGATCTCGACGCGTCGCTCCTCGAGATCAACCCGCTGGTGCTCACGAAGGAGGGCGGGCTCGTCGCCCTCGACGCCAAGATGACGTTCGACGACAACGCCCTGTTCCGCCACAAGGAGATCGCCGCCCTGCGGGACGAGGCCGAGGAGGAGCCGGCCGAGACCCGGGCCGCGGCCGCCGGGCTGTCGTACGTCAAGCTCGACGGCACGATCGGCTGCCTCGTCAACGGCGCCGGCCTCGCCATGAGCACGATGGACCTCGTCAAGTTTCACGGCGGCGAGCCGGCCAACTTCCTCGACGTCGGCGGCGGCGCCGACGTGAAGGCGGTCACCGAGGCGTTTCGCATCATCCTCTCCGACCGGAACGTCAAGGCGATCCTCGTCAACATCTTCGGCGGCATCATGCGGTGCACGACGATCGCCACCGCCCTCGTCGAGGCCTCGAAGACCGTCGGCTTCAGCGTGCCGCTCGTCGTCAGGCTGGAGGGCACGGAGGTCGCCGAGGGGAAGAAGATCCTCGCTGCCAGCGGCACCGCGATCATCACCGCCGACGGCCTCACCGACGCCGCGCAGAAGGTCGTCGCCGCCAGCAAGGCCTGACCCGCCCCCGCCAGTCGTTCATCCGCACTCCATCCGCCCCCCACGAAGCGTGCATTCATGAGCATCCTCGTCAATCGCGACACCCGCGTCATCTGTCAGGGCATCACCGGCAAGGTCGGCGAGTTTCACACCCGCGGCTGCCTCGACTACGGCACGCGGATGGTCGGCGGCGTGACGCCGGGCAAGGGCGGGGAGACGGTGGCCGAGCTGCCGGTGTTCGACACCGTGGCCCAGGCCCGCGACGCCACCGGCGCCAACGCGACGATGATCTTCGTGCCCCCTGCCTTCGCGGCCGACGCGATCCTCGAGGCCGTCGGCGCCGGCATCGAGCTGGTGATCGCGATCACCGAGGGCATCCCGGTGCTCGACATGGCCCGCGTCATGCCGGTGGTCAAGGCCTCGGGCAGCCGGCTCATCGGCCCCAATTGCCCGGGTGTGATCACCCCCGGGGCGTGCAAGATCGGCATCATGCCCGGCTACATCCACACTCCCGGCCACGTCGGCGTCATGAGCCGCTCCGGCACGCTGACCTACGAGGCCGTCTGGCAGCTGACGCAACTCGGCCACGGGCAGAGCACCTGTGTCGGGCTGGGGGGCGACCCGCTGGTCGGGTCGAGCTTCATCGACATCCTGACGCTGTTCGAGAACGATCCCGACACCCACGCGATCCTGATGATGGGGGAGATCGGCGGCAGCGCCGAGGAGGAGGCGGCGGCGTTCGTGAAGGAGCACGTCACGAAGCCGGTGGCCGCGTTCATCGCCGGCCGGACGGCGCCGCCCGGAAAGCGGATGGGGCATGCCGGGGCGATCATCTCCGGCGGCAAGGGAACGGCCGACGCGAAGGTCGCCGCGCTCGAGGACGCGGGCATCGAGGTGGCCCACAGCCCGGCCGACATGGCCGCGGCCATGGTGCGGGCGATCGCGCGGAAGCGTTAGGCCGGCTGGCGGCACCGCCGCGGCAGGTTGACGATACCTGTACTGCCGTATATACTGTGGGCCTTGGGCGCAGCAGTCCGCCGGAGGTTCCTGGACATGGCCACCGATACGAGTCCGTCGATGCCGGCCAGCCCCCCGCGAGCGAAGCTGGGGTACAGCGAGTACTGCTGCTTCCCCGACGACGGGCGGCGGCACGAGATCATCGACGGGGACCACTACATGACGCCCGCTCCCTCCACTGCCCACCAGACGGTGTCGAAGCGGTTGCAGCATCAACTGTACACGCAGATCGAGCTCGCCGGGCTCGGACTCGTCTTCAATGCCCCGGTGGATGTGCAGCTCACCGATCATGACATCGTGCAGCCCGATCTGGTGGTCGTGCTGGCGGCACGGACGCGGATGATCACCCCCACCAAGATCAACGGCGTGCCCGACCTCATCGTGGAGATTCTCTCCCCGTCGACCGCGGCCAACGACACGTCGCTCAAGAAGCAGCTCTACGCACGGACAGGTGTCGGCGAGTATTGGATCGCCGACCCGGACAACCAGCGGCTGGAGCAGTACCGGCTCGTGGACGGCGGTTACCGGCTGGAGCCGGCGACCGATCCGGTCGCGGCCTTCTCCGGCAGCCTGCGGGTCCGGCTCGCCGACGTCTGGTAGCCGGCCCGCGCAGACCGCCGCGACGCTCCGCGAGGGCGTCGTTCGCTGGCCGTCGGCCCGGTGAGCGACAAGCCGTTCCTGCCGATGCCGCGGCCATGCTCGCCGCCGGTGCCGGCATGGGGCCAAGCAGACGTCGGGGCCCGCGGTTCGCCCGCCTCCCGTGACGCCGCCCGGCGGCGTGGTCACAATGGTCGTCGTGTCCGCCACCGACTCCCCGCCGGAGACCGACCTGCGGTCGGCCGAACCCTGGCCGCCGGGCCGGATCCTCGTCATTGCCGCCACCTACGACGAGCGCGACAACGTCGCCGCGCTCATCGACCGCGTGCTGGCGGCGCGGGACGACCTGCAGCTGCTCGTCATCGACGATGAATCGCCCGACGGCACCGGGCGGATCGCGCTAGAGAGGGCCGCCGCCGAGCCGCGGCTCCACGTGCTCGTGCGGCGCGGCCGCCGCGGCCTCGGGTCCGCGATCCTCGAAGGGCTCGACGAGGCCCGCCGACGCGGCTTCGCGGTCGCCGTCTCCATGGACGCCGACCTGAGCCACGACCCCGACGACGTGCCGCGGTTGCTCGCGGCGCTCGAGCCGGTCGGCGGCCGGCCCGCCGATCTGGCGATCGGTTCGCGCCGCGTGCCCGGCGGCCGGACCGTCAGCTGGCCGCTGTCCCGCCACGTGGCCAGCCGGCTCGTCTGCTGGTTCACCCGCTGGGTGCTCCGCGTGCCGGTCCACGACGCCTCGGGGGGCTTTCGGGCCGTGCGGCTGGCGGTCCTCGATCGGATCGAGCCGCCCCGGGCCCGGGGGTATGCGTTCCAGGAGGAATTCCTCTGGCTCCTGCATCGGGCCGGGGCCCGGATCATCGAGGTGCCGATCACGTTCGTGGACCGGACCAGCGGCTCCAGCAAGGCCGACTTCGCCGAGACGCGGCGGAGCATCGGCGACCTGCTCCGGCTCGCCCGCAAGGCGTGGCTGGGCTGAGCGGCCGCGGGGAAGCGACGGTACGTCCGCCGCGGCATTTATTCCGGCCGAAAATTTTTCTGTCTGCCCCGGGGGGGTTCGGTACCTGGATGGTGAGCACGCAGGAGCCGACGCGGTCGGCGGCGGGCTTCGCTGATCGAGGAACCGAGGACGGAAAGAGAGCGATCGACATGAGGACGTTGCGTGTGGTGATGGCGCTGGCGGTGATGGTGGCCCTGGTGGGCGTGGCGGGGCAGGCCCGGGCCGCGGCGAAGACGGGCCGGCAGGCCGCCGGCGGCATGGAGAAGGCGGCGGACGGCATGCCCGGCAAGGGCCGGGCGAAGGCCGAGGGCCGGGCCGACGCGAAGACGGAGGGCAAGACGGAGGGCAAGGCCGGCGCAAAGGCCCCCGCGAAGTCCGCGGCCCGGGAGAAGAAGGAGACCGACAAGCCCGCCCTGAAGGCCGCGGCCCGCGGGGAGAAGGAAACGCGGAAGAAGGCCAGAGGGGACAAGCCGGTCGAGGTCGGCAAGAATACCGACGCCCGGAAGAAGTCCGCCTGACGACACCGCTGCCCGTGGGGCTCCCGGCGGGGAGCCCCCGGGCAGGGTTGCTCCCCGCCGCCATCCGCTCCCGACCGCACGGTCCCCGGCATGAATGATCCGTCACTCATCAGGAACATGCTCCGGCACCAGGGGGATTTCATGGCCTACCTGATGGCGATGGTCCGCGATCTCGACGCCGCCGAGGAGATCTTTCAGAACGCGGCCGTCGTGGTCATGGAACACGCCGCCGCTGCCGGGGAACCGATCCGGGACTTTCGTGCCTGGGCCAAGGAGATCGTGCGTCGGCAGGCCCTGCACTACATCCGCGCCCGGGGGCGTGCCGCCCGCTGCACGCTCGCCGAGCCCGAACTCCTCGAGCAGATCGACCGTGCCTTCGGAGAGGACACCACCGATGCCGCCGAGCGGCAGCGCGAGATCGACGCGCTGCGGGACTGCGCCGGGCGGCTGCCCGACGTCCAGCGGCGGATGGTCGCGCTGCGATACGAGAGCCGGGCGTCGTTCGACGCGATCGGCGTCGCCCTCGGCCGGACCGGCGCGGCCGTCCAGCGGGCGCTGTCGCGCACGCGAAGAATGCTCCATGACTGCGTGCGGTCCAAGCTCACGCGACCGCAGGGAATGGCACCATGACCGTGGCACCCGATGAACCGGCCGGCCCGGCCGATCGTGAACTCGACGACCTGATCGTGCGGCACCTCGACGGCGGTCTCGATCCGGCCGGCCAACGCCGGCTGGCGGACCTGCTCGCATCCTCGGCGGAAGCCCGGCGGACGCTCGCCGCTTACCTGCGGCTCGAGGGGGCGACGCTGCGGCTCGCCGCGGCCGGCCTGCTCGGTGCCGGCGTTGCAGTACCGACCGAGGTGGCCCACCCATCTGTCCCTGAGACCATGTCCACAGATAGCGTGCCGACACCACGGGCCGCGGCCCGAGACGACCGGTCGCCCTCGGGCTGGCTGCGGCCCGTATCGCTCACCCTCGCTGCCGGCCTGCTGACGGCGCTCGTGCTCTCGCAGGCACTGCCGCGCGTCCGTGGCCGCGACGGCGCCGACATCGACCGGATCGCCGACGGCTGGCTCGCTGCCCGGCGCGACGCGACGACCGCGGCCGGCTTGCCGTCCGACGCGCCGCCCAACACGACGTTCGGCGTTGAGGCCGGCACCGAGGCCGCCGGCACCGCGGACGATCCGCCGGACGGTGGCGCCATGCCGCCGGCCTGGCTCGTGGCCGCCCTGACGGACGACGCCGCGCAGCCCCCGGCACCGGACGAGGGCTGAACTGCCGACGGCTTCCGGCGAACTGCGGAAACTTTTCCCCGA